>JBDTOL010000076.1:0-4257 GCA_039933235.1 Spartobacteria bacterium | reverse complement strand
GTCGGTGACCGGTCAATTGCTACCTCTTGAAGCGGTCAACCGCGACGCCGACGGCCAAATCATATCAATCGAAGAGGCCTATCAAAACTCCGGCTCGCAAGAGGCGCGCGGAGTCGATCTCGGCCTGCAGTATGTAATCGAGACGCGGTTTGGAGTATTCACTTGGCTGACCCAGGCGACTTACCTGGACTCATTCCAGTTTTCCCAACTGCCTGGCGAAACGGAACGCGAGCTGCGCAGCGGCTTCCTTCCTGGGGTGGATCCCGATGAAGGTTACCTGAAATGGAAAGCGAATTCCCGGATCGACTGGGCCTGGCACGGTTTCGATCTGGTCACCACCGTTCACTATCTCGATGGCTTCCATGAAATTCTCGCGCGAGATAGTTCCTTCCCGGATGGAAAGAAAGAGCACTACATCAAGCAGACCTGGTTCTTCGATGTGCAGGCTTCTTACAACTTCACTTTCGCGCCGCCGGTAGAAACCCAACCGGTTGCGGGTTACGCCAAGGATTCCCAGGACATCACTAGCTCCGGCGACGGCCAACCGGCGCAAAGCGCGAGCGCCCAGACCGCCAACTTCGCCCTCCCGATTTGGAAGCGCGTGCTCAACAACACCATCGTGACTATCGGCTGCAATGACGTCTTCGGTCAGGATCCACCTCATGCAGGCACAACAACTAACTATGCCGACTTCCTCTACGACCCTACCGGCCGTTTCGTTTACGTGAGCCTGACGAAAAAGTTTTGATCGATTTAAAGCTCCTCTTTCTCCGGCAAGGCGCCGGCTGCACAGCTTTGGCTACTCTCGCTCTCGCCATGGCCGAGATAAGAAATTGAGCTTGAGATCGCGCACGTTCTCTTCATCGACATCTTTGCTTACCCGAAGCAGTTAATAAAGAAACAGCAGCGGTTGCTTAGTTTGCTCAACGCCCGCTCTCGAAACGTGCTGCGAATAACCTGGCGCAATATCGCCATTCGCAGCCGTTGCTCCGCCAGTCCAGGTAGCATTCACGCGGCGCCCGGAGAAGAAACACGGCGGCCCTTTATCATCAGGAGGCCGCGACCAAGGACTGCGCCGAGCACAAGGAGCGCGCCGACAACGGCCCAAGGCCCTGGCTGCTCACCGAGCGCGAGCATGACCCAGAGCGGATTGAGCACCGGCTCGAGCAATGGGATGAGCGTCGCCTCGAGCGCCGTGACCTGTTTGATCGCCGTCGCGTAGAAGACGTAGGGCAATCCGAGTTGGACCGTGCCGAGCAGGAGCAGCCGCCAGAGACCGTCTCCGTCTAATGACGGTGCTGAGAGCATGAAAGGCAGGCCGACCAGCGCGACGATCAGGTTCCCGAGGACGATGCTCGCGATCGGCGAGCCGGCTTTCTCTTTGCGCAAAAAGAGGGCGACCGAAGCGAAGGCGAGGCCGCTCCCGAGCGCGATGATGTTGCCCCACATCCCGGCAACCGTCAGCCGGTCGAGGAAGAAGAGCGCAATGCCGATCAGCGCGACCGCGATGACCAACCAGTCGATTCGCGAGGCGCGCTCTTTCAAATACCAGCGCCCGAGCAGCGCGACGTAAATCGGGGCGGTGTACTGCAGGAAGATCGCGTTCGCCGCCGTCGTCATGCGGGTAGCGAAGACGAAGAGCACGACAGTCAGCGCATAACCGACCGCGCCGCCGATCTGGGCGACGGAAAAGCTGAAGCGCGGCCGCCCGACGCAGAGCAGGATGAGGGGAATCGCAATCGCGCTGCGTCCGCCAGCGATCGCCATCGGCGGCCAGTCGATCGACTTGATGAGCACCCCGCCCAGGCTCCAACAGAGCGCCGCCAGGAGGAGCAGAAGAGGCGGGATGAAACGTCGCGGCATCGTCCGCTCGTTTTACCGGCCGGGCGCCGGCATGCAAGCTTCCGCGCGCGGCCAAGAAAGATCTGCAATAAAAAGGTTGCGGGTTATTTTATCTTACCTAACGTGCAACCATGAAGATGCATATTGATCAGGATCGAATCGAAAAACAAATCGAATTGAAGGCTCCGCTCACGAAAGTCTGGCGCGCCCTCACGGATTACCGCGAATTCTCGGAATGGTTTGGGGTGGATCTGAAAGGGCCCTTCGTTCCGGGGGAGACCACCGCCGGTCAGATCACAGTTTCGGGTTACGAGCACATCCGGATGGAGGTGAAAGTGCAGGAGATGGAGCCGGAAAGACTCTTTTCCTACACCTGGCATCCCTACGCGATCGAGCCGGACGTCGATTACTCGGCCGAGCCGCCTACGCTGGTCGAATTTCGCCTCGAGAAAACCGCGGGCGGGACTTTGCTCACTGTCAGTGAATCGGGTTTCAGTAAAATTCCCGCGGCCCGCCGCGACGAGGCCTTTCGCATGAACGACGGCGGCTGGTCGCAGCAGATCAAAGACATCCAAAGCCATGTTGAGCAAACGGAGTAGCGGACTCGCGAGCGCGTCACTGCTCCGCCAACACGCTCCGGTTTTCGCTGCGCTCGGCGACGCGACGCGGCTCGCGCTCATGGCCACTCTCTGCGAACGGGCCCCCTGCTCGATCTCGCAGTTGGCGGAGGGTGCGCCGATCACCCGGCAGGCGATCACGAAACACCTGCGCGTGCTGGAAGGAGCGGGCCTGGTGCGCGGCGAGAGGTCCGGGCGCGAATGCCTCTTCGAGATCGAGCCTGAGCCGCTCGATGAAGCAAAGGAGTATCTCGATCGCGTCGCGCAGCAATGGGACGCCGCGCTCGCCAGGCTGAAGGCATTCGTCGAAAAATAACCCCGGCCCAGCACTCGCTTACTCCTGAGGGTCGGACCCCTCCCGGAAGGTGAGGAAGATGTTGCGCACGTGACGCGGGCTGGCGATGAAATCAGCCGGCAGATCGGTGCAATCGAGGAAGGAACTCCAGCCCTGCGGCGGCGGAGTTTTTTGATTGAGATCCCGGAACGCCATCGTCCAATCGGGAAAATCGCGCGTCCCATTGGGTCCGGTCAGGACGAGTGAGACCCATTTGTGTCGTTCGTCCTCGCAGATGACTCGGTAGCGCTCGCGCACTTCTGCCTCCCCGCCTTCGAGAAGTTGGAGAAAACGGCCTCCCTGATAGAGCAGCATCCCGCTGATCTGGAGGCGGGCGTTGTTCAGGCGGCTGCGTCTGAGAATGGCCTGCAAATCGTCCGCCACGAGATACCAGGCGGCGGTGCTGTGGTAGACGAGTTGGAAAATCATTGCCTCTCGTTCATGCTATCTGATCGCAGGAGGCGCCTGAAAGAGATCTTCCTTTTCCTCCGCCCGCCCCGCGCTAGCACTTCTTGCCTGCTGAAGCGATCTTTGGCCTTACTTTTCCAAAAATGAAGTTTCTCGTGACAAACGACGATGGCATCGATGCGCCCGGTCTGGACGCGCTGGTCGGTGCCGCCCGCACCGTCGGTGAACCGGTCGTGGTCGCGCCCGCCGGTCCGCAATCCGGCGTGAGCCATGCCGTCACCTGGCGCGAGGGAGTGCGGATCGAGCCGCGCGGCGAGCTGCGCTACGCGATTCACGGCACGCCGGCCGATTGCACGCGGCTGGGACTGTTGCACGTCGTTCCCGATGCGAAGTGGATTCTGAGCGGGATCAATCACGGCGCGAACCTGGGCGCCGATGTCTACTACTCGGGGACCGTCGCCGCGGTGCGCGAGGCACTCCTGCACGGCTGGCCCGGGATCGCTTTCTCGCACTACCGCAAGAGCGGGGTGGAATACGATTGGGAGCGGGCGAAACGCTGGATCGTTCCGGTCCTGCAGGATCTGGTGTCAAAGCCGATCGAGCAGGGTGTCTTCTACAACGTCAATCTGCCGATTCTCGCGCCGGACGCGCCTGACCCGGAAGTGGTCTGGTGCCCGCTCGATCCGAAACCACTCCCGCTTAACTACCGACACGAAGCAGAGAGCGGTCTCTACTTCGCGGGCGATTACAACCTGCGCGGCCGCACCGAGGGTGCCGATGTCGACGTTTGTTTTGGCGGCCAGATTTCCATCACCAGCGTCCGGCTGCTGTAACGAAGGCGGCCTTCATGCTCCTAAGTCCATGACGGATCGGATTCCGCTCACTTCAATTTGGGCGCTCCTGCTCGTAGAAGTCTGCATCCATGTCGCGGGTGCTGCGCTTTTCTTTGCAGTTGAACGCCCCTTTCTGCTTTCGCGGCGACGCGTGGCGAGTTGGGACCAAGCCTAGGCTCGCGTGCGGCGCACGGCCAAAGAGATAGGTAGCCCGATGCAAAAC
>JBDTOL010000075.1:0-7933 GCA_039933235.1 Spartobacteria bacterium | reverse complement strand
GCAAGTCCAGACCTGGGTCGTGCAGGATCTGCTTTCCGTCGGGCACGCCAAGGTCCTTCTCGGGTTAAAAGCGCACGACGAACAGCGCCTGCTCGCGGAAAAAATCCTCCGGCAAAGCTCCACCGTGCGCACAACCGAGCGAATGGTCGCGCGCCAGCTCGGTAAACATGGCGGCACGCGCCGGCGCAAACGCGAGGAAGCGATCAATTCCGCGGCCGTGACCGACCTCGAAAACCGGCTGCAACAACATCTCGCCACCCACGTCACCATTCAGCACGGAGAGAAACGCGGCCGGATCGAAATCGAATATTACGGCGCGGACGATCTCGAGCGGGTCGTGACGCGGCTCGGCCTGCCGCCCGATGCCTAACAAGAAGCAACGGCGCGGTCGACCGCCGTCGAGGCCGTGGTGGCGGCATTGGGCCGTCCCGGTAGCGCTCGCTCTAGGGATCCTTTTCCTCGGATACGTTTTGTCGAAACCTAAACCCGCCGGTAACGGCCAGTCCTGGAAGGAATTTTCGGGAGAAAAAGCGCTTGGGCATGTCCAGGCCCTCGTCGGGCTTGGCCCGCGCCCGCCGGGGAGCGAGGCGATCATGAAGGCACGCGCCTATATTCGTCAGGAGCTGGAGGCAAACGGCTGGCAGGTGATCGAGCAGCCTTTCACCGACGATACGCCGCGGGGGCGGGTCAGGTTCGTCAACGTCATCGCCCGCCGTCCCGATCAGCCGACCAGCGAGAAGCTCTTTCTTATCGGCTCGCATTACGACACGAAGACGTTCGACTCGATCCGATTCGTCGGGGCGAACGATGGCGGCTCGAGCACGGGCGCCTTGCTCGAACTGGGGCGTGTGCTCAATCAGCATCCCGAGTTGGCGGCCCGAATCGAACTGATCTTTTTCGATGGGGAGGAAGCCTACGAACGTTTCTCCCCGACCGACGGTATTTTCGGGAGCCGGCATTTTGCCACGCAGGCGCAGAAGGCAAAAAAGGTCGACGCCTATCGCGGCGGGATCATCTGGGACATGATCGGCGATCGTGATCTCACGATCACGCTGCCGCTCGACTCGCCGCCCGCGCTGGCCCAGGGGATTTTCGCCGCGGCTGAGGCCTTGCAGGTGCGCGATCACTTCGGCTACGCCAATGACAAGATGATCGACGACCACGCGCCTTTAAACGTGGTCGGAATTCCCACGATCGATCTGATCGACTTCGATTATGACTCCTGGCACACCTCGCAGGACACGATGGACAAACTGAGCCCGGAAAGCCTGCAAACCGTCGGCGCGGTCACGCTCTATTACCTGTCCGAACTCGCCTTCAAATAATGCGCCGACTCCTGCTCGTGCTGGTCGCGCTCGTGCTTGGCGTGGGAGCGGGGGAGTGGCTCACCACGTCGTTTTCTTTTCGGCATTGGCTGGGACAGGTCGTTAGGCGGGGAGAGTTGCAGGCGCTGGTGGGACACCGCGGCATTTACCAGAGCGATGTCGAGCGCGCCTGGCAGGCGGAGCTGTTCGCCGTCGGCGCCGATCCTGGAGAGATCGACAGCTCCCTGGAGCGCGCGCAGAAACACGAAGCACTGCAGGGATTGATCGGGCGGGCAAAATTGAGCGCAGCCGCGGCGGGTCAGTCGATCCCCCCGGGCGCCGTCGCGCACGAGATGGATCTGCTGCGCGCGCAATTCAGCGACGACAAGACTTGGAGAAACGCCCTTGTCGCCGCCGGATTGAGCCGGGCTGCGTTGCAGCGGGAGGCCGCCGCTAACCTGCGGGCGCGCGCCTGGCTCGAGAGGCAAGTCGCGTCGCGCCTGCGCCCTAACGAACCGCAGATCCGGCAGATTTTCGAGGAGCAGCGCGCGGCTTTTCAGGAGCCGTTGCGTTTCCGCGCCAATCATCTCTTTCTCGCCGCGCCGGAGGGTTATCCCAACGAGGTGATTGAGGCGAAGCGCGCCCTGATCTTCGAGCTCTCCAAACGGCTCGCCAACGGCGAATCGTTTCCCGCCCTCGTGGCCGAATTCTCCGAGGACGACGCGACCAAGAAGCGCGATGGCGATCTCGGTTACTTTGCCGAGGGGCGGATGCTGCCAGCGGTTTTTGAGGCGGCGACCCAGCTGCAGCCCGGTCAGATCAGCGCGCCGATCCGCAGCCGCCTCGGGTTCCACATCCTTCGCCTGACCGATGCACGACCGGCGCGTTCGCTCACCCTGGCCGAGGCGCGGCCGGAGATCGCACTGCGCCTCGCGAATGAGAAGCGTGCCGAAACGGTCGCCGGGATGGTGGCGACGCTGCCCTAGCGTCGCCGTCCTTTCCGGTAGGGCGAGACTCCGTCGGGCATGGGGGAGCGCCCCGCCACAAGATCAATACACTCCCCAGCTCGACAGAGTCTCGGCCCACCAGCCGGGACACGGAAGCTGGAGATCAGAACGGTGCGACCAATTTCGCCATTGCGACGGCGCGCGATTGATTTGACCTTGCGCTCGCCGCGCACTGCAACGCGGCCTCAAAAAAACCAATGGCACGTTCCAAGAACAAAAATGTCGGCGTCATCGGGCTCGGAATCATCGGCTCCCGGGTGGCCGGTGCGCTCCGCGATCGTGGTCTCCAGGCGTTCGTCTGGAACCGCACGCCTCGTCCGGAACAGAACTTCGTCGGCTCGCCGACGGAAGTGGCCGAGCTCTGCGACGTGGTGCAGATCTTTGTGGCTGACGACCAGGCGCTGCTCGAGACGGTGCGGCAGCTCAGCCCCGCCCTCAACGCCCAGCATATTGTGACCGCGCACTGCACGGTGGCCCCGGAAAGCATGCGGGCCGCGGCGGAGGTCGTGCAACGCCGCGGCGCCCGCTTCCTCGAAGCGCCCTTTACCGGCAGCAAGGTGGCGGCTGGAAAGGGCGAGCTGGTTTATTATATCAGCGGCGACGACGCGGCGCTGAAACAGGCGCGCACCATCCTCGAGGCGAGTAGCAAGGATATCATTTATATCGGCGACAAGATCGGGGAGGCCTCGATCATCAAGGTGGCGACCAACATCGTCACGGCCGCGACCGCCCAAGTGACGGCCGAAGCGCTTGCCTTGGTCCGCAAGGCGGGCATCTCGGCGGAACTGTTCTCCCGCGCGATGAAGAGCAATGCGAGTAATTCCGCGACGGTGGAGATGAAGGTGCCGTTGATTATCGCCGGCGATTTTGAGCCGCATTTCTCGGTCAAACACATGCTCAAGGATGTGCGGATCGGCCTGAAGCTGGCGGAACGCAACGGGCTTGACCTTCCGGTGACGGAGGCATCAGGAGATATGCTCCTCGCTGAGATGAAGAAGGGGCGTGGCGATGCGGATTATTCCTCCGTGGCGCAGAAGTATTTTCCTGCGCAGGCCAGGGAGGCAACTCCGGAACCGGAGAGACCCGCAAAGCCGGAGAAACCGGTAAAGACTGAGGAGCCTTTCGAGCCCGTGAAGCTGCACAAGCCGGAGCCGCCCGCTTCAGAGAAAGCGGTCGAGGCGGTGAAGGAGGAGCAGTTCAAAGTGGAGGAGCCCAAAGCGGAAGGGCCGGTCGCGTCGGTCGAGGCGCCGGAACCGATGGAGGAGCTGGCGCCAGTCGTGGAGGCGCCCGAGACACCAGCCCCTATTACCGCGTCCGTTGGGCGAACGGAGGCGGTGCAGCCGCCTTCGGAGGTGAAAGAATCTCCCGCCGGTAAACAACCAGTCGGCGAGCCGAAAACAGCCCAGCCAAACTGGGACGAGGACGAGGCCGAAGAGGAGGACGTCCCGGGTGGCGTTAATCTCTCCGGTGGAATGCGAGGCTGGCTCAGCCGGTTTCTCTCGGGCAAATCGTGATGCGGCTGTTTGATCTTTCCGACCGTTTGAAGCTGCGCCTGACCGGGAGCGATCGGGTGCGCTTTCTGAACGGGCAGGTGACGAACGACGTGCGCAAAGCGAACCCCAATCTCGCGCTGCCCGCCTGCGTGCTGAATGCGAAAGGCAAAACCGACGCGTTGATTTATGTCAGCGCCGAGGAGGAGGATTTATTCATCGACGCCGAGGCGGAGCAGCGTGAGACGCTGCCGCCGCGGCTAGAGCGCTACATCATCGCGGACGACGTCACGCTCGAGGATGTGACCCCGCAATATTATCTCTTCCATCTGACGAGCGAGAGCGCGCCGGGTCAGCCTAACGACGCGCACTGGCGGCGGGCCCGCCGCTTCGGCACGGCCGGCTGGGACCTAGTCGGCCCGGCAGAGGAGCACGATCAGATTCTGCAGGCCCTGGCCGCCCTTTACCCGTTAGGCAGCGCAGCGGAGGCGGAACAATCGCGGATCGAGCAGGGAATTCCGCGCTCCGGCCGGGAACTGACCGATCAGATCATCCCGGTGGAAGCGAACCTGGCGGATGAGGCGATCGATTACGCGAAGGGTTGTTACATCGGCCAGGAGGTGATTTCGCGAATGAAAATGTCGGGCCAGACGAACAAGCGACTCTGCGGGTTGGTTTCCACGACGGGCGCGCCCCTCTCCCCGGAGATGAGGCTGTTCACCGCGGTGGGAGAAAAGGAAGTTGGCTGGATCACGAGCGCGACCCGGAGCGATCGGTTAGGTAAGGAGATCGCGCTTGGGTTCGTGAAGCGGGGCGCAAATGAGATGGGAACGTCGCTCTTCGCCCGGCTGCCGGAGGACGGGAACAATCCGGTCGCGGTGGAAGTTGTAGCGCTTCCTTTTGCTTGATCAGGCCGGAAGAGCTTCATCAGGCCGAGAAGTTTGATCAGGGTGGAGAGCGCTTGTCATCCCGAGCTGGCGGAGCGCAGCGAGGGACCTCACAGCTGCAATCCGCGGGTGCTTTTAGCGAGTAAATGTTGATTGCAACTGCGAGGTCCCTCTCCGTCCTTCGGCGGATCGGGATGACAGGATAAGAAGTGGAAAGGGACGTTCTGGAGCGTGCGCGCGAAATCGAGAACGCGGCGCGTCCGCGCGTGAGAACTGCATTGACCCTTCTCGGCTCGCTCCCTAGTTTGCCCACTCTGTCGCATGGCCAAGGTCTCAGTTAAGAACGTCTTCAAAATTTATCCTGGCGAAAAAGGCGGCGAGGTCACTGCGGTCAAGGACGTCAGTCTCGAGATCGCCGACCGCGAATTCGTCGTGCTGGTGGGTCCATCCGGTTGCGGGAAATCGACCACCCTGCGGATGATCGCCGGGCTCGAGGAAATCTCGAAGGGCGACATCTACATCGGCGAGAAACGGGTCAACGATGTCGCGCCAAAGGATCGCGATATCGCGATGGTCTTCCAGAATTACGCGCTCTATCCGCACATGAGCGTGTTCGATAACCTCGCGTTTGGTCTCAAGCTGCGGAAATTCCCGAAGGCCGAGATCAAGAAACGGGTGGTCGACGCCGCCAGCATCCTCGGGATCGAGAATCTGCTCGATCGCAAGCCGAAGGCGCTCTCCGGAGGCCAGCACCAGCGGGTCGCGGTCGGCCGCGCCATCGTGCGCCAGCCGAAAGTGTTTCTTTTCGACGAGCCGCTCTCCAACCTCGACGCGAAGATGCGCGTCCAGATGCGAACGGAGATCACCAAGCTGCATCAGCGGCTCCAGGCGACGATGATTTACGTTACGCACGACCAGGTCGAAGCCATGACGATGGGCGACCGGATCGTGGTGATGGACAATGGCGTCGTGCAGCAAAACGACGCGCCGCTCGTGCTCTATCACGAACCGGTAAACCTGTTTGTTGCTGGTTTCCTGGGAAGCCCGCCGATGAACTTCGTCGCGGGCACCCTGAAAGAAGACGGCGACCAGATTCGGTTCCGCGAGATCGAGGAAGGCACGATCGAGGTCGCGTTTGCGGCCGCGGAAAGGCCGGCCGCGCGGGAATTTGCAGGTAAAAACGTGATCCTCGGAATCCGGCCCGAAGACCTCGAGGTCTCGACCTTTTCCCGCAAAGAGGGGAAGGCTGCGGGCGTCGGATTTCCCGCGATCGTCGATATCGTCGAACCGATGGGCGCGGAGACGAATCTCTACCTGCAAACCGGAGCGCACACGCTGACCTGCCGGAGTCAAAAGGCATTTGATCATCGCGAAGCGGGGCGCCGCTTCCAGTTCGAGATGAATCTGGGCAAAGCCCATCTTTTTGATCCCGTTTCGACCAGGCGGCTTGTGTAGAACGGCTCGCCTTTGCTGGCGCGGAGATTTTCTTGCTAAGAAGCACGCAACACGCGTATAAGAGACTCGTTTTAGTAAAAAGTCCGCACCGGAGGTCCCTGTGAATCAACGATTACTCGCCGAAATTGGCCGCACTCAGCGCCTGGAAATTCTCAACACGCTCAAGCGCACGCGTGGTTTATCCGTCAACCAGCTCGTCGCGAAAATGAAGATGAGCTACATGGGCATTAAGCAACATTGCCTCACGCTCGAGCGCGACGGATACCTTGATACGTGGCGACGCCCGCAAAAAATGGGCCGCCCGGAAATGGTTTACCGGCTGACCCGTCGCAGCCATGGGCTTTTCCAGGCCGACAGCAATGCCTTCACGCTCGATCTGTTGCATTCGATCGAAGACATTCACGGGACGAATGCCCCGGAAAAGCTTCTCTACAACCTCTTTGAAGGGAAAACGAATAGCCTGAAGGAGCGGGTGAAAGGTAACACGGTGGAGGAGCGGGCGAAATCGCTGGCCAGCATCCGCGACGAAGAAGGACACATGTCGCAATACGTCAACGAACCGGGTGAAGGCGGCCCGCAGATTCTCGAATGCCACTCGCCGATCATGAACCTGATCGAAAAATACGAGATTATCGGGCGACTCGAGCAGGAGATGTTTGAGAAAATCCTCCGGACGTCGGTGCGCCGGGAAGAAACGCGCACCTCGGGGCTTTACGAGGCCGCGTTTTACTTCGCGATCTAGGTTTTCAAGACGAGGCGGCGCCGGTCCCTCAAGGGTCGGCGCGGCTCCCGATATTACCCCTTTCGTCTCCGGCGAATTTCGGTTGGTTAAACGATGCCCAGTCAATTTCCCGCTGCCGTCATCGAAAACCTGCAACCGCTCCTCGATGGCGGCCGCTATCCGATAAAACGTGTGGTCGGCGAGGACGTTGTGGTGGAGGCCGACGTCTTCAAGGACGGGCACGACATCGTCGCCGCGGTCCTGAGATGGCGCAGGGTGGGCCAGTCAGCCTGGCATGAGACCGCCATGAAACACGTCGATAACGATCGTTGGCGCGGTGTTTTCTCCGTCTACGAGAATGCGACCTACGAATATACGGTCGAGGCGTGGACCGATGTGTTCGGCGGGTGGCAGCATGAATTTATCGCCAAGTTCGAAGCGGATATCGCCCAGCTCACGAGCGAAAAGCTGGAGGGCGCTGGCCTCTTGGCCGCCGCCGCCAAACGCGCTCGCGGCGCCGACGCCAAACGCCTGCGCGAGCTGGCGGAGCAGATGCGCATGGGCGACGACGCGCTGGTGAACCGGATGGCCCATTCCGGCGAGCTCGAGGTGCTTATGGGGACCTACGCCGCGCGCTACGGCGCGACCCAGTACACCCCGGCGCCGAAGGTCACGGTCGACCGCGTGGCGGCGCGCACCGCCGCCTGGTACGAATTTTTTCCCCGCTCCGCCGAGGGCAAGGCAGATCAGGGATCGACTTTCCGCGACTGCCTCAGGCGGGTCGACGATGCCAGGGCGATGGGTTTCGACGTGATTTATTTCCCGCCGATCCATCCGATCGGCCTGACCAATCGCAAGGGACGCAACAACTCCGTGACCTGCGAGCCGGGCGAACCGGGGGTGCCCTACGCGATCGGCAATCGTAACCTCGATTGCCCGAACGGCGGCGGGCACAAGGACGTCGAGCCGTCGTTGGGCACGCTCGAGGATTTTGCCTGGCTGGACAAGGAAATCCGGAGCCGCGGGATGGAGATCGCGCTCGATTTCGCGATCAACTGTTCGCCCGATC
>JBDTOL010000074.1:0-6359 GCA_039933235.1 Spartobacteria bacterium | reverse complement strand
CTTCCACCCGCACCGCATCCTTGGGCGGGAGCGATCCATTCTCGAGGAAGCGGCGAATGTTGGAATACGAAGCGGTGTCGACATCGATCGAGAAAGTGGAGAGCGGATTGCTGGCCACGGCAAGGAACGGGTTCTCCTCGATGTTTCCGTAGCGCGCGGTGTTGAAATCCTCCTTCTTCGCGTCGCGCCTGAAGTCCTCCAGCTTCATCTCCACCGGAGCGGAAGAGATCGGCTGCGAGGACGGCCGCTGCCGCGCCGCGTAGAGATGTGCCGACGTCCCGGCCGCGGTCTTACCGATGGCCATCGTCGTCGCCGGCGGTGGCGGTCCAGGGGGCTCCTCGTTCAAAGCCAGCGCATCCACAACCGGTGCCTGCTCGACGCCTTCAACCGGACGATCCGCCTCCTTGGGAGGAAGATTTACCCGGGGCTCGTTGGACAAGAAGGCCATTTTTCGCGAACCGGCCAATCCACCGTGCTTGACCGTACCGATCGCGACTGCACCAAGGGTCGCGCAAAGCGCGATGGTCGCAGCTAATGCCAGTCGATGCGAGATGCTCCAAGGCGCATCTTCCTGCTCGAGCGGGACAATGTTGGTATGCGAAACCGGATGCACCTCGCGCTCGGCCTCGTACTCAACGCGCAAGTTGCCGGAAAGGAGGCGCACTTCCCTCACAAACTCCTGCGCTTCGGGCGAGGCCGCGATCGCCCGTTCCATTTCCGTTTTTTCCGCGCCGGAAAGTTCGTCGAGCGCGTAGGCGGTCAGTTTTGGATCATCGAGACTGATATTCATGAGGCAAGCCGTGGGTTGAAGGGAATGAAGTCTCGCGCCGCCTGGCCGTGGCGGGTGCGGAGCGTTTTCAGCGCGGTGTGAATGAGCACTCCGACGTGACTGACCGACAGCTTGGTGATCTCGGCGATCTCCTGGTAGCTGAGGTCGTTTTGAAACTTGAGCTGCAGCACTTCCTGCTGCCGCGGCGGAAGGGTTGCGACGATGCGGAGGAGAAATCCTTTGGCCTCCTCCCGCTCGATCCGCTCGTTAGGCGCGGGATCTTGGCCTTCCTCTTTTTCGAGGATCTGATCGTCGAGATAAGTCATCCGCTTTTCCTTCCGGCAAATGTTGAGGGCCCGATTGCGGCAAACTGTAAAAAGCCATTTGGCCGGCGCCGAATCGGTCTGCCGGCGCTGATCGCGCTGCAGTTCCACAAACGTTTCCTGCACCACGTCACGGGCCCGGTCGCGATCGCCCAGGATGCGCGTGGCGTATTGCAGGAGGGGCAGCTCGAAGCGACGCAGGAGCGCCGTTAGGTCGTTCTCATCGGCTGGGACTGATTCGGCCACGCGCATAAACACTTCACTGGTTCTAACCCGCCAGCCCCCGGTTTCTTAAGAGAATTGATCCTGCCCGCCACGCTCGCCAGCCTTTGGCCTCAGAACGGCAGCCCCTGCGCGAGGACTTTGCACGCGTGTTCGTAGCCGCGTTCGACGATCGCGTCGTACGATTTCCATTCGAGCAGACCGAAGCCTTCGACCTCTGGCGTGAAGAGCAGATCGACGTCGCCGATTAACCGCTCGGTCTTTCGGTGGCTGTTTAACATGCTCGACGCGATCATGGACGTGACCAGCGACGGGACCCGATAACGCCGCTGGTTCTTGGGTCGAAAATGATCCCGCAGCAATTGCCAGCGGCTGGGCAACTCCTCGAAACTCATCTCCTCGACGCGCCCTTTCACCCGCAGATCGACCGCGATGATCTTCTGCACGCCGGAGCGCGCCATGACGTCGATCGGCAGATTATTGAAAAGGCCGCCATCGAAGAGCAACTCGTTCCCGTGCACCACCGGCGGGAAAACGCCTGGAATCGCCATACTTGCGAGCAGAGCGCGCTTCAGGTCGCCGCGCTTGTGCTCTACTTCGCGGGCGCGCGTCAGGCTGCTGCTGACGCAGAAGAACGGCTGCCACAATTCCTCGATGCAGGCGCCCTTCGTCCGGGCGGCGAGAATGCGATCGAGCCTGCGCCCGGTCAGAAGCGAGACCAACGGCAGAAAATTCACATCCCGAGTCGGGTTCCCGAGAGATTCGCCCCGGTTTGCCTCGAAGACCTCCGCCCAGCGCAAGTCGCAAGCCATCGAAGCGGCGAGCAGCGAACCGATGCTGGTCCCGCCAAACGCATCGATCTCCACGCCCGCTTCCTCGAGCGCGCGATAGACGCCGATGTGAGCGAGTCCCCGCGCCCCGCCACCGGCCAGGACCAACCCGACTGCCCGACCGCCGAGAAATCGCGCCAGCCGCGCGACATCCTGCCGATAGCCCTGTCGCAAATGGAAATGCCGATGAACCCGCGGCCGCGCAGCGAGAAACGCCGGTGTTCCAGTCGCCCACGCGCCCGCGTCCCGGTGTCGCAGGAGCAACGTCTGCCGCGCTGCGCTCGCAGGGTTCTCACAGTGGAGACAGCGACGTTCCACCTCCGACAATTCCGTGTTTCCAGAGATATCTGCCAGCAACAGCACCTCATCGCACTGGCGGAGGCAGCGCAGCGTCCAAGGCGTGACCGCCGCATCTGCCTCGTAAAAAATCAGCGAATAACGCCCTTCCAACTGTTCCAGATACCCAATCAACCACCGATGCGCCTCGTGGTCGGCAGCGGTCGCCTGCGCGGCGCCGACCCTTTGCGCGGCGGAGTCGACCATCGCACTGGTCAGGTGCAACACCGTCGTGCCCTGCGACCGCAGCTCGGCGGTCAGGCTCTCCAGGAGCTCGCCCGCCTCGACCCCATCAGCGAGCGGGAGGACGGCGAGATTAACCACGTTTTGGACCGGCTTTTCCGAGCGGTTCTGACGCTGGAGCCGCTCGATGAGCAGACGAGTGAAGTCGATCGCGAGTTCCGGGCAAGCCTCCAGCATTTCGCGGAAGGTATCGAGGCCGATCCGCGCGAGTAGCGTATCGCGCAACGCCGTCACCGTCGCGCGGCGCGGCTCCTGTGAGAGTGTCCCCATCTCACCGACGCTCTCGCCTCGGCCGATTTCGCCGACCACACGAGCCGAGCCATCCGGGTCGGCTACACTCGCCTGCAACCGACCGCTGACCACGATGTAAAGGCAATCGCTCGGCGTACCCTCCTCGAAAAGCACTTCGCCACCGGCACGCTCGACCAGTTCCCAGACAAGATGGGGGCGCAGACTAACGAGTGATGCTTCACTGAGCGAGCCGAGCAGCCGAGGGAAGATGCGCCTGAGCACACCCAAGTCCCCCTCCTTACAAGACAAGTTCGAGGCGGCCAGGGATGAAAGGTTTTCCATCTTTGCCATTATAGCGTCGCAGCGAGGGAAAAGGGGTCTTAATTTTCAATCTGACCGGATCGGCGACGGCAACAATCTCACGCTCACCGTTGTGCGTAACATCGCTCGATCAACTTGGAAACGGGGCAAAATTCGAGCGCGGCGAAGCGTCGCAGCCAGCATCCCCTGCGGTTACCTCGCCTAACGAATGACGCGGTAAGACAAATGTCTGACGCGCCACCAGAGACTGCAGCACAGAGGACTCGTAGAATTGGTCCAGTAATTCTTTCCGGAACAGATCCGGGTTGCCTGCCGCAAAATCTTCCCAATTAAGGGAATAACCACGCCACCAGCGCTCGGCGATGAGGGCGAGGAAAGCGACCGTGATCGTTTCGTGATAGACCTCCGGTTTACCCGCGCGAGCGGCCAGGTCTCGCAAGCCTCGCGCGAGATGGAGGAGCGCTTCCGGGAATGGATGACGCGCGAGCAGTTCGTAACTCACCCGGACGTGATCGCGATGCCGGAAGCGCGCCGGATCGATTCGCCCCCCCTCGAAATCGGCCAGCAGGTCGTCGGGTTCATGCCGCATCCTGCTCCTCCTCCACCAGTCGATGACTGTCGTTTGCCTTCAGATCGAGACCGTAGATCGTGCGCAGCTTCTCGATGTGACCGAGGGTTTTCGCGCTGAAGGCCGATTTTCCTTCCAAGGCGTGCAGGGTGATCCCCTCGAGCAGGTCGCCTAACGACAAGTCAAGATACTCGGCCAGCGCTTTCAGGGTTTTGACCAGCCTCTTTTCCATCCGGGCGCCGATCTGGACACGTTCGACTTTCCGTGGATTTGACGAAGCAGTCATGCCACATTGTTACCAATGTAACAACATAAGGCAAGCTGTTCTTCGCGGTTTTCCCTAGGAGCGCTTGCCCGACCGGGACCAGACAAGGAAAAGCACCCCCAACGCTGCGAGGATCGCCGTCGCGATCATCCAGCCGCCGGTCACCGGGAGGTGCAGGTAGCCCTGACTATGGCGGACTCCATCGGCCCAACCGAGCATGAGGCAGAGCAGTGCGACGGAGAAGAACATGATGCTGAAAGCGAGCATCGAATCGCGTCGGGCCGGACGCGGTGTGGGATCGGAAGGAGTCATGATCGCGTGGGAGATTGGTAAACGCCGTCGACCGCTCCGGTCAAATGAATTCGTGGGGCGGCTGCTCTCTCGGCGATCATCTTCGCCATTCTGTTCATCTTCACGCAGGTCTTCCTCAAGAACATCCGGGCGACCGAGCCAGTCTACTGAAACCTCCCTCAACGCTCTTGCGCGGCCTCGTAATCCTTCGTTCGCCACGCGTAAACCACGAAGCAGATACCACCGGCGACGAGCATAACGGAAAGGGTCTGCCCGCGGGTGAAAGGTCCGGTTAATGGAGCGTCCGGCTCCCGGAAATTTTCCACGATTACCCGGACAAATGCGTAAAGGAGCAGGAACAGGCCGGCCAGCATGCCCCGCGGCGGCCGGGTGCGCAGGCGGAGAAACCAGAGGCAGGCGAAGAGGAAGAGACCTTCGAGCAACGCTTCGTAAATCTGCGACGGATGGCGGGGCGTGAGGGTTTGATGCAGGACGGATTGAAGCCCGGGATCGCTCCGGGCCTGCGCGATCACCAGGTCGAGGTCCTGGATGGCGGGTTGCACAGCCTGCGCGGCGGCCAGGGTGCGCGCACCCACCTCTGGCAGATCGAGTGCTTCCTTCGGGAAAAGCATCGCCCAAGGCACCGTCGCGGGCCGGCCGTAGAGCTCGCCGTTAATGAAATTTGCGCAGCGGCCGAGGAACAAACCAATCGGCGCAACGACGGCGATGTTATCCGCCAGGCTGAGCCAGGAGATGCGTTGCGATCGCGCATAGAGGAACACGACCAGGGTGAGGCCGATCATGCCGCCGTGGCTCGACATTCCCCCGTCCCAGACTCGAAAGATCATGAGCGGGTCGGAAAGTGCCTGGACCGGCCGATAAAAGAGAATATAACCGAGGCGTCCGCCCACGACGACGCCTAACGAAGCGAGCAGGATGAAGTCTCCCACCTTGGCCGGGGCCAGCGCGCAATAGCGGCGTTGCGCGAGCCAGCGCAAAAGGAGGAAACCGCAGAAAAAGGCGAGGAGGTAGGAGAAGCCGTACCAGCGAATGCCAAAGCTGGGACCGAACTTGACCATGAACGGACTGAAATTATCGAGGTAGTATGCGAGCAAAGCGGCAGCGTAGATCAGACACGAAATGATGCGGAGCAGAAAGTTCGTTGCGGCAGGATTTTCCTGTTGCCTTTGTTTGCTCGCGGTCGCGCAAGGCAGCAGCGCGAACCTCAGTCCAGCCGCTCTGCGCAAGGCCGCCAGATATTCCGCCCAGCATCGCGGCACTTCGTTCCTCGTCATTCAGAACGGGAAGACAGTGCTTGAGGAATATCCCGGCAAGATCGACGCGGAGACGCCGCAACGGATTTACAGCGGGACCAAGGCGTTTTGGAACCTGGCCGCGCTCGCCGCCGCGGAAGATCATATTCTCGATCTCGACGAACCGGTCGCGCTGACAATCGACTCGTGGCGAAACGATCTGCGCAAGGCGCGCGTCACCATTCGACAGTTGCTCGATTTTTCCTGTGGACTAGCGCCCGGCTTTCCTTTGCAGGTGAACGAATATGGCAATCGCGACAAGGCCGCGCTCAAATTGCCGATCGTGGCGGAGCCGGGAAAGGCCTTCATCTATGGCCCGGCGGCGTTGCAGGTGTTTCATCAGGTGCTCAAGGAGAAGCTGAACAAGACGCCGACCGAATACCTCGAGCGCCGTGTCCTGCGCAAAATGAAGCTTGGCCCGCAGCGCTACCTCGATGATCGCGCGGGCAATCCTCTCCTCGCCGCCGGCTTCGTCATGACCGCGCGGCACTGGGCAAAAATGGGACAACTCGTGCTCGACAAAGGCAAACCGGTAATAAAGCCCGAAACGCTCGCGCAATGCTGGCGCGGGTCGCCTGCCAACCGCGCTTTTTCGTTAGGCTGGTGGAATAATCGCGCCGCGCCCGGCGGGCGGGAGTTCGATTTCG
>JBDTOL010000073.1:0-26949 GCA_039933235.1 Spartobacteria bacterium | reverse complement strand
ACTCGGCATGACCATCGCCTACCTCAAGCGCTCGCTCAAAGCCATCACCGTCGCGCTGGAGGCCTCTGCCCAGCTCCTGGCCGAGAAATCGATCACGCGCGGGCAGCACGCCGCACTCCAGCAGCGGATCTTCCAGGTCCGCGACGGGATCATCCTGCTGATGGGCGAGTTTCGTGGCGAATGGCTGCGACGCTACGGCAGTCTTTAGCGTTTGAATGAATCAGCGCCGCGCCCGTCCAAAGATGGACACGGAAGCGACTGAGGCAGAGGCCGATGTCCCGGAGCTCGAGCTGGTGCGGAAGGCGCAGGAGGGCGACACCGAGGCCTTCGATCAACTGGTTGGCCGCTTCCGTAACCGGGTTTTCGGAATGATTTACAACATGGTGCATAACGAGCAGGACGCCTGGGATCTGTCCCAGGACAGCTTCGTTAAGGCATGGAAATCGATCGCCCGTTTTCGTGGCCAATCCTCCTTTTACACTTGGATTTACCGGATCGTGATGAACGTCACGATCGATTGGCTGCGCAAGAAGCAGGTCAAGGGGACAGGGGCGGAGTTTGACGACGCCATCCAGCTGAAAGAGATCGATCCCGCCTCCCGGACGGTGCCGCACGCGGATGCGCTGCCGCACGAGCGGATGCAGCACCAGGAGATCCGCCGCCGGATCGACCTGGCCATTGCGCAGCTCTCGCCGGAGCATCGAGCAGTCATCCTGATGAAGGAAATCGAGGACATGCAGTATCATGAAATCGCGGAGTCGTTAGGCTGTTCCATCGGCACCGTCATGTCGCGCTTGTTTTATGCGCGCAAAAAATTGCAAAATTTGTTGCGGGATATTTATGAAAACGTTTGAGGAAAAGTGGACCGCCTGGGTCGATGACGAGCTGGACGACGCAGAACGCGCGGAGTTTGAGGCATCGCTCGACGATCGTGCCGTGGCCGAGGCAGAGAAGCTGCAGGCGCGCAGGCTGGGCGCTCTTTTAAAGGAGCAGCTGCAGCCGCGCCCGTTCGCGAACGAGGAGTTTTTTCATCATCAGCTGCGCGGGCGCATCGCCGCGGAGACGAAAGCGGCGGAGCCGTGTCGGAGGCCGCAGGAACGTGAGAGCTGGTGGACGATTCGCCGGCTGCTCTGGACCGGTACCACTTCGCTTGCGATCTTCGCGGTCTGCACCTTTTTTGTCATGCGCCAGGAGCCCGCGCCGGATCAGTCGCAGTATCTGACCCAGATTTTGAAAGCCAAGGTCGATCCTGACGTTAGCCCGTATGCAACCGTTTCGATCTTCCAGACGAAACAGGATCGTGTCACCGTCCTCTGGGTTGATGGATTAAAGACGTTACCCGCCGAATACGCTGCGAAATAACTAATGCGCGCTCGCTTCCTCGCTCTCGCCGCGGTCCTGATCGTCCTGGGCGCCTCGGCGTCGCCCGCGCGCGCGGACGAAAAGGTCTGGAGCGGCCTGGTCCTGGCGACGAATGTGGCGCATCCCGCTCCTCCTCCGCCGGAGGTGCGCCGGCTCCGCGACACCTTGCAACGCACCTTCGGCTACAATCAGTTCGAGCTTATTGGTCAGGCGCAACAGGCCCTTAGCACGGGCGAGGAAAATTGGGCGGCCCGGAGCAAACATTTCTCTCTCCACGTGGATTCGCGTGGCGCGACACCGGACGGATACCGGTTGAAGCTGCAGCTTTATCAGGATCGACAGACCCTGCTGGAAACGGACGCCACCCTGAGCAAGAGCAGCCCACTCGTGATCAAGGGCCCACTGATCGGCGCCGGACAATTGCTCCTGTTGCTCGTCGTCCAGTAAACAGTGCAGCGAGCGCCAGAAGGGAGAAGCGCCATCCCCGTATTCCACGTCAATTGCGGAATGCCAGGTGTCGCCTTAAGTGGCCTATGCGTTTTCCTTGTTTCGCTTTCCTTTTCCTCCTCACTCTCACGCACGTGCACGCCGAGGCAAAATTCGATTTCAACACCACCCCGGGAAAGTTGCCGAAGGACATCCGGCCAAGCGAATACGCCATCCGGATCAAACCCGATCTCGCCAAACTCACCTTTACCGGTTCCGAGACGATCAAACTGCATGCGGACAAGCCTTTCACGAAGCTCGTCTTAAATGCGCTTGAGATCGAAATCGCCTCGGCCTCGGTTGATGGCCAGGCCGTGCCGAAAAAATCGATCGCGGTCGACCCGGACGAGCAGACTCTAACGCTGACTTTGCCTAACGAGCTGCCGGACGGCGAGCATCAGCTCGAGCTCAAGTTCAGCGGCAAGATCAACGCGCAAGGGCAGGGGCTCTACTTCGCGCGCTACCGCGAGCAGGGGACGGGCGAGGACAATCTCATGCTCGGCACGCAATTCGAGGCGACCGATGCGCGCCGGATGTTTCCCTGCTGGGATGAGCCAAGCTTTCGCGCCAAGTTTCAGCTCTCGACCGTCGTTCCGGAGAATTTCATCGCCATCTCCAACATGCCGGTAGCAGGGGAAGAAAAGGTCGAGGGGGGCAAGGAAGTGCGTTTCGAGACGTCCCCCTCCATGTCGAGCTACCTGGTGGTGCTCTGCGCCGGCGAACTCGACCTGGTCGAGGGCGAACAGGACGGGGTGAAGCTGCGCGTCGTAACGACCAAGGGTAAGGCGGAGATGGGTCGTTACGCGCTCGAGAGCGCGGCCAAGATCCTCCATTACTTCAACGATTATTTCGGGGTGCCATATCCCTTGCCCAAGCTCGATCTCATCGCGGTGCCGGGCGGCTTTGGCGGGGCGATGGAGAACTGGGGCGGCATCACCTTTTACGAGGCTGTCCTCCTCTTCGATCCGAAGAATTCCTCGAACGAAACCAAGCACGACATTTTTGCGGTCGTCGCGCACGAGATGGCGCACCAGTGGTTTGGCGACCTCGTCACGATGGCCTGGTGGGACAACCTCTGGCTGAATGAAGGCTTTGCCTCGTGGGCGGGCTCGAAGTGTACCGACCGGTTCAACCCGGAGTGGAACGAGTGGCTCCGCCGCAACGTGTCGCGTGATGCGAGCAGGCGTATCGGGTTTGCGAAGGATACGGCGATGGAATCCGATGCCCGCTCCACGACCCATCCGGTGCAGCAACCGATTAAAACCGAGGCGGAAGCGGGCAGTGCTTTTGACGAAATTACCTATCGCAAAGGCCAGTCAATCATCCGGATGCTGGAGAGTTTCCTGGGCGAAGAAGTTTTTCGCGATGGCATTCGCAAATACATCGCGGCGCACAAGTATTCCAACACGACGACGGCCGATCTTTGGCAGGCGCTGACCGAAGTCTCGGGTAAACCGGTCGGGGAGCTCGCACCGGGCTGGACGGAACAGCCGGGGTTCCCGCTGGTGAAAGTCGAGCGCAAGGAGGACACGATCCAGTTGAGGCAGGAGCGATTCACGGTGCATTTCCCGAATCCGCCGGCGCTGCAGTGGCAGGTGCCGCTGACCTACGAGATCGAGGAGCAACCGGCGCCGAGCGGCTTCCTCCTGCGGGAGGAGAGCGCGGCCCTGCCTAACGAGCTGCCGAAGGACAAGGCAATCAAGTTTAATGTGGCAAACACCGGCTATTATCGGGTCGAATACGACACTGCTTCCTGGAATCTGCTCGTCGCGCAGGTGCCGCGCCTCTCCGAGGCGGATCGGGTCGATCTGCTGCTCGATGCCTGGGCTCTGACCCAGGCAGATCGCGCGCCGCTCTCGCGTTATTTCGCGGTCGTCGACCAGGTGCTGAAGGACGATCAGGTGGCGGTCTACGATCAGGTTATCGATACGTTTAGTTTCATTAATCGCCTGCTGGCGGGCGATCCGATCAGGCCTCGGTTCCAGCAATACGCCCGCGCACTTTTGCGGCCGGCTTTTGACCGCGTTGGTTGGGCAGCGAAACCGGGCGAGAAACCGACCACAGGTTTCCTGCGCACCTCGCTCATCCGCGGGCTCGGTCTGCTGAACGACTCCGACATCATCGCGGGCTGCCGTTCGCGTTTCGACGGTTTCCTGGGCGATCCCACGACTGTGCCGCCCGATTTGCGGCCGACGATCTTTGCCGTGGTTGGTCGCTATGCCGACTCCGGGACCTGGGAAAAACTGCACAAGCTCGGGTTGAAAACGACGAGCACGGAAGAGAAGCAATACCTCTACGAGGCCCTTGGCCAGGCGCTGGAACCAAAGCTGATCTCGCGCACGATCGCGCTCGCCTTGACCGACGAGCTACCGACCAGTCGCGCGGCCGGCCTCCTTCCCTATGCGGCGCGATATGGTGAGCATCCGGAGCTGGTCTGGGAATATGCCCGGGAGCACATGAAAGCGCTCCTCGCAAAACAGGATGCGCTGGGCATCAACGGTTTTGCGGCCAGTCTCTTCACTTTCTTTGCCGATCCCAAGGACGCGCTCACGCTCGAGCGCTATGCGAAGACCAATCTGCCGTCTTCCGCCCAGACCTCCGTCGCGAAGGCGGTTGACGAGATCGGGTTCCGCGCTGAGTTCAAGAAACAGCTGGTGCCGCAGTTGGAAGAGCGGATGCAGGCCGCGCAGTAGAACGACCTTTAAAGGGCAACCTTTTTCTCGGGCAGATGGGTATCGTCCGGCACGATCCGCACCGCCTCGGCCGCTTCCATCCGGAGGTATTGGGCCTGGCGCCAGCCGACCCAGGCCTGGCTGAGAAGAAAGAGCGCCATGATCCCAATCCAGATCGATTGCTGCCAGAGCGCGAGCAGGATGAGCAGCCCGCCGCCGACGAAACCGATCCCGGTCGCGATAAACAAGCTCCGGATTTGCCCGAGCGGAAACCAGAGCAGGGCCCGCACGATCTGCCCGCCATCGAGGGGATAAATCGGGAGGAGATTAAAAATGAGCAGCCCGAGATTAATCCGCCAAAGCCAGACCAGAACGAGGTAGGCGTCGACGTTGCTATTCACCCAGCCGGCGCGGCCCGCGGCATGTTGCGCGTAGGTCAGGATCGGCAGGAGCAACACGTTGACCAGGGGACCGGCGGCGATACTCCAGAGCATCGCCCCGGCGCGGGGCGGAGGACTGACAAAGGCGATTCCGCCTAACGGCCAGAGGACGATCTTGTCCGCCCGGCCGCCGACCTGGCGGCAGGCGAGGGCATGCCCGAATTCGTGCATCGTGACGAGAACGAACAGACCTACGTAGAGCAGGGCCGCCCAAGCCGGAGACGAGAACATCGAGCGCCACATCTGCACCTCGTAGATGGCAATCAGAAACCAGGACCAGTGCAAAAACACCTCGATCCCCGCAACCTTGAAAAGTCGAATCGAACCTCCCTGGGATGGCATCGAGGAAGATAGCGCGGTGCGCCCGCCGCCGCATCAACCGATCAGGCGATTGATCGTCGCGGCAGCGTAGGCGGCCCCGAAGCCGTTATCGATGTTGACTACCGTAACG
The DNA here is from genome assembly GCA_039933235.1 of Spartobacteria bacterium. Classification (GTDB taxonomy): domain Bacteria; phylum Verrucomicrobiota; class Verrucomicrobiia; order Chthoniobacterales; family UBA10450; genus Palsa-1392. The sequence goes on along the minus strand of JBDTOL010000073.1, from coordinate 21,538 downwards.
CCGCTGCCGCAGCTGTTGAGCATGCCGAGGAGCGCTGCGAGACCGCCGAAGCTGGCGCCGTAGCCCGTGCTTGTGGGAACCGCGATGACCGGTTTGTCGACCAGGCCGGCCACCACGCTAGGCAGTGCTCCTTCCATCCCCGCTACCACGATGAGCGCGGCGCATTCGCGCAACCGATCCGTCTCCACCAGCAGCCGATGCAGCCCCGCCACGCCCGCGTCGTAGATTCGTTCCACGCGGTTGCCGAAAATCTCGAGCGTGATCGCCGCCTCCTCCGCCACCGGGAGATCCGAAGTGCCGGCGGCCACGACTGCGACGGGAAACTTCAACTTCGGGAGCGGTGCGCGCTCGATCGTCAGGCAGCGGGCTCGCTCGTGATAGATCGCGGCGGCGAATCGCGCCTGCACCGCGTCGAACTGCTCCCGCGAGACGCGCGTCGCGAGCAGGACCGGTTCCCGTTCGAGGATGACCTGCGCGATCTGCGCCACCTCATCCGGAGTTTTCCCCTGCCCGAAAATCACTTCCGGAAATCCGGTGCGGCGTCTGCGATCGAGATCGACGCGGGCAAAGCCGAGGTCGACGAAAGGAGATTCTTCACTCATCGCGTCTCAAGCCCATCCTGCTGGAATGCCTGCGACCCTCAGAGCGCGGTGTCCTGGACGATCTGGGTCGGCAAGAGGAGGCGCATCGGCAGCATGGGCGATTCGTAGAAGCCGTGTTTACGGAAGAAGCTCTGCGAGCGCAGCTCGGGCCGATCGGTCAGGAGGGTGATGCGTTTGAAGTTTTTCTGCCGCGCAAACTCGATCGCGTAGTCGAGCAACATCGAACCGTAGCCGTGGCCGCGGTGTTCCCGATGGATCACCAGGTCTTCGAGCAGAAGGACGAAGCCGCCTTCCGCCGTGCTGATGGTGAAAAGCAGGTTGATCATTCCGACGATCGAGCGATCCCGGCGCAGGACGAAGACCCGGCCCCGATTCGGTTGCTCAAAAATCAGGCGCAGGCCGCGGAGCTGCTTTTCCCTGTTCGGGCGAAAATCGCTCTCTTCGCTGAACAATTCGCCGAGCAGGCTCGACAGTTCGTCGAGATCCTCCTGGATCGCTGGTTCGATGGCCACGTCGCTCATCCGGCATGGTTATTCCATAATCGGCCGGGTGTGGCAATCCGCTTATCCGCCACGGCCAAGGTGTAGCGGTGGGCATGCCGTCTGCAAACTGCATCTCGCCCGCGTTGACAAACCGGATCCGACCCCTAAAGTAGCGACTCTTTCAACGTCCCGAAGTCGGGAATTTTCCTATGAAGCGCACCTTACAGCGATCCAAGCGAACCCGGAAACAACAGCACGGTTTCCGCGCGCGCATGAGTACCAAAGGCGGGCGCGCGACTCTCGCGCGGCGTCGTCAGCGCGGCCGCAAACGCCTTCTGCCGAAGGGCGCAGAGATTCATTTCGCGCGCCATACCCAGGCCTGATCGCGCTAGCGATTTAGCCCCTGTAACGGCGCGGCGTAGCCGGTCAGTTCGAGATAGCCATGGCCGCGCAGCGGTTTGCCGGCTCGCTTCCCGGCCACATCGAAGGCTCCTTCCCAGTAAATCAGCGGGCCGAAAGCCAGCTCCTGTTCTTTCATGACCGGCTGGATCTGAAATTGCAGCTTCTCTTTGGGAACCACGACCTGCCAGGCGATCGGGTATTTCGCCTTCGTCACGCCGCTTTTCCAAAAAATTTCCGGGGTCATCTCAAAATCTGCGCTGGACAGCGCCACGGCCGTGCCATCGGCGCGGACCAGGGTGCCGCTCGAAATCGGATCGATTTGACCGTTCGTTAGGCGCATCTGGTAGAGCATCAGTTCACTCCCGTCATCGAACTGCGCCGAGACCCAGTTCCAGCCCGCCTGACCGGGGGCGAGCTGGTTCGTGGCCCATTCGTGATCGAACCAGCTCTCGCCGGCTACCGCGAACGTTTCCTGTTGCACGCGCACCTCGCCGGAGGTCGCCAGCCGCGTGATCGAGTAGTAGTGCGACGCGTGACCGCTCCCTTCCGCCTTGCGGCTGATCCCGCCCTCGCCGTGGATGACCGGCGGCTTGCGCGGCACCAGGTGCAAATTGATCGCTGCGTCCGCCGCATCGGCGGCGAGATCGAAGGAACCGTCGGGGCGCATTTGCAGGTTCCACGACGCGATCCAGGCCAGGCGCGGACCCTCGGTGAATCCGGCTTCGCCGAAGCTTCCACGGCTCGTTTTTTGATGGAAAAGAAACGTCTTCCCCGCGGCATCTGTGACCGTGAAATGGGCGAACTTCAGGTCGTCGATGACAAAACGTGAGGTGGTCTCCGCACGTTCGTCAGGCGGACGAATGCCTTGGCGAAAGAAGGTGAGCTCATAGCCGAAGCGCCGCCCGTTTTCGTTCGTCAGGTTGCCGGTGAAATACCACCATTCGGTTTTAAACTGTTTGTGTGCGTGGTGATCGCGTGGGAATGCATATTGCCAGCCCGGCTCCGCGACTTTCCATCCCGCGCCGACGCAAACCAGACCCAACGCCAGAGCGATCCAACCTGCCATTTGCGACCTCCGATCTGGCCAGCCTTTCATTCGCTCCGCACCGCCTCCGCTATCTCCAGCCTTCCCGCGCGCCAGGCCGGGATCCATCCCGCCACGATCGCTGCTGCGATAATCCAGACCGGCGTCCAGGCGAGCGACCACCAAGGAAAGGCGAGCTGGATCGTCCATCCGAAAAAAGCACGGTTGATCACCCCGGTGAGGACAAGCGACAGGCAGAGGCCCGACGCCACTCCCAGCAGGCTGGCGAGCAGCCCGATCATGCCGCTTTCCCAGAGTAACAAGCGACGGATCTGCGCCGCCGAGGCCCCGATCGAGCGCATCACCCCGAGCTCCCGCGAACGCTCCGTCACCAGCGTCGTTAGGCCAAGAAAGATCCCGACCACCGCGACCAGCACCGCGATCGTGCGCAGGATGTAGGTCACCGCGAAAGTCTGGTCGAAAATCTCGAAGATGCGGGTGCGGAGGAGCCGGTTCGAGTAGATCGAGAATTCCCCGGCCCGGCTGAAGCGATCACGGAAAGCCTGCGCCACGACCGCGGGGTCCGCCTTCGGTTTGAGATAAAGCGCGACACTGTTCACCTGATCGTCCTGCCAGAACTTGCGGAAATTTCGTTCGCTCAGAAACACTGTTCCCTGGTCGCGCGTGTAATCGTAGAAGACGCCCGCGACCGGGAAGGCCTGCACGCCCGCGGGGGATGGCAGCCGGAGCGTGTCGCCCTCGCGGAGTTGAAAGCGGCGCGCGAAGCTCTCGGAAATCAGCACGCATTGATCTCCGTAAAAGCGGCGGATGATCTCGTCATTTTCCCCACGCAGGAAACGCAGGTTGCGCCGGTTGCTCCCTGTGATCACGGCGAGCGCGATCGTTTGATCGCGAAAAGGAAGCTCGACTCCGCGGTATGTATCCACCTCTTCGACCAGCGGGTTATTTTTCAGATAAGCGATCGCGGCGGGAGGCACGAAAGAAGTTGGGCCGGCGATTTCGTTCGCGGTCGGTCCGATGAAAAGGTCTGCCACAAGGGTTTGGTCGATCCAGTCGCCGACGGTTTGCCGAAAAGAGAAGACCATCACCGCCACGCCGACCGTCATCGCGACGGCGGCGGCGAGAGAAGCGATCGTGATCGAGTTACGGAGCAGCGTGCGTCCGAGATTCTGCGCCGCGAGTCGCGGCTCGACCCGCCCCCGGACTCTCGCCCCAACCATCCGGCTGAAGCGCGCAGTAAGCTCCGGCGCGATCAGCGAAAAGCCAGCCAGGACGAAAAACGCGGCGCCGAAGCCGAGCCAGGGCGGCCCAACCCGCAGGGCGAGCAGCGAAAGCACGCCCGCGAGGAGGAGAGAACCGAGGCCGCCGAAGATCCAACCCCGCGACAGTCGCACCGCCTGCTCGATCCGCGTGCCCTGATGAAGCGTCTCGACCGGATTCATGGCGGCGGCGGCCCGGGCCGGAAGCCAGGCGGCCGCAAGGACGGAGAAAAGCCCGAGGAAGAACGCGCTCGCCCAGATCCACGGTGCGACCACCACCTCGCGCACACTGAGCAGGACGTAGAGCGAGGAGATCGTGTCCGCCACGGTGCCGACGAGCGCGCGCGCGAGGAGATATCCGCCGCCCAGGCCGAGCGCGATCCCGAGCAGACCGAGCACCGCCGCTTCCCCCAGGAACAGAGCCCGCACCTCGCCGCGCGTTACGCCTAACGACCGCAGGATCCCGATCTCATGGCGCCGGCGGACGACGGAAGCCTCGATCGTGTTGTAGATAAGAAACATCCCGACCAGGAGCGAGACGAGGCTCATGGCCTGCAGGTTGAGCTGAAAGCCGGCCAGCATTTTCCCCACCTGCTCGCCGCGCTGGGCCGGTGGCGCGACGGTGATATCAGGCGGCAGCTTGGGCCGCAGCGCGGTCGCCGCGGCCTGCGCATCGACCCCTGGGGCGAGGCGGAGCGAGATCGAATCGAGTGCGCCTTGTTTCCCGAGGAGTTCCTGCGCCCAGCCGATATCCATTGCGGCGAAATGCGGGTTGGCGTTCGCGGCCGTCCCTCGCGTCCGGAGCAGGAACCCAATCGTCAGGCGAACGGTTTCGCCGTTGACCTGGCCGTTGATTTCATCCCCGGCCCGGAGGTGATGGGCCTGCGCCAGTTCTTCACTCACCGCCACCGTGCGTGGTCCGCGCAGCCATTGCTCGAGATCGAATTGGTCGGTTTTGAAATCGCTCAGGTCGAAGGTCCGAAATTCCTGGTTGGTCAGGATGTCGATCCCGAGAAGATCGAGATATTCGCCCGGGAAATCGGGCAGACGAATAATTCCCCTAACGAGCGGGGTCGCGGCGGCCACTCCCTTTTCCCGGGCGACGGTGGGGAGAGCCGCGTCGCGCAGGTTGCCGGCCGGCGCGAGCACCTCGAGCTGCGCTTTGCCCGCCACGACGTCGACGCTCGCTTCGAAGGCGCGGTTGGCGCTGTGGTTCGCGATCTGGATTGCGAGATAGAGCGCCACCCCAAGCGCCACGGTCGCGACGTTGAGGGTCGCGAGGAGCGGATGCCGCGCGAGATAACGCAGAACATGCCAGCGAAAAAGGCGGGAATATTGCGGGATCAAAATTTCGGTGTTCGGCGTGTGAGGGGCACGGTAGTCTTCGTCGCGGAGGTCACCAACTGATGCAATCACTCACGCGCCCGGTCTTCCTGCCGCTTTTGCTTGGCACTGCCCGCCTGGGCCGCGCGAGCGAGAAAGTGGCGCGCTTCGTTTTCGAGCAGGCCTCGCAGCGCTCCGATCTGCAAACAGAGTGGATCGACATCCGGGAGATCCCTCTTTCCAACTCTGACGCGGGAGAGGCGCTAAAGGATGCAAAATTCTCGGCCACGGTCGGTCGCGCCGACGGCCTGATCCTCGTCGTGCCCGAGTATAACCACAGCTTCCCCGGCCTGCTCAAACACCTGCTCGATACCAACCTCGCGGAATACATTCACAAGGCAGTCGGTGTGTGCGGCGTGTCAGCCGGGCCGTTTGGCGGCGCTCGCATGATCCAGAGTTTGCTCCCGGTCCTGCGCGAGCTCGGCCTGGTCACGATCTTTAGCGACGTCTATTTTGGTTCGGTTAGGAAGTTGTTCGATCCGGACAGCGGGCAGATTAAGGAGCCAGCCTACGCCGGGCGGGTGGGGAAGTTTTTCGACGAGCTCGTCTGGATGGCGCGGGCGCTGCGCCACGCGCGCGAAAACGTTCCGCAGGCCTAACGACCCGAACCTGCGATGGCGGCTTCCATCTTTTTACTGCAGTTGTCGCTCCGCACGAGCCGAGGCGCCTCAAGTTTCGGCGTGAAAAAAGGCCGCTGGGGGTCTTCGCCATAATCAGCTCCGTTCGTCAGAAGCGCGCCACTCGTTTCGTCGGACGATTCGCTAGCCATTATGGAAAATGAAGCGCTGGTTCAAATCCTAACGATCACCTCGCTGGCGGGATTGCTCGCGGCGGTGGGCATGAGGCTAACCGTGGGGGAGGTGGCGAAAGCGCTGCGCGGTCGCCATCTGATCCTCATCGTCACCCTGAATTTTGCGATCGTCCCGCTTCTCCTTTGGTTGACGGTGCGGCCTTTCCACTTTCAAGCCGGCACCCTCATAGGCATGATTCTTCTGTCAGCCGCGCCGTTCGCGCCGGTCGTGCCGGTATTTGCGCGGATGGCGCGAGCGGACCTCGCCTTGGCCGGCGGGTTATTGGCTCTTTTCCCCCCGCTCTCCGTGGTCCTTACGCCGCTCGTGGCGCAGGTGGGTCTTCAAGAGCTGGACGTGGGCGAGAGTCCGTTCAAAGCCACGGAAGCTTCCCTCATCCTTGCAGGGACGATCCTTTTTCCCTTTGCGCTGGGGTTGGTGCTGAACCATGTCGCACCCGGTTTGGTGCGATCGTTCGTGCGAGCGCTGGAGGTCGTTTCGGAGGCGGCGGGGGCGGCGTCGCTGACCCTCGCCGCGGCCGGCGTATGGTCAGCGATCGTAGCGGTGGGCTGGCTCCCCCTGGCAGTGATGGGAGCCGTCAGCGAGTTTTGCCTGATCCTTGGCTATTTGGTCGGAGGGCCGGGACGAAACTCGCGCCGGGTGGTGGGATTAGGAACCAGCAATCGCAACATTGCGCTTGCTCTGCTTCTGGCGTTGCAATGTTTTCAGGGAACGGAAGTCGTCGCGTCAGTCGTGGCCAACGGCCTGGTCTTGATCGCGCTCGGGTTGCTCCACGTGGGTGTATGGCGCCTCTGGGATCAGCGGGCGAGCGAGTAGTGGTCGAGTAACGGCCCGAGCTCCTCTTGGATCCATTCCCGGGAAAGACCGAACTCTTCCAAGGTGTAATGGTGCTGGGATTCGTAGTCGCTTTCGCGGGATGCCGCGGCGGCCAGCCGCGCCCGGAAACGATCGCTGAGGTCCCAGCCGAAGTGCTCGTAAAGTTTCTCCACCGCCTTCTGCGGATTCTGCGTCAGCTCACGATAATCAAAACAGTAATACTGACCGGGGCTGACTTTGGAACGGAATTTGAAGAGATGCTGAAACCATTTCACGGCCAATCTCGCGTAGGCCTTGGAGACGGTCCCATCCTTGGTGATATGAGGAGAGTGCGCGCGCCAGACCGGGTAGAAGACACTGACGTGTGACGGGACAGATTGATACGGATGCCGGATGATCGTGATGAATTTCGCATCAGGAAACGCTTCCAGGAGGGACTCCACCGAACCGGAAGACTGGGTTGCTTTGGAGAGGATGGTTTTGGAAGGGCCATTGGCATAAAGCTGGCGCTGGAGACAACCGCGATAGAACCGCATCAGCTTGCGTCGCTCAACCAGCGGAAGGGCATCGGCGAAACCCGCTTCCCACAATTCGTCGATATGCGGAAAGAGCAGGTAGATCGCCTCGGTCACGAAGCTGGAGACAAAAAAACCGTCATCCTCCTCGGGCTGATCGAAACGGAGCCGATGCATGTCGTCCCAGCCGCCAAAGAATTTCTTTTCGGCCCATCGCACAAATTTGATCAACCAGCCACCCATCCGTCGATCGAATCGGAAGAGGAGGGTAATGCCACGCTGGTAGGCAACCGACGGGAAGATCGTCTGGTAAAGTTTTGCGTGGACAAAGCGCTCCTCGTCCAGCGCCATCAATTTTTGCAGCAGAGTCGTTCCACTGCGTGGCGGAGCGACGATAAAAACTGGCGTACGCACTTCCTGCCGCAGAAAGCCCCGGAAAAAGATGCGATCCAGGAGCCGGCCCAGCGCGATCACAACCCACATTACCAAATAGAGGCCAGTGAAGAAGATCACGTAGGCCCAGCGGCGCAGGCTGAAGCGGCTTTTGAAGAACGAGAGATATTCCGCCCGGAAAAATAATCCTAGATTCGTGTACATCCGCCGCGCTTTGGAATAAACCCGACTTGGGTTGACGAAATCGAGCCGATAAATCCCAGGCGCTCGCCAATCTCAGCGAACGTGTCGGAAATGCCAGTGCTTAGTGCGCGCCTGCCGCCGGAAAATCGGCGACGATCTTGTTCACCGCGGAGGTGATGGCGGCGAGATTTCTTTCCTGGATAGTGCCCACCCCGGCCTGGCCGAGCCCGCGGAAGACGAGTTTATGTGTCTTGCGATTTCTTCGTTGCTATGGTTTGGTTTGACAGACGAGCTAGCCAGCTGAAGGCGCGGAGAGCCGGCCTGCGGTTTTCTAGCCATGCGTCGCTGACCGGCCGGGCAAGCCTTTATTCTCTTTGTCACCTTCTCGCGCGGCACACGATCGTCCATGGAAACCGTCACGACGAGTTTTGAGACAGCGCCGCTCCAAGACCGAGCGGAAAGCAGCGGCTGGAATGGTTTGACTGATCGGGGCGGATTGGCGTTGGCCCTCGCCGTTTTCGCCGGTTATTACTTTGGTTCGAAGCTTGGCTTCGCGCTCACCTTCCAGCCCCACTCCGTCTCAGTTCTCTGGCCGCCGAATTCGATTCTGGTGGCGGCGCTATTGCTGTCGCCCCCGCGCATCTGGTGGCTCATCCTGGTGGCCGCCTTTCCTGCGCATTGCCTGGCGCAAATACAGAGTGACGTGCCTCCCTTGATGATTCTCTGTTGGTTCATCAGCAACTGCAGCGAGGCGCTGATTGGCGCCGGCCTCGCACGCTACCTCGCCGGCGAAAAAATCCGGCTCACCACTCTCCGCAATGTCAGCATTTTTTGCGTTTCCGTGGTGTTCGCTGGCCCCTTTCTCTCATCGTTTTTGGATGCGCGCTTCGTCAGTTGGAACGATTGGGGGCAGGACAGCTTCTGGGAAGTCTGGCGTATTCGAACGACTTCCAATTCGCTCGCGGCTGTCGTGATTGCGGCTCTGATCGTAGCATGGGGCACAAGCGGCATGAGGGCGGCTCTGCGCAGCGCGCGGCGCTCCGATTATCTCGAGGCCGGCCTTCTCTTAGTCGGACTGCTCGTCGTGAGTTTTGCCGTTCTTTACAAGTTCGACGCCGACGTTGATCGGTCTTTGCTCTATCTTTTTCTGCCTTTCCTGCTTTGGGCGGCGGTGCGCTTTCGCGCCTGTGGCGTGTGCACCGCGATCTCGCTGGTCGCGTTCCTGGCTATCTGGAGCGCAGTCCATGGCCACGGCCCCTTTGCCGGAAAAGCCGCCGAACAGAATGCATTTTCGATCCAGCTCTTTCTGATCGTCATTTCCCTCCCGCTCATCTTCCTGGCCGGCATGGTGGAGGAACGTGCGGCGGCCGCAAGGGAACTCCAGGAAAGTGAAGAACGTTACCGGGGAGTAGTGGAAGGCCAGACGGAGATGGTGTGTCGCTATTTGCCGGACACGACCCTCACCTTTGTGAACGAGGCTTACTGTCGTTTTTTCGGCCGGTCGCGCGGCGAGCTTATCGGAAGAAGGTTTATCGAGCTGATCCCTCCGCCGGCACGGGACGGGGTGTTGGCCAACGTAGAAAGTCTCGCTGGGGATCGGCGCACCATTACCCATGAACACGAAGTCGTTCTGCCGGATGGAGAGACCGGCTGGCAACAGTGGGTCGACCGGGCGATTATTGGCGCCGACGGGGGAGTGCGCGAGATGCAAGGGATCGGCCGCGACATCACCAAGCGGGTGCAAGCCGAGAAGGCTCTGCGCGAACGCGAGGCGCGCATCAACCTCGCGGCCGAATCAGCGCATCTCGCATTTTGGTCCTACAATCCGGCGAGCGATCGCGCCTCGATGAGTGAGAAGGGCCGCATCCTTTATGGTTTCCAGGGGGACGAACCGCTCTCCCGCCGGGTGCTCGGCTCGCGGGTGCATGCCGATGAGCAGATGATCGTGAAAGAAAGGTTCGATCATGCGCTCCGCTGTGAGGAGACATTTGAAATCGAACATCGCATCACTAAGCCGGACGGTGAAGTTCGCTGGGTCATTATCCGCGGTCGATCGCTCTGCGATGAGGCCGGGAGAGTGTCGGAACTCATCGGCGTGACGATCGATCTCACTGCGCAGAAGCAGGCTACGCTGCAGTTGCAGGCACTACGGCAGCAAATGGCTCACCTGAGCCGAGTGGCGGTGATGGGAGAGATGGCAGCATCCCTCGCGCACGAATTGAATCAGCCGCTCGCCGGTATCGTGAGCAATGCCGGTGCGGGCCAGCGCTTTATTGACCGGGGCGACGTCAGCCTGCGCGACCTTCGCGAACTGCTCGCAGACATCGGCGCGGATGGACGCCGCGCCGGCGATGTGGTGCGTGGCATCCGGAGCATGGTGAGGAAGAGCGAAGCCGCGCGGCGGCCCGTCAACCTCAATGAACTGGTCCTCAACGTGGTCCACATGGTCGCGCCGGAGGCGTTACTGCAATCAATTGAGGTGAAGACTGTTTTGGAGCCGAACCTGGCCGCAGTCGAAGTGGATCCGATCCAGCTCCAGCAAGTGCTGCTCAACCTGTTGATGAATGCTTTTGATGCGATGCGCGATACCCCGGTGCCTCAGCGCAAAGTCATCATCTCAACGGCCCGCGAGGGCGAGAGCGCTGTTCGGACCAGTGTGCGCGATTACGGCACTGGCTTGGCGGAAGAAACTGGCGACCGGATCTTCGAGCAGTTCTACACGAGCAAGAAAGAAGGGCTCGGCATGGGCCTTGCCATCGCGCGATCCCTCGTCGAATCGTATTCAGGCACGATCGTGGCAGAAAACGCAGATGGCCACGGGGCCCACTTCCATTTTGTTCTGCCCTCGGCTCAATTTACCGAATGATCTCAGCAGAAAGCCTGGTTTTCGTGATCGACGATGACGCGTCGGTGCGGCGAGGTCTGAGCCGGCTGCTCCGTTCCGCCAACTACCAGAGCGAAATCTTTCCTTCGGCTGATGATTTCCTGGAACGCACACCCCACCCTGGCCCAGCCTGCGTCGTGGTCGACGTGCGAATGCCCGGGCTCGGTGGGATCGAGCTGCAGGAGACTTTGATCCAGCGTCAGCGCGAGGAACAGCTCGTGTTCATCACCGGCCACGGTGATATCGCGATGTGCGCGCACGCCATGAAAGCCGGCGCGGTTGATTTCCTTCCCAAGCCCTTTGCGAATGAGGATCTGCTTCGCTGTGTGGAGCGGGCGCTCAGCCGCTCGATCGAAGAACGCCGCCGGAACGCCGAAAAGGTCGCGGCTCGTCACCTACTTGATTCGCTCACTCCGCGCGAATTTGAAGTGATGCAGCTCGTCATCACCGGGATACTCAACAAGCAAATCTGCGCCGAACTCGGCACCGCCGAAAAAACGGTGAAGGTCCATCGCGGCCGCGTCATGAAAAAACTCGGCGTCGCTTCGGTCGCGGAGCTGGTCCGCTTGGTGCAGCGGGCGGTAGTGTCGCCGCCTGTGTCGCGCAACCGGGACTGCGACTATTCCTTAAAAGAGTTGTCGTGACCGGATAGGCCGAAGGTCTGATATCCACGATCGTGGGGAGAGCGATAGAATGCGGTCTTGTCAGAAACCACACTCATTTGCATCGTCGATGACGATCCCTCCGTCCTAAAGGCGCAGGCACGACTCATTTCCTCGGTCGGCTGGGAGGCGAAGCTCTTTGCCGACCCGGCGAGCTTCCTCTCCTATGCCCAGACCCACCACCCAGCGTTGAGTGTGATCGATGTCTGGATGCCGCTCATGAATGGCCTGGAAGTGCAAGCACGACTTCGGGAGATTTCGCCCTCGACCAAGGTCATCATCTTTACTGGTAAAGAAGACTCACAGGTGCGGTCCCAGGCACTGAACGCCGGCGCGGCGGCTTTTTTCACCAAACCGTTTGATGACGAGGAATTCATCGCAGCAATCCGAGTAGCGGTGGCGGAGCGACCGAGCTGCCATGAGTAAGGAAGAGATTCCCGCATGAAGACTCCCGCCGGGGTTTGGTGTCGGGAAGATTTGCCTCTGATCTTATGGCAGCCGCGCGGCATTCTCACAGAGACCGTGGTGGATGAAGTGGTCGCCTACGTGGAAGAACAGGAGGAGATGGCGCGCGAGCCTTTCAATCGATTCACCGACCTGTCGCGACTGGATGCGATCGATCTGAACTTCAATTACGTCTTTAACGTCGCGCTGCATCGCAGGCTCACCTATGCCACACGTCCTAAGATCAAGTCGGCGTTTTACGTGACGAGCCCCGCGGCGCACCGGGTCTCGAAAATTCACTCCCTGTTCACAGATCATTCCGCGATTCGGGCGAAGTTATTCGACCAGAGGGCGGCGGCGGCGGACTGGCTCGAAGTGCCTGTGGAGGCCCTGGAGATGGAACCGCCATCGTGAGGCGGTTATTGCGTTTTTTGCAGCAACCTATGGCAACCTGACGTTTGGAAATCGAAAAGTGTGATTCGGCGGCGACCATGGGACTAACGTCCCATTGCGAAGGCCCTGCCGACTGGACACGCTCACTGAAAGAAAGATTCTAAGCTTCCACCAATAAACCAACTTAAATGAAACAGATAACAGACCGTTTACGACTCACGTTAACCTTTGCTGGCGCCCTCGCGCTTCTCACCTTCGCGGCCGGCTGCGCCAGCACCGAGCCCCACGCAAACACGCTTGCCGCGGCAGGTTTTCAGCAGAGAACTGCCGACACGCCCGAGAAAGCAGCCCTGCTCAAGACATTGCCTGTGGGCAAGCTCACCTTGATAACGTGGAAGGGACATCAGTATTACGTCCAGCCGGATGGAAGCAACAACGCGGCTTGGGTGGGAACGCCTACTGAATACCAGGCATATCAGCAACTCCGCCTGGCCAAACAGCTGAGCAACGACAACCTCATGGCCGCGCAGATGAACCAGACTGCGGTCGATAGATGGGGCGGTGTCTGGGGCCCCGGCTTCTATGGAGGCTTCTACGGGAGAGGCTATGGTTGGCGGTAAAAGGACGAAGTAGGGGCTTTCGAGCGTAGAGACCGGAGCGGCTTCGCACGCATTGGCCGAAGGTCTTATAGTCGCCTGCGAGAGAGGGGCGCATTGTGATTGCAATCTCTGATCATGAAATTGTTTACCGCTGTACCATCACTTGTCCTCCGCGCTCTCATTCTCATCTCCCTCCTCCCAACCGCTGCCGTTGCGGCCGAAACAAGCACATCTCGCTCCGCGACTGATCAGGCCAGCGACCCGGGTTGGCCACGCGAACACGTCCGCGATGGTGCTCGGCTCATCGTCTATCAACCACAGGTCGACGACTGGAAAAATTTCGAGGACCTGACCTGGCGCATGGCCGTGTCGCTTACACCGGCCGGAGGGAAGCCGGAGATCGGCGTAGTCGAAATGAAGGGTAAGACCGAGGTTGATAATGAAAACAAAGTCGTCCTCATCACGGATCCGCAGATTACCGCCACTCACTTTCCCCCGGGAAGCGCCGAGAACGCTGATGAGTTAATGCGACAGTTTGTGCCGCCTACCATCACAATCTCTCTCCACCGACTCGTCGCCTCCATGCCCAAGTCTGATTCAGTCAGCGGGGTGCAATTGAAAAACGATCCGCCGACGATTTTTGTCGCCTATCGTCCTTCGATTCTCCTCAGCGTGGATGGCGAACCCGTTCTTTCCGAAGTTCCGAAAACGGATCTGAAATTCGTCGTCAACACCCAGTGGCCACTCTTCTTCGACGGCACGGGTTATTATGCGCCGGTCGGGCAGCAATGGCTGACGGCCAGCAAACTGGATGGCGAATGGTCCGCGACTCGGAAACTGCCGGCCGGAATGTCGACCGTTGCGCAGGGGAAGGAGTGGGAAGGCCTGGATAAGATCGTTCCACCGCCTGCCAAATCTGGGCAGGTCGTGCCAGCGGTGTTCTATAGCGACAAGCCGGCCGAAATCATCCTGTTCGATGGCCAGCCTGCCTACGCCAAGATTCCCGAGACACAATTAGCCTACGCGACAAACACGAACAGCGTCGTTTTCCAGTACGCACCGACGCATGAGGTTTACTATTTGGCTTCCGGTCGCTGGTTCAAGGCCGGCGATTTGAAAGGACCGTGGACTTATGCGACTCCGGACCTGCCGGCGGACTTCGCCAAGATCCCTTTGAGCAGCCCTGCCTCGGCCATCCTTTCGTCGGTTCCCGGAACCGATGAAGCAAAGGACGCCGTGCTCCTGGCCCAGGTCCCGACAACGTTGACCGTCAATCCCACCGAAGCCGCGGCCGAGGCAAAAGTAGAATACGGCGGAGAGCCAAACTTCGAGCCCATCACCGGCACCTCAATGGCTTATGCCACGAACACGGAGGATAAGGTCATCAAAGTAGGCGACGTCTATTACCTTTGCCTCCAGGCGGTCTGGTTCATGTCGCCCAATCCAAAGGGGCCGTGGACAACGGCCACCTCAGTGCCGCAGGAGATTTACAAGATTCCGCCGAGCTCGCCGGTCTATAATGTGACTTACGTTACCCAAAGTGCCACAACGGATGGCACGATCCAATCCAGTTACACAGCGGGATACCTCGGCGCGTTCATCCTCGGCGCTGCGACCGGTGCCATCATCGCGAATAACAGCGGCTATTACTACCCGCCATACATATACCGTCCTCCTTACGGATATCCGGCCTATTACCCGTACGCGAGGCCTTACGGTGGGAGTTACTATGGCGCAGCACACTACAATTCCGCGACCGGTACCTATGGCTGGTCGCAAACCGTGAAAGGTCCCTACGGGTCGGCGACGCGCGGCGCTGCTTACAATCCTTACACTGGCACCTATGCTCGTGGCGCGACGGCCTCGACGCCTTATGGCAGTAGAAGCGTGGGACAGGCCTACAACCCATACACCGGCAGGTATGCCGCTACGAGCCAGGGCACCAGCCCCGGCGCGCAATGGGGAAGCTCCGTCGTCTCCAATGGGAATCGGAGTGCCTACACCCAGCATTATTCCACCGCCCAGGGAACAGTTGCATCCGCCCAGGGTTCGAAGGGCGGAAAAGCTGTCGGCACGAGCAACGCCTGGGGCAACGCGGCTGCAGGAAAGACTGCCAGCGGCAACATGTATGCTGGCCGGGATGGGAACGCGTACAAGAACACCGGCTCTGGCTGGGAGAAGTATGACAACGGAAGCTGGAATTCGGTCGACAAGCCCAATTGGCAACAGGCACAAGGGAGCCAGCAACGGACTCAGGGCAGCGAGCAACAAGCTCAGAGTAACCAGCAACGGAATCAGGGCAGCGGGCAACAAGCTCAGAGTAGCCAGCAACGGAATCAGGGCAGCGGGCAACAAGCTCAGAGTAGCCAGCAACGGAATCAAGCTGCGCAACAGAGAACGCGATCGGAAGGCAGTAGTAGTCGCTCCGAAGGCGGTTGGGCATCGCAAAAGGAGAATTTGCAGAGAGAGTCGCAGAATCGCCAGCGCGGGGGAATGGAGAGCCAGCGTTTTCAATCCCAGCGCAGCGGCGGAGAAGGCTGGGGAGGTCGCGGTGGCGGCCGTCGGCGCTAAAGCGTTATTTTAGCGCGACATGATGAACAGTCGATAATCCCGATGGCCTCCACTGCAGGGAAAGCACGCTCGACCAAGACCGGCACCAACGTAAGACCAACGTCCCATTGTGACAACATGACCGGCGCAGCAATCTCAGGCATGAAGAAGTTTAATTACCTGGGGATCCTGCTACTTTTTGGTCTAATCTGCGCGGTTCTTTCGGGCTGTGAGACTAGTGGCACAGGAAGCTCGAGTTCGACCGCGGCGATGGCGGCAACAAGCGGTAACGCAGGTCGTCTCATCATCCGGAGAGCTCCCAACCTGGCGGAAATGCTGATCGTTTCTATCGACGGGAAACGTGTGGGCGAAGTGCGTGTGGCCGATACTTATAACGCTCCGATCCCAGTCGGAAGTCATGTCATCTCCGCGATCCTGGCGCCGAACGAATTAAATAATCCGCCGACCAAAAAACAGATCAACGTCGTCAAGGGCCAGACCTACACCTTCGAGGCCGCCTGGGAAGGCGACAGAATGGTTCTGCGCTGAACTGGCGCTTCCAGTTGACGTTTGCGAAGCGCGCCGCAAACCGCCTTACCCCAGCGCGAGCGACTCCTTTCGGTCAGCCTCCATGGACGAAGCAAAGGAAATGCAATGAATAAGATAACTCTTCCGATAGCAGCAGTTGGTTTCTTCGTCCTGGCGATCAATTTGTCGGCCGGCGTCCAGCAGAATTTTGACGCGAACGGCAACGCTCTCGGCGACCCCGAGGTCATCGCCGCGTTCTCACCGGTCGACGCGGACGCAGGTGGACCTTTTGGGCACGAAGACCTAACTTTTGGCGCGGTCGATGAGCGCCCTGCTCCCGGAGCCGGCGAGAGCGATGAGGCGACCAACCTGGCCAAGCAATTGGCCAATCCGATTTCATCCCTCATTAGCGTGCCCTTCCAGGCGAATGAGGACTTTGGCTTTGGTCCATCGGGCGACGGTTACAAGTTCACGCTCAACATCCAACCCGTCATTCCGATCTCGATCACGAAAGATTGGAACCTGATCGTGCGCACAATCATCCCGATTGTTTCGCAATACGACCTCTTCTATGTTCCCAACCTGCCGCCGACTCCGGGTTTCGCTCAAAACCGCTATCAGGCGGGTTTGGGCGACACGACGCAGAGCTTCTTCTTCTCGCCCAAGAAACCCGGTCCTTTCGGACTCGTCTGGGGCATTGGACCGGTCCTCCTCTATCCTACCGCCACGCATCCATTCCTCGGCACGGGGACCTTTTCGATCGGGCCGACCGCGGTCGTCCTGAAGCAAATGGGCGGCTTGACTGCCGGGGCCTTGGTCAACCAGCTCTGGTCCGTCGTAGAGGAGCAACACCGGAGCAACTTCAGCTCGATGTTTCTCCAACCGTTCGTGGCCTACACGACCAAAACCCATACAACCTTTACCGTGAGCTCGGAAATGTCAGCTAACTGGAACGCTGATTCCGGCGACAAATGGACGATTCCTCTCATTTTTCAAATCAGCCAAATCTTGAAGATCGGTAAACAACCGGTCAGCATCCAGCTCGGCGGCAAATACTATGCCGATTCGCCGCGATACGGCCCGACTTGGGGTGTCCGGCTGAACTTTACCTTGCTCTATCCGACGTCTCGGCCCCCTGTGAAGTCGGAAGTAGCCGGCATGTCCAAGTAGCGCCCGGATCCTTGTTGGATGGGTGGGCTGTGGGAGCTTTGAAAAATGAAAGGTCTGGAAACGGAGCCGGCCAGCAGCGATAAGCCCTCGCAGAGTATGGGTGGCCTTGTCCTTGACCTTGTCAGGCCCTACCGAAAATGGCTCGTGATTGTCTTCTTAGCCATGCTGGTTGAGACGGCCATGAGCCTGGCCGCGCCCTGGCCCTTGAAGATCATCATCGATAGCGTGGTAGGAAAGCACAAGCTGCCGGAGTTTCTCACCTGGCTGCGGGATTTTTCCTCGGGCGAACACACCCTGGCGCTGGCTGGCGCGGCCGCGCTCGGCGTGGTCATCATCGCGATCATCGGAGGGATCGCCGGTTACATCGATAATTATTTCACCGAGAGCATAGCGCAGAATGTCGCGAACGATCTTCGGAAGCGTCTCTATCACCATCTCCAGCGCCTCTCATTGCAGTATTACGATACGCACCAGGTCGGCAACATGCTTAGCACGATCACCTCCGACGTGAGCACGATTCAAAGTTTCGCGTCCTCTGCTCTCCTCGCCATCCTGATCGATAGCCTCAACATCATCGGGATGCTTGCTCTGATGCTTTACCTCGATTTTGACTTTGCTCTCGTCGCGGTCGGAATAACTCCGTTCCTCCTTCTCTTTGTCTTTCGCTTCAAGACGGCGGTGAAAAAGGCCACGCACGAGGTGCGTAAACATCAGAGTGATATCGTCGCCGTGGTCCAGCAAGGACTGGAATCGGTCCGCACGGTGGAAGCGTTTGGCCGCCAGGACATGGAAGAGTCGCGGCTTGATACCGTCAGCCGCGAGACAGTCGGCGCCGCTCTTAAGGCGCGGAGGGTAAAATCGCTCCTATCCCCCATTGTCGCCATCACGGTCGCTATGTGCGTCGCCTTCGTCCTCTGGCGCGGCGCGGGCCTGATTCTAAACGACGTCATGACGATTGGCGCATTGACGGTCTTCCTGGCTTATCTCAACAAGTTCTTTAAACCGGTACAGGATCTGGCAAAGATGACGAACGTTATCGCGCAAGCCTCCGTCGGTCTGGAGCGTGTGCAGACAATCCTCCAGACCGATACCATTATTCCGCAAAAGCCTAACGCGCGGCCTCCCGGCAAGATCAAAGGCGAGATTGCCTTCGAGCATGTCGCTTTTGCCTATGACAAGGCCGCGCCGGTCCTGCGCGATATTAACCTAACGATCAGTGCCGGGCAGCGAGTGGGAGTCTGCGGCCCGACCGGCGGCGGTAAGTCCACCGTCCTGAGCTTGATCCCGCGTTTTTACGATCCCTCGAATGGCCGTATCCTGATCGACGGTGTGGATGTGACGGATTTCCACCTTGATGGGCTGCGCGAGCAGGTAGGGTTTGTCCTGCAGGACACCGTCCTCTTCCACGGCACTATTCACGATAATATTGCCTATGGGCGACCGAACGCGACCGCCGAGGAAATAATCGCGGCTGCGAAAGCAGCGAATGCGCATGAGTTCATCGTCAATATGCCGCATGGCTACGATTCACAGGTCGGCGAGCGGGGTCTGACGCTTTCGGGCGGGCAACGACAGCGGATCGGCATAGCGCGCGCCGTGCTCCGCAACTCGCCTATCCTGATTCTCGACGAGCCGACTGCCGCGCTCGACACCGAGTCGGAGAAACTTGTCATGGAAGCGCTCGAACGGCTGATGGAAGGACGCACCGTCATCACGATCGCACACCGTCTCAGCACCATCCGCGACGCGCACAAGATCATCGTTCTGAAGGGCGGCTACGTCGCCGAGGAAGGGACGCACGAAGAACTCGTGAGTCGCAACGAGATCTACGCCGAGCTATACCGTATCCAGGCCGGCGCTACGCCTGCCGCTTAACTCCACCACCACCTCCTCATCGCCATGTCTAATCGCTCCATCATTGTTCTGCCGGACGACACCGGGAAAGCCATCGTTGACGCCATCGAAGGGGCAAAAGAGTCCATTCGGATCAAGATGTTTGTTTTCTCCGACCCGGATCTGATTAAGGCCGTCATCGCCGCCCAGGCCCGCGGCGCCAGGGTTTCCGTAATGCTCAACCCGGCGCGTCGAAGTGGAGAGGAGGATAACGCTGAAACGCGCAAACAACTCGAAGCTGCTGGCGTCGAAGTGAGAGACAGTAACCCCGAGTTTGGCATCACCCATGAGAAGTCGATGGTCGTGGATGACAGGATAGCTTTTGTGAAATCCCTCAACTGGGCCACGAAAAATCTGACCGAGACGCGCGATTACGCAGTCATCACCACGCACCAACACGAAGTTGATGAAGTCGTGGCCGGTTTCGAGGCCGACTGGCACCGCAAAGACTTCGACCCCGGCCACAATGCCCACCTTATCTGGTGCCGGGGCAACGGGCGCGAGCGCATTGCCCGGCTGATCGACGGGGCCAAGCACACCCTCTTCGTCCAAAACGAACGTTACCAGGATTCCGTCATTATTGAGCGCCTGGTCCGCGCCGCTACTCGTGGAGTCAAAGTCCATGTTATGGCCCGCCCTCCGCATTCGCTAAAGAAGGAGAAGCTGGTCGAAGGCGTCGGCGGCCTCCGGATCATGGACGATGTCGGGATCAAGATTCACAAGCTCAAGCACCTCAAGCTCCATGGAAAGATGCTCCTGGCCGACGGCGTTCGCGCCATCGTCGGTTCGATCAACCTCGCTCCCGGCAGCTTCGATGATCGGCGCGAGCTAGCGATCGAAGTGCATGACGAAGAGATCGTTGAGCGCCTGCACGAGGTGGCGAAACACGACTGGGAAAATTCCCATCCGCTCGATCTTTCCGATGAAGGCCTGTTTGCTGATCTGGAAGATCGCACCGAGGGCAGCTCCGCGAGTCTCGCGCTCGACGTGGAGCAAAACCATGAGCTCAAGAAGTCCAAGCACCACCCCAAGTAGAGTTCTGCCACAACCTGAGGTCCATCAGCCCCGTCACACCCGGGGTAACTGGAAGCGGGATTGAGCATGAGCGACGATTGGCTCTATCGGCAGAATCTGTTTGCGATTGTCGCCGTTCTGCTCGTGGCGATCACGCTGACCGCTGAAATTGGGTTTCGGCTCGGACGTCGCTGGCATCCGCAACTGGATGATATGCGGCGCGGCCATTTGGGGGCGGTGCTTGGCTCCGTCCTTGGGCTCCTGGCATTGCTTCTTTCCTTTACCTTCGCTCTTTCGCACGATCGACATGAAGCGCGCCGCCAGTTGGTCTTAAAAGATGCCAATGCGCTTGAAGCCCTCTATCTCGAAAGCACTCTTCTGCCCGAGCCGCCGCGCCAGCGCTTCAAGCAATTGCTCGGTCAATATGTCAATCTTCACGCCCAAGTAGCACAGTTACGTCGTGACGCTACTCCGAAGGAAGCGGCCAAGGCAGCGGACGCGGCGTCTGCCATTCATCGTGAGATGTGGCAGCTCATTACGACCGCTCCCGAGGTTGATCCTTCCTCGCGCTCTGCCCAGGAGTTCCGCCGCAGGCTGATCGCTGTCCTGGAGGTTCAGCATGAGCGGTTATTCGCGGCCGAGAGTCATGTGCCCGACCCGGTTATCTTATTGCTCATGCTGGGCGCAGCGATGGCGACCGGAGCCATTGGCCTCTTTGGTGGAATGGGAAACCATCGCGGCATTCCGGCGCGGGCCATTCTCGCCGTTCTGCTGGGAGCGACAATTTACGTTTTGCTGGATCTCGATCGGCCCCATGAAGGGTTTATCGACGTTAGTCAGTCGCCGATTCTGGATCTGAAGGTCGCTCTCGCTCGCGATCCGGAGGTAAGATAGCAGGAGGAGGGCGGGCGGGCCCCGAAAGATGAGTAGGGAACGAGAGGAACTAGAGCCATTTAGCACGCCATCATCTCCGACCGGAGGAGCGTCGCAATACTCCTCCGTTCGATTGTTGATCACGCTTGGGTTGTTCTTTCTCGTCACGCCCCTGGTTGAGAAGGTTCCGCGAGGCGACGTGATTGAAGCTCTCCTGCTAAGCTTCGTTTTCCTCTTCGCAGTTTTGGCGGTCGGCGCGGGAAGGCGCAAGTTCATCATAGCGGCTCTCCTGATGACTCCTGCGCTTGTCGGCAAATGGTTCAATCACTTTCGACCGGATCTCTTCGGCCCCGCGCTTTATCTCATTCCTGCTCTGATCTTCGGCTCGTATGTGATTCTGCAGCTTCAGCTCTCGGTCATGCAAGCGCGGAGAGTCGATACCGGGATTCTCTGCACTGCGATTTGTGTCTACCTATTCATGGGGCTGGTCTGGTCCTTTGCCTACCTCCTTGAAGCAGGACTCCATCCCGGGTCCTTCACCAGCAACTCCCCCGGCGGGCCAACTGCGGTGCTGGACGGCTTTACCGCATTTTACTTTAGTTTTGGAACACAAAGCACCGCGGGGTTTGGTGATATCAC
>JBDTOL010000072.1:0-46287 GCA_039933235.1 Spartobacteria bacterium | reverse complement strand
AGCCAGTATTTGCCGAGCACTTTCACGACCTCCGCCATAGACGCGAATGTGACCGGCTTCGTGATGTACGATGCGGCCGAGAGATCGTAAGTGCGGTAGATGTCCTCCTCCGCTTTCGAGGTGGTAAGGATCACGATGCGGATGCTCTTGAGCTTGGGATCGGACTTGATCTCCTTGAGCGCTTCGCGGCCGTCTTTCTTCGGCATGTTCAAGTCGAGCAGGATGAGGCCGGGGCGCGGCGAGCTGGCGGGATCTTCGTATTTCCCGCGGCGTTTCAGGTAATCGAGCAGTTCCACGCCGTCTTCGACGAACCGCAGGTCGTTCACGAGCTTGCTCTCTTCGAAGGCCTCTTTCGTCATCAGGCGATCGTCCGCGTCGTCGTCCGCCATCAGGATGGTGATTGGTTTGCCTGCCTTTTCCATTACTCGGGTCCTTTCATGTCTGCCGCAGCGGCAGGGTAACGAGAAAAGTCGCTCCCCGCTCCGGGGCACTCTGTGCCGTAATCGTGCCCGCATGCCTTTCCACTATTTTCCGACAAATAGCCAGTCCCATGCCGGTCCCTTCGTATTCCTGGCGACCGTGCAGGCGCTGGAACAATTCGAAAATGCGATCGAGGTAAATCTCCTCAAAGCCGATCCCGTTATCACGCACGCTGATCTCGCAACGTGGGATATTGCCGTTAGGCGACTCCTGGTCGAAGAGCCTGCTCTCTACTTTGACGACCGGCGGTACGTCCGGGCGCGCGAACTTCAGGCCGTTGCCGATCAGGTTTTGCAAGAGTTGCCGCATCTGCGAGGCATCGGCCTCGAGCGACGGGAGCGGTCCGATCTCGACCCGGCCATCCATCCGCTGGATGCGATCTTCCAGGTCGTTGACGACGTCTTCGGCCGTCGCCGAGAGATCGACCGCGGTGAATGGCTGAGCCTTGGTCGTGACCCGTGAGAAGCTGAGCAGCGCGTCGATCAGGCTGCGCATTCGTGTGGCCGAGGAGAGCATACGGGCCAGGTAATCGAGCCCCTGTTCGCCGAGCTCGGCCGCACTCCGGGTCTTCAGGCGATCGCCGAAAGCCTGGATTTTGCGCAACGGCTCCTGCAGATCGTGCGAGGCGACCGAGGCGAATTGCTCCAGTTCGCGGTTGCTGCGCTGGAGCGCTTCGTTCGCCTCCGCCAGAGCGGCCGTGCGCGTGACGACCCGCTCTTCCAATTCATCATTAGCCCGGGCCAGCGCCTCGGTGCCGCGCTCCCGGGTCTCCAGCTCGCGCTTGGCCAGCAGGAAGCCGGACAAAACGAGGCCCAGGCCTAACAATGTCGTGACCCACTGCGTCACCAGCGCAGTGTGATAACTCACGCGCGATTCGCTTTCCCGCACCGCTAGGAGCTGCTCCTCGGCCCCTCTTATTTCACCGATCAAGCCGCGGATCGATGTCATCTCGTTCCGCCCCTTGCCGGCGAGCACATAACGCCTCGTCGCTTCCATCCCTTCCGCGTCGCGGGTCGTGATCCCGGTTTGCAGCGAATTGAGCCGCACATTGATCATCGGGCGCAGTTTCGTAAGGCGAGTCTTCTGGGCCGGGTTGTCGCCGGTCAAAACCAGCAGCCGATCGAGATGCACCTGTGCACCGGCGACCGCGGCGCGTTCCGGCACGAGATAGGTCGAATCCTGGGTGATAAGGTAGCTGCGCTGGCTCGACTCCGCCTCGGACAGAGAATTCAAGGTGTCGCGCAGCTCGTCCAAGACCTCGTGGGTATGGACGACGAGACGTTCGTTCCGCGCAATCCGGCGGATGTTGTAAAAAGAAAGACTGCCGCTGATGAGCAACGCGACAATCGCCAGGAGAAAACCGAGCGTTGCACCCCTACCGATAGACCAGTGCATCAATGGCGGCTTCGGTTCTCCCGGCGATCTTGCGAGCTGCTTTCCTCATGGGCAGCCATACCATCAAGGAGCTCTCCTGCCGCGCAAGAGCGATTCATCGCGTGGCCCCCTCCACGATCAGCTCGGCCACGAGCGGGAAATGATCGGACGCAACACGCGCGAGCGGCGTGCGATGAACCGTCGCGCTGACCGGGTGCAACGCTTCGTTGATGAAAATGTGATCGACGGCCAGGATGGGAAACGAAGTCGGGAACGTGCGCAGGGCGCGACCTGCAGGCAGAAGTCCGCGCACATCCCGCAGATGGCGGGTGAGTGCCCGGTGCGGCCGCGAGCCGGGTAAACTGTTGAAATCCCCCAGCAGAATGAGCGGGCCGGCGGCTGGAGTCGGAGCCAGCCAATCGGTACTCGCGAGCAACTCGGTTTGCGCCAGGCGTTCCCGTCGGCCCAGGCCGAGGTGGGTATTGATGATGTGGACCGGCCCGGCCTCCGTCGCCACATCGAGCGCGAGGGCGGACCGCGTCTCGCGGCAGAAAAAAGGCGGCAACCCCGGCAGGCAAGCCGAGCGTCGCACACTCAGCGGATAGCGACTCAGGATCGCATGACCATAATGCTCGTCGCCTGATTTTATCGCCGCCTGGAAATGCCAATGCCAGCCGAGTTCGCCGGCGATCGCTCCGGCCTGATCCGTCCCGCCCGAACGTGCGCGGCCAAGATCGAGCTCCTGCAGGCCGATCACGTCGATCGACAACTCCGATATCACCTCGGCGATTCGTTTCTCCGAGCGCTGCCGGTCCCGTCCCACGCAGCCGTGGACGTTGTAGGTGGCGACCCGCACGGTCGGCCTGGAAGTCTCGCTCATCGTTAGGCCAGCGGCGCGCTTACATCTGCGAACGGAAGATCGACATCGCGTTTCCTTTCAGTTTTTCCCGCCAGGGGCGATTCCGCCAGTCCTCCAACGTCACTTCGCGCGAGTGCTCCTTGTCATCGTCAAAAACACGGGCGTGTTTCCGGACAAAACTTTCGTCGAGCACATTGAGGTTGGCCTCTTCGTTCAGCGACATCGAGCGGTTGTCGAGATTGGCGGAGCCGACCGAGGCCCAGCAATCGTCCACCAGCAGATACTTGCAATGGAACCGGCCGGGTTGGTACTCGTAAAAACGCGCCCCGGCCTTGAGCAACGGTTCCCATGTGGTCTTTCCCACCGCCCGCACGATGTGAGCGTCGATATCCGTTCCCGGCGTTATAATCTCTACCTTCACTCCACGTCGCAGGGCGGCGATCAGTGTTTGCATCGTTAGGGAGTCTGGAATGAAGTAGGCGTTCGCGATCCGGATCCGTTCGCGGGCCGCGGCGATCGAGACCAGAAGCATCAGCCGCGCGCTATCGGAGCCTTCACCCGCGGAGCTCTTGAAGATCTGGCAGAGCTGGTCGCCGGCGTGTTCCTGTTTCGGAAAATAGGGATCGCCGTGAAGCAACTCCGCGCGTGTCTCCATCCAGTTATCCATGAACGCCTGCTGCAGTTGAGCGACGACCGGCCCCTCCACGCAGTAATGCGAATCGCGCCAGAGCCCGTGGGTGCGTCCATCGCCTTTCCACGCGTCGGCAATCCCGACGCCGCCGATGAATCCGAATTTGCCGTCGATCACCAAGATCTTGCGATGCGTGCGAAAATTGATGCGCGAGAAATGGACGAAGCGAAAGATCTCGACCGCCACGCCCGCGTCTTTCATCTCTTGCATGGCGCGACCGTGCACCGCGTTGCTCCCCATCGCGTCCTGCAGGAAGTGCACCTTCACCCCGGCGCGCGCCCGTTCTGAGAGCGCGGCCGCGAAGGCACTCGCAATTTCTCCCTCTTTCCAAAGGAAATTCTCGAAGGTGATCGTGCGCTGGGCCGAGCGGATGCCATCCAGCATGGCCGGGAAAATCTCGTTCCCGTTTTCCAGGGGAGTGATCTTGTTGCCCTCCACCAGCGGCGGCCCGAGCAGGTGCCCCATCGTCCGGACAAATTCGTCGTCGCCGATATCGTAATCAGCGGTGATCTCGTGATGAATCTTCTTTTCCGCCGGAAAGAAATTCCGCGCGATAAAGAGCGTGGCGAGGCTGCTCAGCGCAGCGGTACTGAGCAGCTTGGGCCAATCGGGCGAATCATCATCCGGTCGATCAGGAAGTTTCACTGCGTCTGAATCGAATCGCGAACCCGATTGGGTCCCTTTGCGGCAAGATTTTGGGGCGAGAAGAAAAGAGCAATATCCTGGGGGCGAATCTTTTACCTACCTTCAAAGAGAACAAAGTAGTACGACTCTGGAGTGTTCCCTCTCCTAGAACCGACGAGAGATCGCGTTGGCGTCCTGCTTTTTTATTCGCTCCGCGCAATGGAACGGGTGCTGTCGCCGAGCGCGCTCTATTGGCTCTTGAATCCTCTGGCACCAATCGCCGCAGCCTTCGCCCGAAGAGAGCCTCTCCCCGGATACTTCCCAAGACCCAAACCGCCTCGAATGGCCCGACAGGCGCGGGCAACGTATCTCTTAAGCCGCGTACTTGAATTTTTTCGACCGTCTGGCGACTCCGAAATGGCATGAGCGATTTCAAACGAGCGGACTTCGTTACATAGAAGAAACGTTGAAGGAAGGAAGGCCCGTCGTCTTGGTGTGTTTTCACTTTGGCACCTACAAACTCATCCCTTTTTGCTTCGCGCTTTTGGTGTCTCAGTGATTGCCTGATCGGTGGGAAGTCGAA
This sequence comes from Spartobacteria bacterium, assembly GCA_039933235.1. Lineage (GTDB taxonomy): Bacteria > Verrucomicrobiota > Verrucomicrobiia > Chthoniobacterales > UBA10450 > Palsa-1392. The sequence continues at coordinate 41,676 of JBDTOL010000072.1, read as the reverse complement.
GGATCGGTCGCGACAAAAACGAATGAAAGACCAGCTCTTACCCTTTCGCGGAATGCCAACGGTTCTCCATACGAGAGACGAGATGCGGAAGGTGGTGGAGCTTTTATTGTGGTCGGAGAAGGAAGTGGATTTCTCGTGCTCGAATCTGCCCCGGCCCCGGCGGCTCGTGGTGTGGCCACTGCCGCGCTGCTTGCCGGTTGGGCCCTGACGCTCGATAACTGCGGGCGCACCGGCGTCGACCGCGAGGGCTCGGCCTTATTCGACACGATGCAACAGGCTTGCAGGTCGCGGAACTTTGCCCTGACGACATCGATTACATCAACGCGCATGGGACAGGGACAAAGATGAACGATGCTGCCGAAGCGCACGCGGTCATGCCCTTTTTCGGCGCTCGCGGGGTAAATCCTCCCTGCACCTCGACCAAGCCAATCACCGGGCACTGCCTCGGCGCCACGCCCGCCTTGGACGCCGTTTTGAGTGTAGCTGCTCTGCGCCATCAGATTGTTCCGCCCACCGCGAACTGTTGATCGCAGGATCCGCTTTGCGCGCTCAACGTCCAGCCTTTGAACGCCCAGCCGGCCGATCTCTCCACCGTCATGTCAAACTCGTTAGGCTACTGAGGCTATCACGCGTCGCTCATCTTTAGCAACTGACCGCCGCTTGCTTACAGGCGCAGCGGGACGGGGCTGAAAAGGATCAGTCCGTGGCTCCAGCGCCAAACTCCCTCTAAACGCGGAGAGACGAGGTCGATCTTTAAAAAGACCAGAGGCCCTGCGCAAAGCGCGCGGCGTAAAGCCCCAGATAAAGGAGCGACCAGACAGTCAGGATAGCAAACCAGAAGCGGCGGCCTGTGGTAGCCTTGGAGAAGAGCAGGAAGACGGGAAAGAGAGGGAGCATGTAGCGGGGCACACTCAAGACATAGGCCGTGCTCGTCATGAGCAGCCAGTTCAAGGTAATCCAGACCGAGTAGGACGGTCGCAGACTTATCCACGACCAGACGGTGCAGACGGAGAGAAGCACGACCGCGATCAGTTCGTTCAATCCCTCGTTCACGTTCATCCCGAGCGCGCGCAGGTAGACGTCATGAATCCCGAACCAGGGAGAGGCGAACTTCTTGTACCAATGCTCCTGCATGATCTTGGTGAAGGCGAAAAAGTCACCGGTCACCTCATGGTTGAGCCAGAGATAGCCGAGAAAACCGAGGGGCACCAACCCGAGCCAGAGCCAGCGCCAGTCGATCCGGCGCGACTTCCAATAGCAGAGTGCGACTTCGGTCGCCAGGGCGGGTCCAAGAATAAGACCATTCACCCGGGTGAGACAGGCCGCCGCACCGAGCAGCGAGGCGAGCAGCCAGCGCTCCTTCCGCGCGGCGAGGAAGCAGCCGAGGGTGAGTGCGATAAAGAGGCTCTCGGTGTATCCGATGTGGAGAAAGAAACTGGTCGGAAAGATGAGGAGGAACCAGATCGCGTTGCGCGACACCTCCTCGGTTTCGTCGCAACGCGCGAGTCGCTGGAGGAGCAAAGCGGCCGCAACCGAGGCGAAACCGGAGACGACGAAAGCCGCGACAAGGTAATCGTGCAAGATGAAAGCGACCGCCCTAACGAGCCAAGGATAGAGCGGGAAGAAGACGAGTGAGACGCGGCTCTCTCCGGAGGCGGTGTAGCCTTGCTCAGCCAGGCGGAGGTAATGCATCGCGTCCCAGTTGTTCCAGAGATCGAGCCAGCCACGATGCTGAATGGTCAACGCGGCCACGGCCTGCACGCCAAAGGTGAGGAGCAGAACTTTGATCGCGAGGACCAAGAGGATCGTCTCCCAATCCCAGCGCCGCATGCGATCGATCCAATCGTCGCCGCCCTCGTGCGGACGAGTGGGCAGCGGTGGATCGGAAGGGTTCATCCGAAAGCGTTAATAGGCGGGAACGCTGACGTCGAGCGGCAACTACGATATCTGGCTGAGTTCTATGGTTTCGCCGATTTTCGGCAGCAGGAGTTCTTTGCCGGCATTTTGCGCAGCTCGCAGCGCGGCTTCGTGATCGAGTTTGATCGGCGGAAAGGTGTCGTAATGCACCCCGACAATTCTGGAGACGCCCAGGAAATCGGCCGCGCGCAGTGCGTCGTCGATGTCCATGGTGAAGTAGTCGCCAATCGGCAGGACGGCAAAGCGGAGCTCGGTTTCATCGGCGATGAGTTTCATGTCCAAGGTCAGCGCGGTGTCGCCCGAGTAGTAGAAGTTTCCCTCGGAGGTTTCGATCACGAACCCCGCTGGAGTTCCTCCGTAGCTTCCGTCGGGCATCGAGCTGCTGTGGACGGCTGCGGTGAGTTTGACCCGGCCAAAGGGAGTTTTGGCGGCGCCGCCGTGGTTCATGGCCTGGACGTTCTTTACCCCATTCTTCTCGAACCAAGAGCCGACTTCGAAAGGCGCGATGACCGGGGCCTTGGTCCGCTGTGCGATCGCCACGAGGTCGGCCACATGGTCGCTGTGTCCGTGGGAAACGAGGATAAAATCAGCCGCGATCTTCTTAGCGTCGATCTTCTCGGCCAGCGGGTTTGGGGTGATGAACGGATCGAAGAGCAGGGTCATTCCGCTAGCTTCGACCGCGAAACAGGCGTGGCCGTAATAGGTAAACTTCATCGGATTATCTAATAACCGATTGCCGCAGGCGCAATAGTTGCCCTGCCTCGCAGGAGGGAGATCTCGGTCTCCGCCCGCGGCGGCCGGGATCACTCGGATGCATTTGCGCGAAGGGCGGACTGCGTTCACGGTTCCGCACATGAAACCAAGGAGCACGCTGGATGAGACGGATGGCCTGCGCTATTTCCCCCGGCTGCTGGATAAAATACGGCTTCACGCGGCCGGCAAACTGGACCCGGAATATCACGAAAATCTGGGCCGCGGCGCCGATCGGCGCTTGATCAAATTTCTTCGAGTCGAGTACGACAAGTTGCGCGAGCGCGTTCTGCAGGGGGGTACAGACGAGGATATTCTGGAGTGGTGCTACGCCAACGGCCACCGTCTCTACAAGAACGACGTAGAGATTTGGAATGGCTTCATCTCGAAGCTGGGCTGGAACGACTTCGCCTCCGGTCACCTGGCCAAGTCCAAAGCCGAAGCCGGCCTGGCCGATCGCGACGACATCCAGACGCTCGGTCAGCTGTTTGAGGTGGAAGAGGAGCGGATGAAGTAGGGGCGGCGAGAACGCTAAGGCGTTGGCATAGTTGTGGTCTCCAATGCGGCCTGTAGATGTTAACTGTGTCACTCTTTGACCCATATCCGGCTTTTTGCCGGAACTAAACCGGAATATGCTGTTGGTAGGCTGCGAGGAGCTTCGTCCGCAAATAGGAGGAGTCATCGAGCAAGCGGTCCTGCGCGGCGCGGCCATTGGTTAGAGTCAGCCACTGTACGAAATAAGGTTGGCCGATATTGTTATAGTACGGGGCGTCGAGTCCGGGATGAGCGGCGGCCGCAGGCACAATGGTGAAGAGATGTGGCGGTAACTCCTTGGCGGCGGCCCATTGGTCGAAGCCAGCATACGATCCGCCCCACATCCCCAACCGCCCATCGCAGAACAGCTGGCGCACGAGCCATTCGACCACGTCATAGCCATCGCTCCTTCCATTCACGAAAGGAATAAACTCACCGGCAAAGTAAGTCGCCCGCTCGTGATAGGTATCGGAAATATAGGACGTAATGGTAACGTTAACGGGAATGCGTCCGCTTTTCTCTATCTCCTGAGGCAGATGGAGAGTCGCGTTGAGTTCGACTTCGTCCCGCACCGGGATTTTGATGCCCCAGCGGATGTTGTAGGTCGCGCTCGCCGACGCACTCGGGGATGGCGCAGGGGTCATCGCCGCGCTGACCGTGCCGCTGAATGCAATAACAGCGAGCAGGGAGAACCGCGCGTAGTTCACGCGCTCATTTGACCGGATCCCGCAGGGCAAAACAAGCGTTTCCGCGGGCGCAGGGCTGTCTTTCGCGAGCGGCTATTCCGGGGCGACGGCTTCGATCAGATCTGCCTGCCGAAGTTCTTCCCGGTAATCCTGTTGCCGCTCGCCAATTCGGGCGCCTTTGCGCCGATTGAGGGTGCGCGGCAGCAGCTCGAGGTTAGCGATTTCGTTGCACAGCTCCGGCTCGACGGAAACCGGCACGACGTGATCGACTTCGGCTGGCTCACCCCCATAGGGCCCACAGCTCACAATGGGTGACCTCCCATGGCGCAGGTGGTCGAGATTCTCCGCCGTCAGACAGCTGAGCTGGCCGGCGATATCAAGGTCACGCAGCAAGGCGGCCTCGACCAGGGGCGCTTGAAAACTTTTCGCAGAATCGTTCAAGGTCTGCGCCTGACTGATCACCGCCGCAGGCTCCAGGCCCCGCGTGCGCGCATCATGCAACCAAAAGACGCACTTCAAGAGGCGCGGATTCGCCGCGCGCGCCCTGCAGCGTCGCCAGCTTGGCGGGGTCGATCAGCGAAGCGAGGGCGGTGACCGCCCGGTCGTGCGCCAACGCCTGCCCTGCCACCGCCACCGCAAACAGCAGGGGCAGAAGCATTCTTCCTGTGCATCTCGTATTGCACTGAATCACCTGTCTGGGTGAACAGCATGCGCCGGACCTGAGCACAACTCTGACCCGGCGCGAGACGATTTTCCTTGATCTACCGGAGCGAAGCCCCTAAAACCTGACCACTCATGGAAAAATCAAGGCAATCCAAAGTCGGGCCGTTTCGGCGTTTCACCGCTCTCCTATTTCTCGCTGCTGCGCTGGCCGTCGGGCTCGGTGCAGTCGCTTCGTCGCGTGCAGTCAGCCAATCGAGCCCTGAACAGGCCGCGGCGCTGCGCAAAATCTCGCCGTGGGTCACTGAACACACCTCCGGCGGCAAACAGGCTGAATTCATGATCGTCCTGGCGGACCAGGCGGATCTGAGCGGAGCAGCCGCGCTCAAGACGAAGAAGGCGAAAGGCCGTTTTGTGCGCAATGCGTTATGGAAAAAGAGCCAGGAAAGCCAGGGATCGCTCCTGAAGTGGCTCGGCGAACGCAAGCTCGAGCATCGCTCCTTTTACATCGTCAACGCCGTCTGGGTGAAAGGCCGCTACGAGGACGCGATGGCGATGGCGCTGCGTTCCGACGTCGGCCGGGTCGAGGGGAATCCGCAGGTGCGCGTCCTGCCTGAAAATCTCGGGGCGCTCGATGCGCCCGCGCAACCGGATGCGCCCGCGACCGTCGAGCCCGGCGTCTCCTACATCCACGCACCGGCCGTCTGGGCGGAAGGCTTTCTCGGCCAGGGCATCGTGGTCGGCGGAGCAGATACCGGCATCCGCTGGACTCATAACGCGCTCAAGGCGCATTACCGCGGTTGGAACGGTGTAACGGCAGACCACAACTACAACTGGCACGATAGCGTGCACACCGGGGGCGGCGCCTGCGGCCCCAACACCATCGCGCCCTGCGACGACAACGGCCATGGCACCCACACCATCGGCACCTCGATCGGCGATGACGGCGGCGCGAACGAGATCGGCGTGGCTCCTGAGGCGCAGTTCATCGGCTGCCGCAATATGAACGTCGGCGTGGGAACACCGGCCAGCTACACCGAGTGCTTCGAGTTTTTTCTCGCCCCCTATCCGATCGGCGGCACGCCCGCCCAGGGCGACCCGGACAAAGCGCCCGATATCACGACAAATTCCTGGACCTGCCCACCCTCGGAGGGTTGCTCACCCTCCACTCTGCAAGCCGGAGTGGAAGCGCAACGCGCCGCTGGCATCATGATGGTGGTGGCCGCGGGTAACGCTGGCCCAGGCTGCTCGACCGTAGTCGATCCGCCGGCGATCTACGACGCGACCTACACGGTCGGGGCTTTGAACACCAGCACCGACACGATCGCTTCCTTCAGCAGCCGCGGACCGGTTACCTCCGATGGAAGCATGCGGTTGAAGCCGGATATCTGCGCACCTGGGACCAACACCCGGTCGAGTTACAATAGCTCGGACACCTCGTATGTCTTACTCAGCGGCACCTCGATGGCCACACCGCACATCGCGGGCGCGGTCGCCCTGCTCTGGTCGGCTCATCCCGAGCTGCGGAATGACGTGACGGGCAGCGAAAATGTCCTCAACAACACCGCCGTGCACATCCTCTCCAACGCCTGCGACGGCGGTTCGCCAGTAACGCCGAACAACACATTCGGCAATGGCCGCGTCGACATCCTCGCGGCGGTGGACTCGGTCGCGGTCGATACGGTGGAGATTATCCGCGCCCAGTATGTCATCTCGCGCAGCCAGCTTACGGTGCAGGCGACCGATACAAATACAACCGCTACCCTAACGGTTTCGGTGACGAGCACGGGTCAGGTACTTGGGACGATGTCAAACCGGGGCGACGGAACTTACCGTGGCAGATTCGGCGGGATCGCGAATCCCGCAAACATCACCGTAACGAGCAGCCTGGGAGGAAGCGACACGGCGGAAGTTAGAGCAAGGTAAGCGCGGCCCTCACAGTCGGAGTCGTTTGGATAACCCCTGTTACCCGCCTGATGAGCCGCTTTCTCCCTTGGGGGAAAGCGGCCTTCATCCTTTTGGGCGTTTTGCTTTTACAAAATCGCCCGGCGGGCGCACTTGGTCGTCGGGGGCGGCGCCGGCGGAGTTGGCCAGGCCGGCTTCGTCGGAGGGCAGGAATTTCTTAAAAAGGTTCTTGTCGATCGCCTTCATGAACGCCTCATGCGGCCCAATGACGCCCTGCTGGAGCAAAGCCCAGATCGCGTCGTCCATGAATTGCATCCCCTGCCCTTTTCCGCTCACGATGACGTCCTGCAATTTCTGAGTCGCGCCTTCGCGGATGATGGAGGAAACGGCGTTGCTCGAGATGAGAATTTCGTTCACCGCGATGCGGCCGCTGCTGTCGGCGCGCTTGAGCAGGAGCTGCGCGAGCACTCCCCGGAGCGAATTGGCCATCATGGTGCGCGCCTGCGGTTGCTTGTCGGCGGGAAAGACGTCGATCATACGATCGATTGTTTTGCGCGCGTTGTTCGTGTGCAGGGTGCCGAAGACGAGCAAGCCGGTCTCTGCTGCGGTGAGGGCGAGCGAGACAGTCTCGAGGTCGCGCATTTCGCCGACCAGAACGATGTCGCAATCCTCGCGCAGCGCGGCCTTCAACCCGGCCGGGAAAGTCGAGGAGTGCTCCGGCACTTCACGTTGGGTGATGATGCTCATCTTGTTGCGATGCACGAACTCGATCGGCTCCTCGATCGTGACGATGTGCCGCGCGTAATGGATGTTGATGTAATCGATCAGGGCGGCCAGCGTGGTCGACTTGCCCGAACCGGTCGGGCCGGTCACAAGGACGAGTCCACCGCGCAGATCGCCAAACTGTCTGACGACCGGCGGGATGCCGAGCTCCTCAAGCGAAGCGATGCGGGTGGGAATGAGCCGAAAGACCGCGCCGTAGCCATTGGTTTGCTTGAGGAAGTTGCAGCGGAAACGCGATTTCTCGTCCATCTCGTAGGCGAAGTCGAAGTCACCGCGTTCCTCGAAAATTTCCCAACCTTTGGGACCTGCGATCTCGCTTAGCATTCGCACCGCCTCGTCGCGCAGGATCGGCTCATCGCGAATCGCCATGACGTCGCCGTGGCGACGGATTTTCGGCGGTTGCCCTTCGCCGATGTGCAAATCGGACGCGCCCTCGTGCACGAGGATCTCGAAGAATTTGTCTATGTAGGGCATCTGGACCGCGGATTACGCTGAGGGACGGGAAAATTAGACCGCGGATTTCACGAATGGGAATCAGGCATGAAGGTCGGGTGGGTCGGCGTCGGTTTCCGGCCCCGCGATCCGCTTCCAAGCGAGGGTGGCGTTTTTGAAGTTTAGGAGCAGGCCTAGTTTCAGACCAGTGATGTTCAGATAGCCGATCATCTGTGCGAGGTGGGCGTCAGTGAAGGTTGATACGACCTTGCCGTCCACGATGACGCGGTCGTCGACGATCATATCGGGGATCAGGTTGCCGATGAGTTCGCCGCGATAGAAGACGGGATAAGAGTTCTGCAGCGCGACGTCGTGACCACCGCGCCGAAGCTCGATCGCGATGGCGCGTTCATAGAGTTTCTCATCCAGTCCTGGCTTTAATTCGGTAAGCACCTCCATCGCAGCACCGATGATCGACCGGCTCAGCTCCTCATAAATCAATTTCCCCATCCGTGTAATCCGTGGTCAAACTCTTCGAGTCTCCACATGCTGTCGCATGGCCAGCTTTTGCTCGGCACGGCTGCAGGTTTCCTCGGCGCTGATCAGGCCCTGGTCGAAAAGTTGCGCGAGCGAATCATCCATCAGCCGCATGCCCAGCTTGCGTCCGGTCTGGATGATGCCGGGCAGCATGAATGTCTTGGATTCGCGGATGACGTTGGCGACGGCCGGCGTGTTGGTCAGAACCTCGAGGGCCAGGACGCGGCCTTTGCCGTCGATCCGCGGGACGAGTTGCTGGCTGATGACGCCGCGCAACGATTCGCTCACCATGACACGAATCTGATCCTGTTGATCGACTGGGAAGACATCCAGCAACCGGTCCAAGGTACGGGAAGCATTGCTGGTGTGGAGGGTGCCGAGAACGAGGTGACCGGTTTCCGAGGCCGTGATGGCGAGCGAAATGGTTTCCAGATCGCGCATTTCTCCCACCATGATGACGTCGGGATCTTCCCGCAGCGAGCCGCGCAGGGCGGCCCCGAAGGACTTGGTATGGGTATGCACTTCGCGCTGGGTGATGTGGCAGCCCTTGGGATGGAAGACGTATTCAATCGGATCCTCCAGGGTGATGATGTGCTCGCGCCGCTCCATGTTCACCTGCTCCACGAGCGCGGCGAGTGTGGTCGACTTACCGCTCCCGACCGAGCCGGTGATGAGGATGAGCCCGTTATGAAACCGGGTCAGCAGCTTGAGATTCTCGGGCAACCCGAGCTCGTCCATGGTGCGGACCTTCGTGCTGATGATGCGGAACACGATGTCGATGCCGAGTCGCTGCCGCACCACGCTGGTGCGAAAACGCCCGAACTCGGTGGCGTAAGCAAAATCGACGTCACCGCGTTCGGCCAGGAGAGCGCGCTGCTCTTCATTCAGAAAGCCGGCCGCGAGCGCCGCGGTGTCTTCAGCAGTCAGCTTGGGCGCATCCGGCCAGATGGGCTGTAGGTTACCGTAGAGCCGCCAGATCGGCTGGGAGTTCACGCCGAGGTGAATATCGGACGCACCGCTCTGTTGCCCGATCTCCAGATATTGGTCGACGTGCGGTGCGGCGGCCGCGGCAGCGGCAGATGTTTCGGCGGGCATGCGAGAGCGAGCGCCTGTGAGGATAGGCAGCCGCGTCTCGCGCGTAAATGGAAATTCCTACCAGTTGCGCCCCGGGCGAGCTTCCCGTTCGCCCTTCTTCGCGCCTTTCTTGGCGAAGTGACTCACGATCATCGGCTGGACGAGGGTCATCCCTAGCTTCAAAAGACCGAGCAGCGCGCTCGACTCGAGGAGCGACTTGTTGGGACTCACTTTTTTGCCGCCGCCTCCGACGTAAATCTTACGGGTGCGCGCCCGCAAGAGCGCGACACAGAGACCGAGCGCCAGGGCTGCACCAACCCAAACCACGGTGTGCCGTTGAAAAGCCTTCTTGAATTTGAGGGGGAAATTGAGCTCGTAGCGCATTCCACCCACGTCGCGAGCGACCAGTTCCCGGGAGCGGGCGATCTTCTGCCGCAATTCTACCGGCTTTTCGTTTGATCCAGATTTTTCAGCCATTCGGTGTCCTCTTTCAAAACAGTCGTAGTATCGCGCAAGAAGGGATGCTTGAGGTTTCCGCGCGCGATGATGAGGCAGAGTAACGCGATCGCAAAGAGGAGCAGCGCAAGCCCCAGGACCACCCAGATCCACCAGACTCCGAGGAGATACGCGATCCCGACGACCGCGAAAACCATCAGAAAGACGAAGCCCAGGAGCGTCAGCACGAGAGCGGCCACAACGCAGACCAGCATCGTCACCAGGTAACGGACCGCCGACTTGGATTCCTGCGCCGCCAGCTTGACCCGGCTCTCGACGAACTGCGTCAGCGACGCAATCAGCGACTTCGCATTTTGCCGCAAGCCCGCGTGCCCGGCGGGGTTGCGGAAGAGCACGGGGCCTTCCACGATGGACGCCAGCCTAACGACGGAAGATCAGACCGAGCACAAAGCCGGCGCCAAGCGCGGTACAGATCGCCTTGGTCGGATTCTCGCGCACGTACTGCTCGGTATCGTCCTGAAAGCTGCGGACCCGGGCGCTGGCATCGTTCCAGACTTCTTCGGCCCGGCCGCGATATTGGTCGGCCACCGCTCCGGCGGCCGATTTGAGGTCGTCGGCGGCGCGCCGCGCATGCTCGACTCCGCTTTCCGCTTTGTCTTCTGCCTGCGGCGGGATCGCCATGCCTTCTGTCATTGGGTTTTCGTCAGCCATAATTTTCTCCGGTTTGGGTCGTCTCTTTTTCGTCGGGCCCTCTCGGGCCGGCGTCGATGATTTCTTCTGTAAAGGGGATACGGAACTCGGCGCAGCCTTGCGCTTACGATTTTCCCGATCGGGCTTATCGGAAGGCATCGGATTATTTGGCGCGAAAGATGATCCGCGCCTTGGTGAGATCGTAAGGGGACAATTCGACCTCGACCTTGTCGCCCGGAACGATCCGGATAAAATGTTTTCTCATTTTGCCGGAGATGTGCGCGAGGACGTTGCGTTGCCCGGCCAGATCGACCCGGAACATCGTACCCGGCAACACCTGTGTTACTGTGCCCTCCGTTACGATCTGCTCCTCCTTCGGCATCAGCGAATATACTGCCTAACGGCCAGCGCTCAAGTCGCGTCTGGCTCGCCTCATTCCCCGCGGAGCGAAACCGGCGGGAGGTAAACGCGTTCGTCGCTCCGTTTCCACCACGCGCCGGTCGCCCGGTGCTCGGCCACGGTGGTGAAGCGATACCGGTAGATTCGCGCGCGCAGATACCGCGGGGGCTGATTCGGGAAGGGATTTTCGCCTAACAAATGCACGACCGCGGGCGCGTTCTCGAGCAGGCGAAAAGCGAGGGCGAAGAACCACGGGTTCTGCCTCACGTCACCCAGCGCGGCGAACCACATCTGCCAATCCAGCCGCGGCTGGTGCGGCTCGACCCACCGCGGTTTTCGCTCGGGCGGTCCCGGCTTCCATTTGAAGGTGTAGGCCTTCCATTCGATCGCGTCGTAGCTCCCCTCGATGAGGATCTCTGGCCGCTCCTTCGTCATGACGCGGAAAAGGCCGTAGCCATTTACGATGCGAAACGATGCGACCGCTTCATAGATGCTCCCAAGGGGGCGCGGCCAGGTCGCACTCGGCTGGAAAGCATTGAAGAGAAGGAGCCCGTTGATCGGCAGCGTGAGCAGGAGCACGGCGACTGGCACCGCCAGCGGCCAGCCCCGCCCGCGTCCGGGATCGGGTGTCGTTAGGCGAGCCCGCCCCGGCCAGGCGTAGTCGTCGACCAGGAGCAGGCAGAGCGCGATCGTGAGCAGGTTGAAAAACGCATAATTGCCGGTCAGACCGATTAGCATCTGCAGAAACACGATCGAGCCTGCCCCGAGCAGGCGCAGCCGGCGCGGGAACCAGATCAGAAATGCGCTCGCGATCTCCACCACCAGAACGAGTGCGGTCGAAAAATGGTGGAACCACATCGGCAACTTGTCGGCCCACCATCCGAGCACGGTCGGCAACGGCTGCGTCCAATAGTGGTAGTCCATCGCGGTCAGCTCCGCCCAGGAAGGATCGCCACTGGTGAGCTTCACCACGCCCGACATGAGCATCAGCTTGAAAAGGAGGAAGTGGAGGAGAAACAACGACGTGCGCGAGAGCGGCGCGTGCTCTCCCTGCTTCGTCCGCCAGCGCCAGGGCGCGAGAAAGATGGCCAGGAAACCCGTCTCGAGCAAGAGGACGTCCCATTGAAAGCTAAAAAACGTCTGCCCCGCGATGGCGAGCGACAGATACGAAACAAAGAGCAGGACAAGGCAGAGAATCGGCGCGAGGCCCACCACGAGCAGGAGGGAAAAAATTGCGCCCGCGCCGCAAAGAAAATGGAGAAAAGCGTCGCTCGAATTCAGCCAGCAGAGAGTCGGCAGCACGAGATAGGCCTGGGTGCCGAGCTGGGCCCGGGCGCTGTCCAGGAACTGGCGCACCGGCATCATCCCCCCCGTTCCGATTAGCCCGTCCGCCTGCACCCAGAACGAGAGAAAAGCGATCAGGTAAATGAGACCAATGAGTCGCAGAAACCAGCTTCGGGCGTGGTAGTAGGTGGGACGCCGCACTTCGTTGCCCCAGAAAAGAGAGGAAACCTTTCCCGCCAGCTCGCGATGGCCCGCGATGCCGCGGTAGGCCAGCTCTGAGAGTGGAGCAAACCCAGGCAGGTGGCGAAAGCACCAGGTCCAGAATCCGCCGGCGCGCGCCGTGCCTAACGAACGGAAAACCGCTTCCGCGCCGCTGTATACGCCGCCGTCCGACTCGATCAGTTTCACCGCGTGCTCGAAGGCAGCCCGCGGCACTTCGGGGAAACGCGCCGCCGCTTCTTGCAGCGCCTCGTATTCGACTTTCCCGGCGGTGATCTCGCGCCAGCGCGCGATCCAGAGTTTGCAGAATCCGCAGTCGCCGTCGTAGACCATGAGCGGTTGCGGCGGCGGATGGGCGACCTGGTACGTGGAGCCGGGCATCCGCGAAAAGGTCGGGCGCTTCCTCCCTAACGTCCAATCCTCAAATCCTCACTCCTGCTCCTAATCGATGCGTCAGGCTTGGGATAAGAGCAGGAACTAGAAAGCAAACTCCGCCCAGACTGGAGCGTGGTCGGAGGGCTCTTTGCCCTTGCGCATTTCGCGCTCCACCCCGGCATCGGTGCATTGCGCCGCCAGTTCGCTGCCCGCGAGGATGGCATCGATCCGCAGCCCACGCTTCTTTGGGAACGCCAGCATCCGGTAATCCCACCAACTGAAGATCCCCGCCTCCGGATGATGCAGCCGCAAGGTGTCGGCCAGCCCAATTCCCTCGAGCGCACGAAAAGCCGCGCGCTCCTCCACCGAGCACATGATCGCGCCGCGCCAGAGCGCCGGATCATGCACGTCCTCGTCGGCCGGCGCGACATTGAAATCGCCGCAGACCACGATCCGATCAAGCGCGCCCTCCTTCTCCCGCAAGCAATTTGTGAGGCGGCGATACCACTCGAGTTTGTATTGATAGGGCGCTGACCCCACCGCCTGTCCGTTCGGCGCATAGATTGATATCACACGCACTGCGCCGACGCTTGCCGCGATCACCCGCGCCTGGTCATCTTCGACGTCGTCGCAAAGCCCGGTCCGCACCTCGCGCGGTTCTTCCCGGGCCAGGATGGCCACGCCGTTATACGACTTCTGCCCATGAAAGACCGCTGCGTAACCGGCGTCGCGCAGCGTCTCCTCCGGGAACTGATCGTCGGTGCATTTCGTTTCCTGCAGGCAGACGATATCCGGACTCGATTCGCGCAGCCAGGCGAGCAAGCGCTCCTGCCGTTTGCGGAGCGAGTTGATGTTCCAGGACGCGATTCGCATCGCTTTTACAATTCAACTTCCACCCCGGGCGGCGGCACGATGATCTCGCGCCCCGGCAGCGCCGCCGCCGCCGCCGCGCGCATCCATTCCACGGCCGACACGTCACCGTGCACGAGCACCAGTTTTTTCGGCGCGACCTTTTTGATGTAAGCCAGGAGCGATTCGCGGGAAGCGTGCGCGCTGAACTGGAATTGGTCGAGGTGACAGCGCAGCGGCAGGCCCGGCTCATCTTCGTCGAGTGAGACCGTCTCGTTAGGCTGCGCCTTCCGCAGCACCCCGGCGGGCGATTCCGGATCGGCGTAGCCTACAAAACAGATCGAGTGCTCGGGCCGATCGATGATCCGGCGCGCGAAGATATTGGAGAGCGTTTTCGGCGTCATCATCCCGCTTGAGAGGGCGTAGATGCGGCCGGGCCGGGCCGGGGCGTCGGCAATCGTTTTGCCATTCAGGACGAAGGGCCCAACCTCCGGAAACAACTGGAGGCGCGGAAGGACGCGGCGCGATTGATTGGCACGACGATCGTAAATTTCCGTCATCTTCGAGCTCAAACCGCCGATATAGATCGGCACGTCCGCGATCAACCTGCTGCGCTTGAAATTGTAGAGCATCGCGAGCACTTCCTGCGTCTTGCCCAGTGCAAAGACCGGGACGAGCACGCATCCCCCACGGGCAAACGCCCCCCCGATCGCCTCCGCAAAGCGCTGCTCCTCCGCCGCCCGCGTGAATCCCTCGGGCAACGGCGAATCGCCCCGCGTAGTCTCGATGATCAGCACGTCGATGCCCGAGTCGGGAAAAACGGCGCCGCTCGTCAGCGTCTGGTCGTCGAAGTTTACGTCGCCGGTGTAAAAGACGGTGCGCCCTTCCGCGCGGAGCACGATCCCGGCGGCGCCGAGGACATGGCCGGCGTCGCAATATTCAAAACTCAGCTCGTCGTTAGGCCGGGCCGGGCTCCGTTCGCCGTCGACCGTGAACGGCTGCCCGAGCGGGCAATGCTGCCAGCGATTCGTCGCCCTATCCGTCTCCCGATGGGTGAAGAGCGGATAGATCACGCCCACCTCCTCGCGCTCGCGCGTCATCACGTTGACCGAGTTGTGCAGGAGCGCGTCCCCGATCGCGGCCGTCGGCTCGGTCATGAAAACGCGCGCCTGCGGCTGTTGCCGCATCAGCACCGGGAGCGATCCGATATGATCGAGGTGCGCGTGCGAGAGGAGCAGAGCATGGACCGGTCGCCCCGCCAGGGCGCTGAGAAGCGGCAGCGCCATCTCCCCCTCCTCCTTCGGATGCATGCCGCAGTCGAGCACGACCCCCTGCTCGCCCGACCCGAGATAATAACAATTGGCGCCGATCTCGGTCCGACGCGTCAGGTTGATGAACTTCAAAGTCGACCGTCAGCTTGCCCGCTTCGGATTTCCCGAGCAACCGCCAAGTTTGAACCGTCCAGAGAGGCGAAATTTTCTGGCGATATTTTTCCCGTCGCAGGAAGATCGCGAGACTATGAGCGGCGGCACTGATCTGGGTCTTCTTTTGGCGTCGGCCGCGCCGGTGCTGGCGCCTGGCGACTATGTCTTTGTTACGGTGCGCGAATTTGCCGAAGCCGACCAACTCGATCCGATCAGCATTTTTCGAGAGGACGAGGCCGTCACGGTGATCTGCACGCGCCAACGCGCCGAGAATGCCGGGCTTAGAAGCGAAGGCATCTACCGGCAAATCACTTTGCAGGTTCACTCTGCACTCGAGGCGGTCGGCTTCCTGGCCACAATCGCGACGGCCCTGGCCGCGGCGGGTATCCCGTGCAACGCAGTCGCGGCTTATTACCACGATCACCTTTTCGTGCCTGCAGAGCGGGCGGAGCAGGCGATAGCGGTGCTCGCGGCGCTTTTTCAGAAGGACCGCTCGCCTAACGAGAAGATCGCCGCGGACTTTCGCGACTGGCTGAGTGAGGCGTATCGCGTCGGCGAGCAAAAGCATTTGAAGGAGTAGGAAGAAGAAGCGATGTGAAAAAGATGGAATCTGCAGTCGTCGGTAGCTACATTTTCTGTCGTTTGGTCGCTCAACTGGGAATGTTGCCATGACCTTGAATTTTGCCTCCCAGGTTCTCGTAATCATCTTTCTCGGCAGCACCGGCTGCCAGAAACGAGGCGCCGGGACAGAGACTTCTCCATTCCGCATCATCGCGACCGACGCTGGCTTTGAAGCGCCTAACGAGGTGCCAGCCGGAATGCGCCATTTGATTTTCGAGAATCACGGGAAAGCAATTCACGAAGCCATGCTGGTGAAACTGCCCGCAGGGATGAGTGCGGATGACTACGTGGGAGCCGTAAAAGGGGGCTCGCTTTTCCCGGAAGGTGGCCTGGACTATTCAGGGCCGGGACTCACTTCGCCCGGCCAGAGCACGGAACTGTGGGTCAAGGTGGACCCGGGAAATTACCTCTTGATCTGCTGGAACGGCAAGCATGCGCGGACGACCGGACATCACCCGTTCACGGTGAGCTATACGGTAAACAATGATCCGGTTCCCAAGGAAGACGCGGTCCTAAGACTGGTCGATTTTAAATTCGAGCTCGAGGGCCGCCTGGAGCGCGGCGAGCAAGTGATCCGGATCGAAACCCCCGGTCCCTCGATGCACGAAGCGGACATCTTTCGGCTCCACCCGGGCAAAACCGTGGCCGACCTGCAACGTTGGCGGAATGAGAACCAACTCGGCCCCGCGCCCGCGGACGCAATGGGCGGCATCCTCGACAGCCACGATCTCGAACGGGTGGTTTGGTTGCGCAAGAATTTCACGCCCGGCCGCTACGCGTTCCACTGCGAAATGCCCCTTACGACCGATGCTTCCACGGCAAGTAGTGAGAAATCACATTCCGATTTGGGAATGGTACGCGAGTTTGAGATCAGGGACTGAGGTTGGCACGGACCGTCCTCAATCGGTTTCGGCGCCTTGAAAATGTACCTTTACGAAACCCACCTTCCTTTGGATCGGCCCGGATCGAAGGTCGATGCTCGGACTCTGGGGATCGACGACTCTCTACGGAAAAGACCCGCATCCCAGCCATTTCGCGATCGCGCTCTCACTGCCGGATCTTCTCGCGGCGGGAAATCGAATCAGCGCGCTTGGCATCGTGACTCACAATTTCGCAGGCGAAGAAACAGCTGAACCTTCCGTCATCGGCTGGATGCCTTCGGCCCAACTCTACTTCCGCGATCCAGATGGCCACTCGGTCGAGTTCATCGCGCTCCTCGATGACCCGTCCGATGCGAGTTTTATCGGCGCGCTTTCGGCCTGGCGCTAGCGCGCCTAAAGGCCAACGAGAACGAGCCGAAAACAAGCGAAAGCCGACCGCGACAGATTTTACGCGCCGGATTCATCGGCCACGCCGACCAGCGCTCAAGAATCGCCCGATTCGTTTGCACCTTTGGCTTTCACGACGATAACTTCCGCGGATGAAGCCAGCCATTGTCATCTCTCTCGCGCTCTGCGCGTTCGCGGCGCGCGCTGAGGCGGGCTGGTTTTCCCGGCGGACACCGACGCCCACGCCTATCCCAGTGCGGAAAGCGCTGCCCCCACCCACGCCCACGCCCGTGCCGACGCCGACGCCACCGCCGCGTGAGCTGGTCGCACTGCCGATCTATGACGAGGAGACAAGCGTGCGGCTCCAGATTTTCCTCGATAACCACGAGTTCGGGCCAGGCAAAATCGACGGGAAGATGGGCGAGTTTTTCGGCAAAGCGCTCGTCGCCTACAAGAAAGCGAATGGGCTTCCACCGACGGGGGCTGTCGATGAGCAATTGCTCGCGCAAGTCCCGGAGCCCTACACGACCTACACGATCGGGCCGGATGATCTGAAATATGTCGGCGAGGTCGCCTCAAAGCCGTCGGCCCAGGCAAAATTGAAGGCAATGCGCTACGGATCGCTTCTCGAGTTCGTCGCCGAACGCTACCACGCGGCGGAGGACTTCCTGCGCCAGCTCAATCCCGGGATGGATCTGGAGAAATTGCAGCCAGGCGATGTGGTGAAGGTGCCTAACGTTCAGCCATTCGAGATCGAAAAACTGTCGGAGAAATTCATTCCGGCCAATCCCGCTTTCGCGACGCGCCAAATCTACATCGACACGCGCGAGAATTTCCTCGAGGTGCGCGAGGGCAATAAGCTGGTAGCGGAGTTTCCGATCACCCCGGGATCGAAGACGCTGCCCGCGCCCAAGGGGGTCTGGAAGATCCTCGGCATTGCTACTCTGCCGTGGTTCCGGCACGACGAAGGCGTGCTGAATCACGGGGTGCGAACGAACGATTTCTACAATATCCCGCCGGGGCCTAACAATCCCGTCGGCGTCCTCTGGATGGGCTTGAACAAGCCGGGGATCGGGATCCACGGGACGAACAACCCCGAGACGATCGGGCGCGCCGGGAGTCACGGCTGCATCCGCACGGCGAACTGGGACGCCGCGCGGTTGAAAGACATGGTCAGCCCCGGCACCGTCGTCACGATCTTCTGATGTAGCGGCGGCCGTGTCGGCCGCAAAGCGCGATCGCGCAGCACACGCGCTCGTCAATTGCTTGTCATCCTTCGCCATCTGCGCGGCTCGGGTGACATCTCCCGTCGACCAATCGGTTAACCAACTCCGGCGAAAAATTTTCGCGCGGTTTCGCGTGCTCGCGCGTCTAGGCTTCAGATCGACCGATGGATTCAACCGAACATGAAACATATCGAGCGGCTATCCACGGCGATCGCGACGCTTTTGAAATGATCATCCGCCACCAAAGCCGCGCTCTTTTCGCCATCGCCTACGGCGTCCTGCAGAATCGGGAGGAAGCGGAAGACGTGGTCCAGGAT
Organism: Spartobacteria bacterium; assembly: GCA_039933235.1. Classification (GTDB taxonomy): domain Bacteria; phylum Verrucomicrobiota; class Verrucomicrobiia; order Chthoniobacterales; family UBA10450; genus Palsa-1392. The sequence continues at coordinate 23,270 of JBDTOL010000072.1, read as the reverse complement.
ACGCTCGTCAAAGCCTGGAAGACCCGCTGGCGCGTGCGCGATCCGGAGAAGTTTCCCGCGTGGCTCGGCACGATCGCTCGCCATCGTGCCCGGGACATGGCGCGCCGGCGGCGCAGCGTTCCCTTACCCGCTGACGGCACTGAGCCGATCGATCCACAGCTTGAGGCAACGGCGCGCGCTTTGCAGCAGGCCGAGGTGAACGAACAGGTCCGCACCGCCCTCTCGAGCCTGCCCGAGCTGCACCGGGCCGCACTCACCTTGCGCTACTTCGAAGCGATGGATTACGCCGGGATCGAACAGATCCTCGGCCTGAGCAACGGCGCGCTCCGCGGAATTCTTGGCCGCGCCCTTAAAACCATGCGCGACCGTCTTCGCCCCGCGCTCGCTCAATTGGAATGACGCACATGCCTAACGACGCTTTACATCAGGAAATCGAAAGCTGGCTCGCGGCCGATCTGCACGATCAGCTTTCGAGCGAAGAACAGCTCGCCTTGCAGAAACATCTCTCCAGTTGCGGCTTCTGCCGCGCGCTGCAGGAGGAGGAAAAACAAATGCACCAACTACTCGAAAACACTCTCGCCAGGGAGAGCGCCGACCCAGCCTTTGAACAACGCATGGTCAGCCGCTTCCGCGACAAGGTCCCGGAAGGGAGCGGCGGTCTGCTCGGCTTCTTCAGCGGTCTCCTGCGCATGCGCGCGGCTCAGATTACCGCCGTCGCGGCCCTTCTCCTCACGCTCGTGCAGGTGGGGAAAATGGTGACCGGCGAACGAAGCGAACCTGGTCGCGCCGAGACGACCTTCGCTTTTGCGCCGCCGCCGCTGCGCAATGAAAAAAAGACCGGCGACGAACGACCGATCGTAACCGGTTCCAACATCCCCACCGCCGCGGAAGTCAGCCCGCAGCCCGGGAGCTTGAGCACGATCGACGCGCTCGCTTCGCGTGACCGGGAGAAATTGGAAAGAAGTCTGGTCGACAAAGCGCAGGCCGCCGCCGAGATGCCCCCGGCCCAAGCCAAGGAAGACGATCGCTCGGATCACACGGGCGCCGCCGGCGCCAACCGCGTCGAAGGCTCTTCCCTTCCGGCCCCGGTCACCCCGGCCGATTCGCGCAAACTAATCCGCAGCGCGCAGCTCGAACTCCAGGTCCTTAATTATGACGCCGCGGTCCAGCGCCTCACGACCTTCGCCAGCGAAACGGGCGGTTTTGTCGCGACCCAGAGTTCCTTGAAACTGCCTAACGGAAAGCTGCAGGGCACGGTGGTGATCAAAGTCCTGCCGGAAAATCTCGATCGTTTCCTCGAAAAAGCGCGCGGGCTGGGCGAGCTGAAGAATCAAACCCTCGGCTCGCAGGATGTGACCAAGGCGTATCTGGATACTGACGCCCGGTTGCGCAATGCGCAGCGGATGGAAACCCGCCTACTCGAGATGCTGGAAAAGAAAACGGGCAAGGTTTCCGACCTGCTCGAAGTGGAAAAGGAGCTGGCCCGGGTGCGCGAATCGATCGAGCAAATGCAGGGCGAGCTGAAGTATTACGAGGCGCTCGTGCAGTACGCAACGGTCACGATTTCTCTGGCCGAAAAAGATCTCAGTGAACCGGCGGCATTTCTGCTCAAGGAAACAGCGAATCTTGCGCTCTTCTCAACCGACGTGGAGAAGACTTTCGGCGAGGTGAAGACAGCGCTGCAGAACGCCAAGGCGCAGATCGTGCAATCAACCCTCGACCGGGACAACTCCGGCCAGGCCACTGCGCGCATGACGCTGCTCCTCGCTCCGGAGGAGAGCGACAGCATCATCGCCCGGATCAAAGCCATGGGGCGGGTGCAGAACTTCAACGTCCAAACCGAGCGCGTCGCGCAGAACGGCTCGGGCATGTCGGAAACGGCGAAGGTGGAGCGCGACAAAGTGCAGCTCAATCTCGTGATCTCCCGCTACGGCGAAGAGCCGTCGGTCCAACAAACCAGCCTGCGCATCCTGACCGGAGCGGTGACCGACAAGGTGGCGCGGCTCAAGGCGAGCGTGGCCAGCGCGGGTGGTGAACTGCGCAGCTCCACCTTTTCGCGCAATCCTGATGGCCAGGAAGTGGCCAATCTGACTCTGCGCGTGCCGATGGAGAGTTACGCGGAGTTGGTCGCATCATTCGCTCAGCTGGGGGATGTGAAAGACTTGAGCGTGCAGCGCAACGATCAGCCGGGAACGACGGCCAACCCCGCAACGGCGCCGGCCGATATCAGCATCCAAATCTACAACCCGGGCAAGATTGTGAGCGAATCCACCGGCATCACAGCCACGATCCGGCGAACGTTAGGCCAGGGCGTGGCCGCGCTGATGTGGAGCCTGCGGATGATTGGCGTCGCGATCGCGTTTCTCGCTCCCTGGGCATTGGCCGCGGGCGGTGTGATCTGGCTCGTCGTGCGATTCGCGCGGCGGAGAGGCTAAGGTGCGGATTCCGGTGGGCGAGTTCTCGCGTCTGTCATCTGTCATCGTGACCCGCGCAGACGACGAGGGACCTCCCAACTGCAATCGACGCGAACTCGGCCGACGACAGCGCCTAGTGGCAACCGCGGGGTCCCTCGCCTCGCTCCGCCGGCTCGGAATGACATATCGCTTGGTCTCCCCGCCGCCACCATTCGGAGATGATCATCTCGTTAGGTGAAGTCGCTTGGTGCGCGAGCGTGAAGCCTTCCTCGTACAGCAATGGGTGGTAATCGACCAACCGGCACGCCTCGATTCCAGCGGTCGAACGGAAGAACCAATACATCACGGCGATCAGAGACCGCGCCCACCACCGCCGCCAGCCACTGCGGGGAGGATGGAAATCGGCGATCAACCAGGCGGCGTCCACCGTCGCGGCGCGAGCGAGCTTTTCGATCACCCGCGCGAGAGCATCCTCCTCGAAGCAATCGAGGAAAAAGTGGGTTACGATGAGGTCGTAGCTCGCCACCGGCAGCGCTACTTCATGGATGCCGGAGAGAATGAAGTTGACCGTTTCGAGACCAGCCCTGGCCCGCGCCAGCTCGATCATTCGCGCGCTCGCCTCGACGCAGTCGATCGCGGCCCCCGGATGCGCCCTAACGAACTCTTCGAGGAACCGTCCGTCCCCCTCGCCCGCCACGAGGACGCGCCGCGACCGGTCCACTTCCCTAACGAACGACGTGCGGGCGTGCTGCAGTTGCCGGCCAAAGACGAGCGTCTCGAGCCAGCGATAATGCGGCGCGACGCGATCGAAGCTCACCGGAGGGAGAAGAGAAGCGCAAGCAGCGGGGTGAGCAGAACGAGGTCGGCCAGGGCCGTGCGATGATCGCGCCGGAGGTGCTCCGCGCCATTCAACCAGACTAGGAGCAGCGCGCTCGCCGCCAGGCAAAACCAGAGAGAAAGCGCGAAAGGCCAGACAAAGGCCAAACCGAGCGCGACCAGGGCGAGCGCGTAACCAATCGTCCGCAAGGCGCGGGCCGCGACCGGCCAACCGGTCATGAAAGAGGCTTTGCCCTGCGCGGCATCGAGTTCGCGCTCCCAGGCGGCAATCGACAGGCAATTGAAAGCGCAGAGGATGGCGAAGAGACCGACCGCCACGCCAAAGGAAATGCTGAGCGCCGGTAGCTGGCCCACCACTCCCAGGGTCGTGCCGGCCGCGAAGAGGATCCCGATCGCCTTCTCCTTCACCGGTAACGGGCGCCACTTCCCGCCTAACGAGTGGTTAACGAAAAGGTAGAGCAGGCAGAGCACGGCAAGGGTGCCGCCGAGCAGGAGCATCTGGAGATCGAGGCTGCGCAGGTCCAGACCGACATCGAGAAAGAAGATCAGCACAACCGCTACCCACCACCCAATCAGGTGCTCGCGGCAGAAGCGATGGCGGAGCGAAATCGGAGCATCGACGGGCAATTGCATCGTGTCCGCGAAACGGTCTGCGAGGTAGATGAGCCACGCGGTCAGAAAGAGGAGAGCGCGCAAGGAGGGAGTGAGATGGGCGCCGAAGGCGTAAGCGAAGAGCCATTGCCAGGTAATCGCGACGATCGGCGCGTCCAGGCAGAGGAGGTTCAACCAGACGATGGGTGAATAACCGGCGTGAGCTACGGCGGGAGGCGAAGCATCGGCCGCCAGCTCGGACGGGTTGGGCATCGCCGAACCTATCGAGTGTCGCCGAGGTTCGCAATCGGGCGGCCCGTCTCAATCCGGTCGCGCATCGCGAGGAAATTCCGGCGGAGCCGATCCGGCAAAACCGCGATCTCCAGCTGCTCGTAGTAGAAACCGTAGATGAGCAGGTCGCGCCATCGGCTGAGGAGGGGCAGCCATTCCAACCACTGGCGGTTGCATCGCCGGATGCTCTCGTAGCCACGCACGATTTGACGCAACGCCTCCTGCGCTCTCGCCTCCATCACATCCGGCTCCGCGGCCGGGAAATGATAGATTGGCACGAGCAAATCGTAGGCGAACCAGCAAAAGCAGCTGTCATCGAAATCGAAGATGCCCAAGCCTGTCGGCGTGAGGAAAAAATTGGCGTGGTTTAAGTCGGCGTGGATCAGCCCGTAGGAATCCCGCATGCAAGGGAGCTGATCGAGCTCCTGCAGGACGCGATCAAACGCGTCGTGCACCCCGGTCTCCTCCACCGGCACATAGAAATGGAAATTCTGCGCCACGCTTTCCTCGCGCCAGGTGCGCCGGCCCATCGTCGCAGGGCGCCAGGCGGCGTCGTAGGAGGATTGATGGAGGCGCGCTATCAATGCTCCGAGCTGCTCGAGGGTTTGCCCGTTCCACCGCGCCGGATCCTCCGGATCGGGCTCCTCCCCGGCAAGCCGTTCGAAAGCGGCAACGACGAAGCGACCGTGAGCGGACTGGACGATCTCGCAGAGCGCTCCGCGGAGCGAACGGTAGACCGTGGGCACCGGCAGGCCACGTTCTCTCAATTCCGTCACCCAGCGTAGCTCCGCCTCCACTTCCGGTAGGCTGCGATGCGACTCGTGGGTGAGCCGCAGGATGGCAGGCCCCCGGGCATGCTGGATCGCATAGACGAAATTCTGCACGGCCGGGAGCGGGGCGGGCGGGCGACTCCGATCGCTCCAGAGGCTCGCCGCGCCTTCCACCAGCTCCGGCGTGATGGCTTCCTCAATGGACCGATGCCGGATGGAACGCCGCGGCGCCAAGTTCTCCGTCATGGCCGCAATGTCCCTTGCCCCTCCCCAGGATCAGTCATAAATTTCAGAGCGCGCCAGCAATCGTTAGGCGTGGAGCAATTCTAGCGATCTTTGGAGATGTGACGATGAAAACGGAAAACGGAATCCCGATGAACAACGCCGCCGTAGCCGCGCTCCCGAAGCATCTGCTGCAGTTCGCGGTCGATCAGCGCTACGACGAATACACCCCGGTAGATCACGCGGTCTGGCGTTTCATCATGCGACAGAACACGTTTTTTCTGAAGGAATACGCGCACAAAGTTTACTTCCAAGGGTTGCTCGACACCGGGATCTCCTTTGAGCGCATCCCGCGGATCAGTGAGATGAACGAGATCCTCGGCAAGATCGGCTGGGGCGCAGTGGCGGTGGACGGCTTTATTCCGCCGGCGGCTTTCATGGAATTCCAAGCCTACAAGGTGCTCGTGATCGCGTGCGACATGCGTCAGTTGCACCATATCGAATACACTCCCGCGCCGGATATCGTGCACGAGGCGGCAGGGCACGCGCCGATCATCGTCGATCGCGAGTATTCCGATTACCTGCAGCGCTTCGGGGAAGTGGGCGCCAGGGCGATGTCGTCGAAAAAGGATTTCGAGCTCTACGAGGCGATCCGGCACCTTTCCATCCTGAAAGAGCTGCCCGATCCCGACCCCGAGGAGCTGGCAAGTGCCACCCGGCTGGTGGAGGAAGGCCAGAAAAAGCTGGGTAAACCCTCCGAGATGGCGCTCCTCTCGCGCCTGCATTGGTGGACGGTGGAATACGGTCTCATCGGCACTCTGGAGAAACCGAAAATTTACGGTGCCGGTCTTCTTTCCTCGATCGGCGAATCGGTCAGCTGTCTCGAAGAAGGCGTAAAGAAGATCCCCTACTCCCTGGAGGCGGCCGATACCGCGTTCGACATCACGACCAAACAGCCGCAGCTGTTCGTCTGCCGCGATTTCCAGCACCTGCGCGATGTGCTGGAGGAGTTCGCGAGCCGGATGGCCTTTGTGGTCGGCGGCCTGGAAGGAATCCAGAAGGCGATCGATTCCCTTCACACCGCGACCTGCGAATATTCTTCGGGCCTCCAAGTCTCGGGAACCTTCACCGAAGTGCTGACCGATTCTGAGAATCGGCCGATCTACCTGCGCACGACCGGGCCGAGCGCGCTCGCGGCCCAGGGCAGGCAATTGGCCGGTCACGGGATCGATTTTCACAAGGATGGCTTTGGCTCGCCGATCGGCTTGTGGAAAGAGATGGAGCTGCGCGAAGGGAAGAGAGCAAAGCTGGAATTCGAGAGCGGGATCGTCGTCGAAGGCAAAATTGAAAAAATCCTCCGCGCAGAAGATCAGCTGCAGCTGATCACCTTTTCCGATTGCCGGGCGCAACTGGGCGACCGCGTTTTGTTCGATCCCGCGTGGGGCGTCTACGACATGGCGGTGGGCGAGCGCATCACCTCGGTCTTCAACGGGGCGGCCGATAAAGACGCTTACAATCAGGTCGCCTTGGTCCCGAAGGAGCGCACGATCAAGGCGCCTTCCAACGCCAAGCGGAAGAAACTGGAGAGTCTTTACCAGCAGGTGCGCGACATTCGCGCCCGCAAGACCGGCTATGAGCGGCTCGGCGAAATCTGGGAGACCCAGCAGGCGGAGCATCCTGACGACTGGCTGCTTTCGATGGAGATTTTCGAGATTCTCCACGAACTCGACGAGCAAGCGCCACTGAAAGGGAAGGTGCAAAAGTTTCTTGAACAAATGCAGTCGCGAAACCCGGATCTTGCCACGCTCATCGGCTGGGGGTTCCGGCTGGTTACCTATCACCAGCAAGGACTTCATCCTGTCGGCTAGCCGCTGCCGGATCGCATCGGGATTGGTCGAGCCGGGGCAAGAAGTGTGTCGTCATGCCAAGGCGTGAACGTTATCTGTTCGTCTGCACGAATCGCCGGTCCGATGCAGATCCGAAGGGCTCGTGCGCTTCGCGGGGGTCAGAGGGAGTGCGGCAGGCGCTGAAAGAACAGGTCAAGGCGGAGGGGCTCGCCCAGGTAGCCGCCCGTGTCTGCGCCAGCAGTTGCCTAGACCAGTGCGCCAGTGGCGTTACGATCCTGGTCGAACCGGATCATTTCTTTTACGGCAGGGTGACGGAGGCGGACGTGCCGGAGATTGTGCGAGCCCTGGCGCGGGGAGAGCGCGTCGAACGGCTGGTGCTGGCGAAGGCCGATCTCGCCGCGGGTTGAGAAACCGATTCGATCTGACCCGTCTCGCAATTTACAGGTGGATTGCCAGCCGCTCTCGAGCAAATTACCGGCCTCTATGAAGCGGATTCTTTTGTTTCTGTGCCTTGGGATTGTTCTCTTCCAGAGTGGTTGCGCCGTTCCGCCCCCGACCGACGAGCAATCCCTGCAACAGCAGAAAGACGATCAAGCGGCGCAAAAGAGCGATACCTTCGGGCGGGGCCTGGGGCAGTAAGGCCTCGATTCGCATTGAATAATTTGAAAGTTTCCGCCAGCCACTCGATACAATTCGATGACTAACAATTTGATGGTTCGGCGCCTCATTCAGCTAGGCGCGCTCTTCTTGATCGGTGACGGGGTGATGGGACTGCTGAAGCCGCGCTGGCACTCTCTGCTCTGGCATTTTGGGCCGGAACTGGCCCGTGCTGCCACGGAAGAGCTCGCGGATCATCCGAAGACCGCGCGTGCTGTTTACCTGGCGGAGGCTGCCATCGGTGTGGCTCTTGCCTCTTGTCAGACACCCGAAGTGGATTAACGAATGCCTCGCCGCGGGAAAGGCAGAGATCCGAAGCCGGATGCGGGGCGCCAGCAATCCGGAGCTAGCGCAATCCGGAGTCGCATTTCCATTCGACGTTCGTCATTTTTCCCTTAGCGACCTCCACTTCAAAAGGTCCGTAGGAGCCGACTGCCGCCTTCCAATCTTTCCGCACGATGGTGTAGTGCCCGGGAGCCAGCTCGACCCGGAAGTGCCCGGAGTCATCGGTCCGAAAGATCTTGATTTCGCGGCTGCCCTGTTTCACCTCGAACGCCATCTCGGAGAGCGGCTTCGCGTCGGGTGTCTCCTGCCGCGTCGGTCCTCCCTGGATCGGGCTGATCGAGATCACACCGCTGATCCCGGTGGGACTGAAGTCGAACGTAGGCGACGGTGTTTGCGCAAGAGCTAAGCAGGCACCGAGGAGAAGAAACAACGATGGAAGAAGAATTGGTCTGTTCATTAACGAATCTTCCGCCGTTCGAGCGATCCGCAATAAAGGAAATGGCCAACGGAATTCTGCGCGAGCCTCGCGCCCTGACAACCTGCGCTCCAGATTTAGCCGGTTTTGCGACGTGCGTGAGAATCGTTAATGGAATCCGCGCTTTAGTTCCCACACGCGCACCGCGGCCATAATCAACCTTTTTGTCCGTGCCATCGTCCCGCCGGCGGGCAAGGGAGCGGGATCATCGGCCGGGGGAGGTTGCGGCTTGGACCGTTTCGGTCGTCGAGGCCGGGCCAGTTTCCGCGCACGTCGAGAAGGCGTCGGCTGACCAATTTCGTTAATCATCAGAGTAGGGCGAATGCATGATTGGTAAGATCCCCGGGAGGATCCTGTCACTGGCTTCTCAATGGTTATCCGAAAGGCGGATGCCCAATCGGGCGAACTCAACCCTTGGGGCCGTTTTGTTACAGCTTTGTGACGGGAAGGAAGACGTTGGGTAACATCTGTCGGTATCCCTCCCCGGCGGCTCGCCCAGACTTCCGGAATCAAATCCCGGCCATGGGGATTGTAGGGCGGCCGGGTCGCCGCTCGTCCTGCGTCACAGGCAGGGCTTCCTCCCACGGAGGCATGGAAGCTGCTATTATTTATAGTCGTTATAGACCTAGCGCACGTAAACCCTGAGGAATTCCCAATGACCACCACTTTTGCATACCCAACTCTGACCGAAAATTCGGCCGCGCCCGCTCACGCCACCCTGCTCGAGCCTCTGCTCATCGTCGCAAGCTGTCTCTTTTGGCTCTTTGCGTTGCCCGTCACCGCCCTCTTCTGCGGGAGCGTCATGATTTACGACAAGATTGCCTCGTTCAAACCAAGCTCGCTTCGCCTGCCCGCCCTCAGAAACATGGCGCACAACCCGCTGGTCTTGCGCCGGACGGCCCTTCCGCCCATCGCTTCGACTGCGGAACCGCGGCACGCTACCCGGGCTTTCCAAGGCTAGCATCTTCATGCTCGCGCTCATCCTTAAGGTGGGGACGAGCGCAGACCAATCTCGGATCCCTGGAATTCCGCTCGGCGTTTTCAGAGAGCAGCGACAGATGATTCTGCTCGACTTGGCCCTTCCAAATTGAACACACTTGCGAGCGCCTCAAAAAGCAATCAGCGAGTCGCACGTTAGGCAGAGTTTTTCGCAGACAGGAAGAATAACCGGAACGACCCATGGCGGACGAAAAGGACAACCCGGAGGCCCCAGAGAAAAAGAGGGTGCGGGAACTGCGCGATCTCAAGCCGAAGAAGGATGTGAAGGGAGGCGAGGGAAACGCTCGCCCACATGAGAAGCGGCCCCCGGCGCGTACCGGTGAGATCGACTTCATGAATTGGGACTAGCCCCCGCTTCTCTCGCGGCGCCTTCGCGCAAGCGGGCATTCGTTCCGCCGGTGCGGGGTGTTGGCAAAACCCTCGCGACGGGGCAATAGTCGCAGATGAGGTATGACGTCGCGGTAGTCGGCCTCGGAGCGATGGGCAGCGCCACCGTCGCGCATTGCGCCCGGCGCGGCGCATCCGTCATCGGCCTGGAACAATTTGGTCGGGGTCATGATCTCGGCTCCTCGGCCAGTCGTAGCCGGATGATTCGCAAAGCCTACTTTGAAGATCCCGCCTACGTCCCCCTGCTGCTTCGTTCCTATGATCTGTGGCGCGAACTGGAACGGGAAACTGGAACAGAACTCCTGCGTCTCACCGGTCTCCTTATGGTTGGCGAGCAAGATTGCGAGATCATCGCCGGCGCGACGAAAGCGGCGCATCAGCATTCCTTGCCCTTCACAGCGCTCACCGCACGCGAGATCCGCTCGCGCTATCCGATGTTGCGCGTGCTCGACGAGGAAGTCGGAGTCTTCGAACCGGATGGCGGTGTGCTGGATCCGGAGCGTTCTAATGCGGCCCACCTTGCCGTCGCCGAAGCCGCCGGTGCGCAGTTCCTTTTTGATCTCCCAGTAAGGCACTGGGAGGCGACGAAGGATGGTTTCGTGCTGCGACTGGAGGACGACAGCACGATCACCTGCGGTGCACTCGTCCTGTCGTTAGGGGGATGGTTTAAGGAGGCACTCGAGCAGCTTGGGGTTCGGATTCTGGTACAGCGCAACGTTCAGGCCTGGTTTGACTCCGCTTCCGCCGCCTACAACGCGCCAGATTTCCCGCCCTTCCTGCTCGATCGCAAAGGTCTGCCTGCGCCGCTCTACGGTTTCCCCGACCTCGGAGACGGCGTGAAAGCCGCGTTCCATTCACACGGCGACCTGACCGACGCGAACCACGTCAAACGCGAAATCGATCATTCACGCGACATCGCACCGGTCGTGCGCGCGATGGACGGCTGGATGCCCGGTGCGGCCACCTGTTTGCGCGGGGCCAAGGCTTGCCTCTACACTCTGACTCCGGACGGTCACTTCGTCGTCGATCGGCATCCTGCCCATCCCCGGATCATTTTGTGCGGCGGCTTTTCCGGCCACGGCTTCAAGTTCGCGCCCGTTATCGGAGAGATCTGCGCCGACCTCGCGTTGGAAAAAGAATCGCGGCACGACATCACATTCCTTTCCGTTAATCGCTTTCCCCAAAAGTGAATTCGCGATCCGTAGGCGAGGACGAGAGTAGCCGTCGCCTTCCCTTTCCTCGTCATCCCGAGTCGTCGAAGGACGACGAGGGACTCGCAGCTGCAATATGCGCGTCCTCGCTAAAGTACGCGTCGACGGCCACTGAGCGACCCCTTCCCCCGCATCCCCGGATCGGGCAACTGCAGGGCCTGCGGGATGACCGTGGTCGATCCGGTACGGGACGAGCGCGGCTGGGCATTTCGCGACGGGCCAGGATACAGCCACGATCCGGTGAATGGTTTCTCCTTTCTCGCCGAAGCCTAACGAGCGACCGATCCAGGCTTCGACGGCCGCGTCACCGTTCCCGTTCTCTGGGACAAACAAACGCGCCGCATCGTCAACAACTTCGAGGACGACATCTGCCGGATGTTCCACGACGCGTTTCGTCGGCTCGCCACGCGGCAGGCGGACCTATTCCCTAACGACATCGCGGAGAAGCAGGCAAAACTTTCCAAATTCATCTACGAGAAAGTGAACAAAGGCGTTTACCGCGCCGGCTTTGCTACCCGCCAGCCAACCTACGAGCGCGCCGCCCGAATCCTCTTCGCGGCACTCGCCGAACTGGAATCGCGCCTAACGAAAAACCGCTACCTCTTCGGCGACCGCATCGTCGAGACTGACTGGCGCCTCTTCTGCACCCTCATCCGCTTCGACGTCGTTTATTACATCCACTTCAAGTGCAGCATGCGCCGCATCCTCGATTACCCCAGCCTGCAAGGTTATCTCGCCGACCTCTACCAGCAGCCAGGCATCGCCGACACAGTCGACTTCGACCACATCAAACGTCACTACTACATGACGCACGAAGCGGTCAATCCCACGCGCCTCGTCCCGCTCGGCCCAATCCTCGATCTGAGCAGTCCGCATGGCCGCGAAAAGCTTTCCCGCGCCTGAGGCCTCAGGAATTTTGAATTGTGACGGCTTTTTCATCGCAGAGCAGCAGGCGATCGACAGGCCCACGCAATCGGTGAAGGATCAGAGCAGGCAACTGCAGGAGCTCAGCGATCCCTTTCCATTAACCACTCCACCATGCTCGGGAGCGAATAACATCTTGATGGATCGGTGATTGACGCGTCGCTGGCCGCCCGCTAAAACGCGGGCTATGGCCAACATCCAAGTCAATCGCGGCGAAACGAAGCTCGGGGTCTTTACCGAGGACGAAATCAGAGAGGGCCTGCAAAACGGTCGCTTCCTTCCGACCGATCTTTTTTGGCACGAAGGGATGCCCACCTGGCTGCCCCTCGCACAGTTTCCCGCCGACACGGCCGCGGGCGCTGCGACCGCGACCGCGACCGAAGCCAGCGCGCTCGTCTCGCAGAACGGTCTGCCCTGGGATCGCCGCGGTGAGCTCGGTTTTGTAACCGCCTTTTTCGAGACGCTCAAGCTCGTTCTGCTCAAACCCACGGCCGCTTTCTCGGCCATGAAACCGGAGGGCGGTCTGGGCGAACCGCTCATCTACGCCGTGATCGGCGGCAGCGTGGGCTGGCTCTGCTACTTTATCTTCAGCCTTTTCCTCAGTTCGTTTGGCATGATGGGAGGGCGCGATGGGATCGGCGGGATGATCGGGTTTGGCATAGGCGGTGTTTTTGCTCTCGTCTTATTCCCAATCTTTCTCGTCATCGGACTCTTCATCGGGGCGGGGATCGTCCATCTCTGTCTCATGCTGGTCGGCGGCGCGAAAAGGAGTTACGAGACAACGCTGCGGGTCCTCTGTTACTCGGTCGGGTCGACCTATCCGCTGATGATCGTGCCGGTCTGCGGCGGTGCGATCGCCGGCATCTGGTGCCTCGTGGTGGAATGCATCGGCCTGGCCAGGGCGCATGAAACGACGACGAGCAAAGCGGCGCTCGCGGTCTTTCTACCGGTGATTATCTGCTGCGGCGGTGGGTTCGTTCTCGCTGTCATGTTTGGAACCCTTGGCGCGCTCACCGGCCATCATTGATCGAGGGGGATGCAGGTTTCCCGTCGCCAACTCGCACCGCAGGAGATCGATCACGAACTGCTCTGGCTCCTGGTGTCGTTAGGCACCTTTCTCGCGCTGGCCGTTTGGTTGAGCGCCCATCTCCCAACTCCGCGATGCGCCTTTCACTCCTTTACCGGGCTACCCTGCCTCACCTGCGGCGCCACTCGCTCGGCCTGGCAATTTCTTCACGGTCACTTCGCCGCCGCTTTCCTCTTCAACCCCCTCGCCTTCCTCGCAATTTGCGGAATTATGATCTTCGATCTCTACGCCATCCTCGTTCTCACTACGCGCACACACCGCTTCCGCCTCGGCCACTTCAGCTGCTCCGAAAAGCTCCTTGCCCGCGTCGCCATCATCGCGCTACTGGCCGGTAACTGGCTTTATCTCCTTAAGGCCGGTCTCTAGGGTTTTGGCCCGGCGGAAGTTGACGCTTCCGCCAGGGAACTGAATTTGTTGGGTGAGATGGAGAGGAGAGATTGAATGAGTCGGCACGCCACTCAGGAACAAATTGCAGCCGCGACGGCCTATGAAGAGCTGCATGTGCCGGCGCTTTTCCAACAGTGGGCGGCTCGCGTGCTGGACGCGATCAAGGTCAGATCGGGTGATCGAGTCATGGACGTCGTGTGTGGCACCGGCGTCCTGGCGCGCGAGGCCGCGACGCGCGTAGGACCTACAGGCTCCGTTGCGGGGGTAGATCCTGGCCCCGGCACGCTGGGGGTAGCCGAGCGGCTGGCACCGGCAGTGGAATGGCGGGAGAGCACGGCCGAAGCACTTTCTTTTCCAGATCAGATCTTCGATGCGGAGGCGAGTCAGTTCGGTCTAATGTTTTTCACGGATCGACTCCAAGCTCTGCGCGAGATGATGCGGGTGCTTGCTCCAAAGGGCGGCTGGCGGTGGCCGTATGGGACTCGCTCGATAGATCTCCCGCTTATCCGATCGAGCTAGCGATCCTGGAGCGGATGCCGGGCCGCGTGCAGCTGATGCGCTGCGGGCACCCTTTGTCCTGGGAAACCGCGAGGAACTGACGCAGTTATTTGAAAGAGCAGGAGTCGCCTCGCCGGTCATCACGTCGCAAAACGGGACGGCGCGATTCCCCAGCATAAGAAATGATGGTCGAAGCCGACTTGAGAGGCTGGTTACCGGTGATGGGCGTTGTGCTGGAAGAGGAGCAGATTCAACGCATACTTGCCGAAGCGGAGAGCGCTCTGGAGCGATACGTTACCGCGGATGGTCAGGTCGTTTTCGACTCGCCCGCGCATATTATCACTGGGATCCGGCCTCAGTAAGTTTCTACCGGGGAGCGTTTTCCATCCTCCACGCTCAGTTCTCTCGCGTGCACTTCGCCCAGGACGGCGACACGCAGGTCCCAGATTTCGTCATTGAGCGAGGTAAAAGCTGCTTCCGAAAAGTCGTTAGGCGGAGCGAGACCGGCTTTGCAACGAGCGATGCTGTTCAGTGCGCGTTCGAGTTGGTCCGCCGGTAATTTCTCCATATAGCCGAGCGCTTCCTCGATGGCAGGGACTCGGTGGCAGATCATGGCGAGATCGTTCCCGGCGCCAATCGCGCGCCGAATCGTTTCTTCGAAGCCGTATTCATTAAGGATCGCGCCCATGTCGAGATCGTCGGTCATGATCAAGCCTTCGAAGCCAAGCTCCCCGCGGAGGAGATCCGTAACGACGCCGCGGGAAAGAGAAGCGGCGGTTTTCTCCGGCTCAAGGCATGGATACCATCCGTGACAGATCATCATGCTATCGACGCGGTCGGCGAATTGGCGAAAGACGGCCAGCTCATTTGCGTCCAGCTCGGCCCGAGTCCGGTCGATAAGCGGGAGGTCGTGATGGGCGTCGACGGTGGCGGCGGAGTAACCGGGAAAATGCTTGCCGCAACTCGCGATCCCCTCGCCATGTATCGCGTCGTTGAAGGCTCCGGCCAGCCGGACGACCTCCTCGACGTCGCGTCCGTAGCAGCGGCCGCGGAGCGAGTTGTCGGCCTCATCGTCGAAGGAGATATCGAGCACCGGGCAAAGGTCGAGGTTGAACCCAAAAAGACGCAACAGTCGACCGGTCAGCTGGCCGTGCCGCCGGACGAGATTGAGATCGCCTTTCTCGCGCAGTTGCTGGGCGTTAGGCGGCTCGCTCCCGATCAGGCGGAGGCGGGAAACGCGCCCGCCTTCCTGGTCAATCGTGATGATCGGCTCGATCGCGCTCAGGTCGCGCAGGTCGTCGATCAGTTTTCGCAGCTGCACCGCGCTCTCGATGTTGCGCCCGAAGATGATGAACCCGCCCGGCTGCACTTTGCGGAAGAGAGCCGCAGTCTCGCGATCGATCTCTTTTCCGGGCACACCGGTGAGGATCAGTTGACCGGGTGAAGCGCTCTCCATAACGTCGGACCTTAGAATCGATGGCACCCGCGCGAAACAAAAAATGGATCGTTAAGCTAATCGTCCTCGCGCTTAGCGTGAGCAGTGTAGAGGCAGTCGAGCTCGGGATCGATGTCCTGGCGGGCCATGATTATTCGCTCCTCCAGGGCAAACGGGTCGGGTTGATCACGAATCAAACAGGCGTGAACTCCGCCGGCACGAAAACGCGCCTGCTCTTGAAGAAGCATTGCAACCTCGTTGCACTCTTTACGCCCGAGCATGGGCTCGACGGGACGGAGAAAGCCGGTCGCTACGTGAAGAGCCGGCGCGACCCGCTGACCGGCGTAATAGCGCACTCGCTCTACGGCCCGACGCGGAAGCCAACGCCCGAGATGCTGCGCGGGATCGACGTGCTCGTCTTCGACCTGCAGGATATCGGCTGCCGCAGCTACACATATATCAGCACGATGGGCCGCTGCATGGAGGCCGCGGGCGAAAATAGGATTCCGTTCGTCGTCCTCGATCGGCCAAACCCGGTGGGCGGCCTGCGGGTAGAAGGTCCCTCGGTTGAGCCGCGCTGGCGCTCGTTCGTGAGCGAGTTTCCCATCCCCTATGTGCATGGGCTGACGGTGGGCGAGCTGGCCCGGATGGTGAATGGACGACAGTACATCGCCACGCCGTGCGACCTGACGGTGGTGCAGATGCGCGGCTGGCGGCGCGGGATGACCTGGCAGGATACGGGCCTCCGCTGGATCGCGAGCTCGCCGAACATTCCGCGGGCGGACTCGCCTCTTTATTACATCGCGACGGGGCTCGTCGGCGAGCTGAGCGGTCCGGAGACCGGCGTCCCGGGGCCGCGGCCGTTCCAGAGCATCGGCGCGCGCGGGCTCGACGCGGCCAGCTTTACCCGCTACCTGCGCGGCATCGACACGCCCGGGGTCGAGTTCCAGCCTTACCGCGGCGATGGCGTCCAGGGCAGCAGCCTGACAATCTCGCCCGAGGCGCGGACCAACCTGACCGGGCTCAACATTTACATGCTGGCGGAGATGAATCGGCTGCTCCGCCCGGATCTCTTCCGCCGCACCAGCGCGAGCAAGCTCGACATTTTCTACAAAGTCTGCGGTGGCACCTTCATCCGGGCCCAGGTGCGGGAAGGAGATTCGCCCCGCAGCATCGTGGCGGGATGGCGGCCTAACGAGCAAGAATTTCGACGCACCCGCGCGAAATACCTGCTCTACTGACGCACTTGAAGAAGATCGGCATCTACGGCGGGAGTTTCGATCCGATCCACCACGGCCATCTCATTCTGGCCCGCGAAGCGCTCGAGACGCTCGGGCTCGCGGAGGTGATTTTTATCCCGGCCGCGCAATCGCCGCACAAGCCCGACTGCCCGCCCGCACCCGCCGCCGCGCGCTGGGAGATGTTGAGCGACGCGATCGCGGGTGAGCCCGGTTTTTCGGCGGCGCGCCTCGAGATTGATCGGCCGCCGCCTTCCTACGCGGTCGAGACGATCGAACAATTGCGCGCCGAGCTGCCGGACGCGGAGCTCGTCTTTCTCATTGGCGAAGACAACCTGGCGAAGTTGGAGAGCTGGCATCGCTTCGAGGATTTGCGCGACCTGGTCCAGTTCGTCGTCCTCGACCGATCTCGAGTGCAGGTTAAATATCCCTATCCGGCTATTCGTCGGAGGATCGACATTTCGGCGACGACGATCAGAAATCGGGTTGCCAGCGGCCAGTCGATTCGGTATCTCGTGCCGGAAGCTGTCGAGCGAATCATTCGCCGGGAGCAGCTTTACCAAGGAAGAACAAACCCATCGAATCCGAAGAGCTAGCGAAAACCTGCGCGAAACTTGCCTCCGATAAGAAGGCCGAAGCCATCGTGGTCCTCGACCTGCGCGAAATCTCGACCTTCACGGATTTCTTCGTCATCTGCTCCGGGACATCGGAGCCGCATCTCAAAGCGATCGCGGGTGAGATCGAGGGGAGTCTGCGCGAGGAGCACGAGGTGCGACCGGCCGCGGTCGATGGTTTCCCGACCAGCCAATGGATCGTGCTCGATTACCTGCAGGTCATCGTGCACGTCTTCCACACCGAGAAACGCGACTTCTACAGCCTGGAAGATCTCTGGAGCGACGCGCCGCGCCTAACGATCCCCGGCCTGTAGACGCCCCCACCTGTGGGAGGCGCCGGCGGAGATTAACTTTTACACTAGGGCTTCGCCGTGGGCGCAGGCGATGTGGCCGCGGGCTTCGGCGCGGCCGGCTTTGGCGCGATGGCCGCACCGGGTTGGCCCGCAGGTCGGCTCGAATCGTAAGTGGCATCCTTGGGCGCCGGGCTGGCGCCTTCCGGCGGGATGTCGAGCAGCTCGACGTCGAAAATCAGAACCGCATTCGGCCCGATATCGGAACCCGCGCCACGTTCCCCGTAGGCGAGATCCGCAGGCACAAAGACCTGATATTTGGAGCCAACCTTCATCAGCTGCAGCGCTTCGGTCCAGCCCTTGATCACGCGATTGACTGGGAACGTAGCGGGTTGCCCGCGCTTGTACGAGCTGTCGAACTCGGTCCCGTCGATCGTTGTGCCGCGATAGTTCACCTTCACCGAATCGGTCGCTTTCGGAGTTTTGCCGCTGCCTTCCTTGAGCGCCTTGTATTGCAAGCCGCTAGCGGTTGTCTTAACCCCTTCCTTCTTCTTGTTTTCTTCCAGGAATTTCTTCCCTTCCACATCGTTCTTCTCGCCTGTGGCCTTCTTCGCGGCGGCCTGCTTGGCCATCATGTCCTTCTGGAAAGTCGCCATCGTTTCTTTTGTTGCTTCCTCGTCCATCATCGGCTTGGCGCCACTCAATCCATCTTTGATCCCCTTGTTCAAGAGCTCTGCATTGACGTCGATCAACTGCCGTTTCAGGGTGGTGCCAATATCGAGCCCGATGCTGTAGCTGACCTTTTCCTTTTGATCCTTAAAGGGACCACTCGCCGCCGCCGCTGGCGTAGGGCTGGCCTGGTCTTTCAGTTCGGTCTCAGCAGCAGAAGCAAACGAAACGAGCGCAATGGAAGTAGCGAGAATGACAAACGACTTTTTCATAAAATGGTTCATTGAATTTAAATGCGGCCAGTCCGATTCCCGGCCTGCCGCGTTGAATCCATCCACGGTGATGGCGCTCGCGTCAAGCGGCCGGAATGCAATCCGAAGCCGCGACCGCCGAAAGGCAAAACTGCCGCTCCTCGTGAGCGGGCTCCTCGCCGTGTTTTCTCTGCCCGCTTTGGGCGGTCTCTCTCTGTCCCACCAGGAAGCGATGCGCATCGGGCGCAAGGTCTGGAAGAACGAATGCGGCGGGACCGTGGCCGGCCTTACCTCCTGGAACGCCGGAGAAAATTTTGCCTCGCTCGGGATCGGGCACTTCATCTGGTATCCGAAGGGTGCACGCGGACCGTTCGAGGAGAGTTTCCCGGCTTTTGTCATCTACGTACAGAAGCGCGGGGCGAAGCTGCCAGACCTGTTGTTAGGAGAGAAACGGGCCGCCTGCCCCTGGGATTCCCGGGCGGAATTCCTCGCCGCAGCGTCAAGCACAAAGATGAATCAACTCCGGAGGTTCCTGGCCGACACGATCGATCTGCAGGCCGATTTCCTGGTCGAGCGTCTCCGCGGCGCATTGCCGAAAATGCTCGCGACCGCTCCCCCCGAGGCGCGCGACCGGGTGGAACAAAATTTCAACCACCTCGCGAACCGGGCGCACGGCTGCTACGCGCTGATCGACTACGTGAATTTCAAGGGCGAGGGAGTGCTCTCGACAGAGCGCTATCGCGGGCAGGGCTGGGGCCTCTTGCAGGTGCTCGAGGGGATGCCCAACGCGAGCGGCGCCTCGCCCCTCAGCGAATTTGCCGACTCGGCCGAGCGCGTGCTTCGCGCGCGAGTGAAGAATTCGCCACCAACGCACAATGAGCAGCGCTGGCTGCCGGGCTGGCTAGAGCGTGTTGAGACGTATCGTTAGGCGGAATGTCGCTGCGCGCGCCAGCGCCAGACAACCAACCCCACGAGGATAACGCCGAGCACCAGCATCCAGCGGGCGCCTCCACGCGCGGGAGCGGGCGGAGGTGAGAGCGCGACGATCGAGGATTCCCAGAGGGTGCTCCCATCGGCCCCGAGGCCGCTGACCTTCATCATATGGAGCCGGTCCGGATCCAATGAGCGGATCTACGCCACCACCGATCCCCCGCTCGCGCTGATATTTTCCTGGGCGACAGCGTGCCAGGTCACCTGCAGCTCGCCCGCGGCGTTCAACGAAAGAAAGCGTTCCTCAACGCGGTAATTCGCCGGCGCGACTTTGGGAA
Source organism: Spartobacteria bacterium (assembly GCA_039933235.1). Classification (GTDB taxonomy): domain Bacteria; phylum Verrucomicrobiota; class Verrucomicrobiia; order Chthoniobacterales; family UBA10450; genus Palsa-1392. The sequence goes on along the minus strand of JBDTOL010000072.1, from coordinate 3,623 downwards.
GGGCCCAATGCAATTCCCAGCCTGCAGCGGGCACTCTTTGGACACGAAACGAGACGGAATGATCGACCAAGGACTTCGGCGGCGGAGCGCCAGACGGCGGCGCAGCGGGCTGAGACCGAACGGCCGTTTGCGCCGAAGGTGGCGAGACAACGGCCGTCGCCGCCGGCGAAGACGGTGCGACGGGCGGAGACTGCTGCGCCTGCGCTATCTCTGCGGGTTTTGGCACCAAAGGCTCCGCACTGACCGGCAGCCGCACCCGAAAGTCGCTTCCCTGCACTACGATCTCTTCCTGCAGGGCAGCCCCGCCGTTTTCGAGTACGATCGGGATTCTCTTCGTCTCGCGGGGCGCCAGCGTCACGTCCTCGATCGGCTGGATATTCCGGCTGCTCTTGAACGTCAATGTGAGCGGATAATCAGCTTGGTTCGCGAGGGAGATGGAGGCGGAGCGCGGAGCCGCTTCGCCCGAAGAAGAGCCGAAGCGCAATTCGTTCGGCTCGATTGTGACCGGTGCAGTCGCGCTGCCTTTCAGCGCGATCGTCTCCTGTGAACCGCCCTCGCCAGTGATCGTGATCTGTCCCACAAACGCGCGGCCTTCATCGGGCTGAAAAAGCAGCTCGATTGACTGCGTCTCTCCCGCCCCGATCCGATACCGGGTCTGGGCCAGGCGCCATGGAGAAGAAACGGTCAGGCTGCCCTCAAGGATTCCGCCACCTTCATTAGCCAGGCTAAACCGACGACCGGCCTGTCTCCCGCCATGATTGGCTCGAAGACGATCTGCGCCGGCGCCTGCAGGTGCGGCGGAGGCTCCTCGACGGATATACGCACTTCGGCCGGCGAGGAGACGCGATCGTTGCTCGTTCTCGCGACGTAGCGAAACGCGTCGGTCGTGACGGATTGAGTTCCGTCGTTTTTATAGAGAATCGTGGCGCGGTTGTCTCCGAGGAGCCGCAGATGGGAGAGTTTTCCGTGCTCCGGCCGCTGCACAATGACGAAAGTCACGAGGCCACCACCGCCGTAGTGGGCCCGGAGCGTCATCTCCGTCTGACCGCCACGCAAAACACGAACAGTGAGCCCATCTGCCTGCGGCGGCGCCTGCCCCGGGAGACATTGGTCGGGGCATCGACCTGCAAACGTGCTGGTACGGTCGTATTCTGGCAACTCAGATCGTGCTCGGCGACGCCCCGAAAACCCTGTCAGTGCTGGCGATGTAATCTCGTGGTCAAAAGCAACGGCATCGGGCCGCGCCGCCGGGCTCACGGATCTAGGGAAGTTTCAATGGACGGGTTCAAGCCGCTTTTCCCATGGCAGTGGCACATGGATCGCTGCTGTGCGACGGTGCGAGCCAATTTCCGCGTTGCCAGCGGGTGCTGAATTATTCATTTTGCATCGGGATCACCTGATCCACCGCCACTTCCACCGACCTCGTGATTATCCGACTTAAAAAAATCTCGGTCCTCCTCTTGCTCGGCGTGTTCGTCCTGGGAGATATCGGGGCACAGGTTCCTCGCTCCGGCTTGCGGATGACGCGCCAGCGCGCCACCCCGCCCCCACAGCGGGCCGCTCGCCCAATGAAGAAGGCGAGCGATCTCATCCACCGGCAGGAACCGATCAACGTTTCGCCCCGTTTGCTGGAGCAAGTGACGCCCGACAATTCCCGGGTGCGCGTTTCGCTCTCCAAACAGCGCGCCTACCTCATGCTGGGCGACGAGGTGGTGATCGATTCGCCCATTTCTTCCGGGAAACGCGCCCGGCCCACGCCGCAGGGCAGCTTTCGTATCCTGGAAAAGGACAATGATCACCGGTCAAACATCTACGGCGATTTCGTCGATTCCTCGGGGCGGGTCGTGCGCCGCGGGGTGAGCAGCAAGATCGATTCGGCGCCGAGCGGCACCCATTTCGTCGGATCGCCGATGACGTGGTTCATGCGCCTGACGGACGATGGGGTCGGAATGCACATCGGTTTCCTGCCGGGCTATCCCGCCTCGCACGGCTGCATCCGGATGCCGGGCGCGGCCGCGGAGATGTTCTATAGCAAGGTCAAGGTCGGCACCCCGGTCGTGGTCGCCGATTAGACTGCCGCGAGACGCTCGCGCAGGAGGTTGAGCGCCATTTGCGTTGCGAGTTGTTTGAACGTCTCTCGATCGCTTGGAAAGAAAAGGTGCCTGACGATCGTTTCGCCACCCCCTGCGAGGGCGACGTAGGCTGTCCCGACCGGTTTCGCCTCGCTCCCGCCGCCCGGCCCGGCGATTCCGGTGGTGGCGAGGGCGAAGGTCGCGCCTGATTTTGTTTGGGCTCCCTCGGCCATCCCGCGGGCGACCGTTTCGCTGACTGCGCCCTCCCGCGCGATCGTGGTCGGGTCGATCCCGAGCGCCGCAGTTTTGGCTTCGTTGGCGTAGGTGACGTAGCCGGCCAGGAAGACGGCGGAGGCGCCGGGAACATTCGTTATCCGATGCGCGAGGAATCCTCCGGTGCACGACTCCGCCACGGCCAGGGTGGCACGCTTTTGAGCCAATTCCCTAACGATAACCTCCTCCAGCTTTTCGCCGCTCGTGCTGAAGATCGAGGTCGCCAACTTCGCCTGCACAATCGCGTCCGCCTGCTCGAGCACGATGGCCGAACCGAGGACCCGCAGATCGACCTCGCCCATCCGCGCGCAGTAGCCGACCTCGATCCCGCTGAGAGCGAGCAGATCCGCGCCGATCGCTTCTTCGACATACGATTCCCCCATGCCGACGATCCGATAGGTGTGACAGAGCAACGGTTCCTCCTGCCGCACGATCCGCTGCAGGATCGGCACGACGGATTGCGCAAACATCGGCTGCAGCTCGCGCGGCGGACCAGGAAGAAGAAAAAGATGCGGGCCCTCGCCCTTGGCCGCGAGGTAGAGGCCGGGCGCGGTTCCGTTGTCGTTAGGCAAGACGAGAGCGCCCTGCGGGACCTGGGCCTGGCGCAGGATACGATCGGTCAATCGTATGCCACGTCGCTGCAGCCGCCGCGTGATGACCTCGGCCAGCTCGGAATCGAGCACCAGCTCCTTTTCCAGCAGCTCGGCCGTGATCTCCCGGGTCAGGTCGTCCGTCGTAGGGCCCAGGCCGCCCGTGACAAAAATAACATCCGCCCGCGGGAAGTTCTCGAGCAAAACATCGCGGATCGCGATTCCGTCGGGCACGGACATCTGTCGGTCGACGCGCAATCCAAGCGGGAAAATCTCCCGCGCGATAAAGGTGAGATGGGTGTTGAGCACCTCACCGAGCAGGATCTCGGTGCCGGTATTGATGACGACGACTCGCACCGGCCACTATTCGCGCAGACGCTCTCGCTGCGCCACCTGCTTGTCGCGCCGCGTCAGGCGGCATCCTTGTCCTGCTTCTTGCGAATGAGCGGGACCTTTTTGCCTTCGACTACGGCGCGATTGATCGTGACCTCAGCGATGTCTTCGCGACTCGGGACGTCATACATGATGTCGAGCATGATTCGCTCCAGCATCGAACGCAGCGCCCGCGCGCCGGTCCCCTTCGTCACCGCCTGCGCGGCGAGGGCGCGCAACGCATCCTTCGTCACGGTCAGGCGCACGCCTTCCATCGCGAAGAGCTTGGTGTATTGCTTGATCATCGCGTTCTTCG
>JBDTOL010000071.1:0-15342 GCA_039933235.1 Spartobacteria bacterium | reverse complement strand
CGCGCAGCATTTTCTCCCGCACCCGGTCGTTCACCGGGCCCATCGACTCGCCTTCGCCCATGATCTCGGTCGTCACCCCCTGTCGGATCTCGCTTTGCGAGCGGCCATCAGCGATGAGCGATTCGGTGGACCACGAGAGCATGTTGATGAAACCGGGCGCGACCGCGAGCCCCTCCGCATCGATCGTCAGACCAGCCGGGGCGTTCTTGAAATCGCCGAGACCCGCAATGCGATCGCCGCGCAACGCCACATCGGTCTTCCGTTCCGGACCGCCGGTCCCGTCGTAAACCGTACCGTTCCTGATCACGACGTCGAATTTCCCCGCCGCCGTCGCGGCCGGCTTTTGCTCCTGTGCCATCACGACGGGAACCATGATTGCGCCGAGCAGGACGGTGTGGAGCAGAGAGCGATACATCGCGCGATTGAAGGAGCGAGGCGGTGCAATGTCGATGCTTATTCGTACCGGATCGCCATGACCTGCAGTTCCTCTTCTCCCGAAGGGAATTTGAACCGGACGCGCCCACCCAGTTTCGTGTTGAGGAGGGCGCGGGCGATGGGCGAAAGCCAGCTCACCCAACCGCGCTCGAAGTCCGTCTCGTCCGCGCCCACGATGCGGTAAGTCGATTCTTCCCCGTTGCTCTCGCGGACCGTGACAGTCGCGCCGAAGCGCACCACCTCCGCCTCGCCTTCCGGCGCCGGCACGATCTCGCTCGACTGCAGGCTTTGCTCGAGCTGATAGATGCGTTGGTCGAGCGTGGCCAATTGCCGCTTCGCCTCGGGATCGCCCGCCGCGGCGACGAGCGCCGGCCTCTTTTCACCGGTCAGATACAGCAGTTCCTCGCGCAGTTGCTCTGCTCCGGCCGCGGTAATGTAGTTGCGCGTGCCCGCTGGCAGTGTCGACGGGCGCGGCGGCAGGTCCGGGAGATCGGGACCGTCACTCTCTTCCCGGGTAAAGGCTTTGCTCACGGTCGCTCGCCCGTTAGGGAGGCAGCATCGTGCCCCGCTCGGATTTGACGATGGCGAAATCCGGCGAGTCGATTTTGCCGCTCGTGTTTAAATCCTCGCGGAAGTTTGTGCTGTCGGTGGCCTGGCCGCGATCGAGTCGGATCGCATCGATATCGGCGTAATCGACCACGCCATTGCCATCGACGTCGCCGAGTAAAAGCGCCATCTCCAGGTCGACGGACGGGAGCGTGTTGCCCTCCTCATCGTGCACGCCGCTCAACGTCACGGTGACCACCTGCGCGTTGCAGTTGACGCCGGCCAGATTGATGAGGAGCCGGTGCGCATCGGTCCCGTCAATCGTGCTGCGGCTGACGGTTCCGCAGGAAGTGGTAACATCATCGACCGCAGTGAGGGCGTGGTTAAAGGTCAGCTGCAGTTTGAAGGTGGCGTTCGCGCCACCGCTGCGGCACTCGATCCCGGGCGGTCCGTCGAGCGTCAGGTCGATTTCGAAGCCTCCCTTGCGCGTAGCCGCCGAGATCAGCTCGAGATCATCTTCCCGTCCGCCATTGGTTGTGCGGAGGATCGTGCCGGCCGCCCCAACGGCCAGTCCGGTCAGGCCATCGCTCGCGAAGTGCACATCGAAGAGATCGAAGGAGGTGCCGCTCGTCTGCGCTGACCAGCTGATCCCCAGGTCGGGCGAACGGAGAACGGTGCCGGCGAAGCCGACCGCGAAGCCGCTCTCCGGTTGCGGGAAATCGATGCCCTGCATAGCATTCGGAAAAATGATGGAGTTCCAACTCGTCCCGCCGTTCGTCGTGCGCGCGATAGCTCCCGTGCCGTCGAAGAGAACGCCCGAAGTGACACCGGTGGCACCATCGAAGAAGAATACATCGTCGCAATTGCCTTCGTTGCCGTTGAAATAAAAGGTGTCGAAAGACCAGTGCGCGCCGCCGTTGACGGTCGTGCCGAGGAAGCCCTGGAAAATCGAATTTTGTCCGGCGACAAATCCTAGGGTGGGGCTCAGCATGTGAGCGCCGAAAAACCCGCCGCCGAAAAAGCCCTTTTGCGCGACCTGCCAGGTGGCGCCGGAGTCGCTTGAGTAGAGAATGTCCTGGGAGAGGCCGCCGCAAATGCCGTTCGCGCCGCTGAAGGAAACAGAGCGAAGGCCGTCGCGCACGCCGCTGGTCATGGTTTGCCAGCTCGTGCCGCCATCGATCGTGCGCAGGATTAATCCATTATCGCCGACCGTCACTCCGGTTGCGTCATCGAAAAAATGGACATCATAGAGGGTCCTGGTTGTTCCGGAGACGAGCGCGTTCCAGGTCGCACCGGAATCGATGGATTTGAGAATTGTGCCGCCGTCGCCCACCACGTAACCGACCCCGGAATCGAGTAGATGGACGCCGCGCAGCTGAGTGGTCGTGCCGGAATCGACTGCCGACCATTGGGCGAACGTGTTGAAGCTCGCCAGAAGTGACAGCGCACAAACTGCGCAAATGATCGTGTTTTTCGACATGCTTTCTCCTCCTTTGGATTGTGATTGTCGCCGCCGCAGGAACGCCTTGCGTACGGCATTTTTAGCCTGCATGAGTCGGCTCGATCGGACAAGTCAAAGGGATAGCAAGCGCGACAAAAAAACCAGCCCTGCAAGACTTGCCTAACGAAACTGACCGAACCAGCGATAGGGAAAATCGTCTCCAGGACAGTCGGTGGCCCAGCGCGGCGGATTCATCTCACGATGCGGGCGCACCGGGATGTTGTGCCGCTCCACTTTGCCGCAGCGATCGCGCAGGTAGCGGATCAATTCCTCACAGGAATCGAGCTGGGCCCGGGTCGGCTGGTCGCGGTTAAAGTCGCCCACCAGGCAAATGCCAATCGAGATGTTGTTGAGGTAATCACTGTGGACATGGCCGCCATTGATCTGTCGCCGCCAGCGATTGCCCACTTCGATCTCGCCGTTGCCGGAGGAGGTGCCGTTGCCGATGACAAAATGGTAGGCGAGCCCGTTTTTCATCCGGCGCACGTTCTTGTGGTAGTAATCGAAAATGCGGGCGTTGCCCTGCCGGGTGCCGCTGTTGTGCACGATGATGAAGCGCCAGCGCTCGCGCAGCACCGGGGCGCGATCGATTTCGCGTTGGACGGGTTTAGTCAGATACTTGTAGCGTTTTCCGAAAAGATGGAAGGGAAGGAGGGAAAAGCCGCGCGGCTTCTGGTAGCCGGATTTCTGGACCACGACCTCGGCCGGCTTGTCCTCAGGTGCCGGAGCCTCTTTCTTCTCCGGCGCTGCGGTGGCCGCGGCGGCGCGGGCGGGAGTGGATTGGCCGGTCTTGGCGCGGCGGACGGGCGTCTCTTCCTCTTTCGGGCGCGGGGTGCGGGCCGGCGTTTCTTCCTCCTCGGGTTCCGCGGTCGGTTTGGGTGTCGCTTTCTTCTTTTTCTTGGCCGGCGGCCGCTCCGCCGGCTTCGGTTTGCGGCGCGGAGTGGCGGACGCTTCCGGGGTGGGGGTGGGAACGGTGCGCATTTTCTCGCGCGAATTGAGGAAGAGCTGCCTCTTTTCTTCGTCGGTCAATTCTGCACGCGTCATGGTGCCGGCCAGTCCCAGGCCGAGGAGCAGGGCGCAGAGCAGGAGCTGCCAGCGGAAGATGTTTCGCGGACGGATCAAAGCGCGTGCGAAAGGGTCAGGCTGGTTGCGGCTCGCTCTCGGCCGCGGTGTGTTCGGCGCGCGCGGCGGCACGTTCGCTTTCGCGGCGCAGGATGGCGTTGAGTTTTCCGCCTAACAATAAGAGGAGACAGGTCAGATACATCCAGGTCAGCAGCATGATAATGGAGGCGAGGGCCAGGTAGGTCGGATTGTAACGGTCATAACGGGCAACGTAGAACTGGAAGAGCTTGGTCAATGACATCCAGCCGACCGAGAAGAAGATCGCACCCGGCAGGGCCTGGCGGATGGTGAGATAATTCTCCGGCGTAAGGAGATAGAGCGCGAGGGCGAGGAGGACGAGAGCGAGGGCGGTAAAGGGAACGCTAAGCGCGGCGACCCAGCTCTGGAGCGGGATGCCGAGCTGGAAATTGACCTCGGCGATCCCGGCGATGGTTTCTCCGAAAACGGTGATGTTGAAAGCGAGCAGGATGGTGATGCCAAACCAGAAGAGGAGGAGGAGAGAGATGATGTATTTGGACCACCAATTGCGATCTTCCGTAATCCCGTGGGTGCGGCTGAGGGCGTGCGAAATGGTGGAGATGAACATCGTGCCGAGGTAGATGCCGAGGATGATTCCCGCGGTGGCGAGCGCGCCGCCGCTGCCGGTCACGATGACATTGGCCACAACGCTATCGAGGATTTCCTGCACCTTCGGATCGGGTGGGAGAAAGGCGCGCACCACGCCCAGCATCTTGTGCAGGGTGGCGGGGTCGGTTCCGAAAAGTCCCAGGAGATGCCAGAGAAAGAGGAGACCGGGCGCGAGGGTGAAGAGAAACTGGTAGGCCATCTGCGCGGATAGCCCGAGCGTCTCGTCGGTCGCGGTCTCCCAGACGAGGCGGCGCACGACTCTGCCGGTAAGGCGGAGAAATTTCATTGTCACGCGAAGTTTACTTTGCCGCCCGGGGAATGCCATTAAACTCTCCGCCGACGGCCTGGCCTAACGAATGGAGAAACGCATCCTGATCCTGACCGCCGGTTTTGGCGAAGGCCATAATGCCGCCGCCCGCGGGATCCGCGACGGGCTCGCGGCCGTCTCGGGGGGCGCGGCGGCGGTCGAACTGCACGACATTTTTGCCGAGACCTACGGCTTTGCGAACGATTGGGTGCGGCGCGCTTATCTCGCGACGATCAATCGCGCGCCGGACACCTGGGGCCGGTTCTATCGCTGGCTCGATGGCCGGCAGGAATTTGCGCCACAAATGGGCTGGCTCTTCATGGCCAGGGGAAAATTAAGCCAGTTACTGGTGCGCTTTCAGCCCACCGCGGTGATCTCGGTTTTTCCCGGCTACCCCTATCTGCTTGAGGCGATCCTGCAGGGCGCGCCGGCCGCTTTTCAACGGATAATTTGCGTGACCGACTCGATCACGGTGAACGCCATCTGGTATCGGAGCGCGACGGACTTGTTTTTTGTCCCAAACGAACCGACCGCTGCCGTCCTAGTCCAAGCCGGTGTGCCGCAGGAGAAGGTGCGCGTGACCGGCTTTCCGGTTACGCCGATAATTGCTGAGCTGGGCGAACTGCGACAGCCGCTCGTCTCCGGCAGCGAACGCCGGATTCTCTATATGATAAACGCCGGCGGCCGCGCGGCGCCGGAGATCATTCGCGGCCTCGTGGCGCTGCCGGACGTGCGGTTGACCGTGACGGTGGGTCGCGACGAGGGGTTACGCCGGACGGTAGAAAACATCAAGGCGGAAGTGGGCCGCAAATTCGAGATCGTCGGCTGGAGCGATCAACTGCCGCGCCTGATGCTGGAAAGCCATCTTCTGATCAGCAAAGCCGGCGGCGCCACGGTGCAGGAAACGATCGCGGCGAAATGCCCGATGATCGTCAGCCAGATCGTGCCGGGCCAGGAGGAAGGGAACGCGCGTTTGATTGAGAGCGAACGTTGCGGGGTAGTGGCGCCGACCCCGCAGGCGATCATCGCGGCCGTGGCAAGGTCGTTCGCCGGGGATGCAGCACTCTGGCGGGAGTGGTCGGAGAACATTAGCCGCCTCAGCCGACCAAGAGCGTCAGTCGAGATCGCGGAAATGCTGTTGGCGTAAGCTTCGCAACAACGAGCCTGCGAAAGTTGTCATCTCAAGCTGTGCAGACGGCGAGGATCTCGCTCTTGGAATGCACGCGTTCCGGCGCCAAGAAAACGCCTATTGCAATTGTGAGGTCCCTCTCCGCGCTGCGTCGGATCGGGATAACAAAGTGGGCGTGTTAGGCGGAGGGCTTTGCCCCGGCCTTGTCGTTCAGCACCTGCGTGAACTCCTGCAGGCTGGTCACGATCTGAGGCGCTTTTGAGAGCACGGTGGTGGCCAGCTTTTCCGCGTAATCGGGCCGGCGCTGCGACATTTCCGAGAGTGCCATCATGACCGCGAGCGCGTTGTTAATCGAGTGCTTGATTTCACTAAATTTCTTCTGCAACTGCGCGATCTCTTCCGGTGGAATGCTGCTGACGGGCTCGGTCATGATGAAGTCAAATTCTCTGGAGAAAACACCCGGGTGTGCTTGACTAAAAGGTTCGACAAATCCCGCCCGATGCCTGCAAAGAGTATCAAGATCAGTGGTGCACGCCAGCACAATCTAAAGAATCTCCACGTCGAGATTCCGAGGGAGAAACTGGTCGTCATTACCGGCCTGAGCGGCTCGGGAAAATCGTCTCTCGCCTTCGACACGCTCTACGCCGAAGGGCAGCGCCGTTATGTCGAGAGTCTCTCGGCCTACGCGCGCCAGTTTCTCGATCAGATGGAAAAACCGGACGTCGATTTCATCGAAGGCCTCTCGCCCGCGATCGCGATCGAGCAGCGCACTTCTGGCACCAATCCCCGCTCCATCATTGCGACTACGACGGAGATATACGATTATTTGCGCGTCCTCTTTTCTGCCGTCGGGCAGCCGCACGATCCTGCCACCGGGCAGCCGATTTTCCGACAAACGGCGCAGCAGATCGTCGATCAGATTCTCACCTATCCGGAGACCCGGATCATCCTGCTCGCCCCGCTCATTCGAAACGAGAGCGGCGAGTTTCGCGACGTTATCGAGAAGACGAAGCGTGAAGGCTTCGTGCGCGTCCGGGTCGACGGCGAGATCATCGAGCTCGGCCGGCCCGAACCGATCCGGTTAAAAAAAGGCGAGCGCCACACGATCGAAGCAGTGGTTGACCGACTCGTCGTGCGCGAGGGAATCCGGACGCGCCTGGCCGATTCAGTCGAAACGGCGCTTAAATGGGGACAGAACCGAATCGTGGTCCTGCGCGGCGGGGGCGAAGCAGGCTGGGAGGAAGTTCGCTATTCGACCGATTACGGCAACCCGGACACCAACTTCTCGTTAGGCCAGCTCACCCCGAAGCATTTTTCCTTCAACAGCCACTTCGGCGCGTGCCCGGCCTGTCATGGCCTCGGGACGCAGCTGGTTTGCGACCCGGAATTGATGGTGACCGATCGCACGAAGTCGCTCGCGGAGGGGGCGGTCGTGCCGTGGCGGCGGGGGACCAAACGGATGCAGGCTTACTACCGAGGATTGCAGACGGCCCTAGTGCGACATTTCGACGTCGCCGACAATATTCCGTTCGAGGATCTGCCCGAAAAATTCAAAGAAGCGCTCTACTTCGGCACCGGCGACCGCCCGATTGAGATGAGTTTCGGCGGCAACGGTCGCACCGCGACCAAGACGGCCCGGCCCTTCGAGGGTTTGCTCCCGCAGCTGCAGCGGCTCTACGAGGAAACCGAAAGCGAGTTCACCCGCAGCCGGATCCGTGCCTTCATGAATCGCTCGCCCTGCGCGGTCTGCTACGGGGCGCGACTGAAGCCGGAGATTCTGGCAGTCACGATAAAGGACGAGAGCGGTCGCGAGCTCAACATTCACCAGTTCTGCGAACTCACGATCGAGGAGGCGGCTCGATTCGTTAGGGCGCTGGAGCTGCCCGCGGCGCAGCGGGAGATTGTTTCCGAGGTCATGCAGGAAATCTCCTCCCGCCTCGCGTTCCTCCTCGAGGTCGGGCTCGATTATCTCACCCTCAATCGCGAGAGCGGCACCCTTTCCGGCGGCGAAGCGCAGCGGATCCGGCTCGCGACCCAGATTGGATCGGGCCTGGCTGGCGTCCTCTACGTCCTCGACGAGCCGAGCATCGGGCTGCATCAGCGCGACAACGCGCGCCTCATCGGCACGCTGCGCCGGCTCCGGGATCTGGGTAATTCCGTCATCGTGGTCGAGCACGACGAAGAGACAATCCGCGCAGCCGATCATATCCTCGATCTCGGTCCCGATGCCGGGCCGCGCGGAGGCGAGATCGTAGCCGAGGGCACGCTCGAGGAAGTGCTCAAGGCGAGGAATTCTCCGACCGCCGCCTACCTTTCTGGCCGTTCGAAGATAGCTATCCCGCGGCATCGCACGGCGCCGCGCTCAATCAACAATCAGCAGTCAGCAATCAGCGATTCCGAAGGCTGGCTCACCATCCTCGGGGCGACCGAGAACAATCTAAAAAACGTCGACGCCGCCTTTCCGTTAGGCTGTCTCACCTGTGTCACGGGTGTTTCCGGGAGCGGGAAATCGACTTTGGTGGACGATATTCTACGCCGCGCTCTTTTCCGTCATTTCTACAATTCCAAGGACAAACCAGGGGAGCACCGGGCCCTGCGTGGGCTGGATCAGATCGACAAGGCGATCATTATCGACCAGAGCGCGATCGGCCGCACCCCGCGCTCCAATCCGGTCACCTACACCGGGGCTTTCACGCCGATTCGCGAGCTCTTCAGCCAGTTGCCCGCCGCGCGGATTCGCGGCTACAGCGCGGGCCGTTTCAGCTTCAACGTTAAAGGCGGCCGCTGCGAAAACTGCCAGGGCGACGGGTTGATCAAGATCGAGATGCATTTTTTGGCGGACGCCTACGCCGTCTGCGAAGTCTGCCAGGGCAAACGCTACAATCGCGAGACGCTCGAGATTACGTACAAGGGAAAGAACATCGCCGACGTGCTGGAAATGACCGTGGATGAAGCGTCCCGGTTTTTTCGCAACGTGCCGACCGTGGCCGACAAGCTGAGCGCGCTGCAGGATGTCGGGCTGGGCTACCTGCGGCTCGGACAGGCGGGGACGACCCTCTCCGGCGGTGAAGCGCAACGGGTGAAACTGGCCAGCGAGCTGGCCAAGAAAGCGACCGGCCGCACCCTCTACATCCTCGACGAACCGACCACCGGCCTGCATTTTGCCGATATCGAAAAACTCCTGCAGGTCCTGATGAAACTGCGCGACGCCGGGAATACGCTGGTCGTGATCGAACACAACCTCGAGATGATCAAATGTGCCGACTGGGTGATCGACCTCGGACCGGAGGGCGGCGAGAGCGGCGGGCGGCTCCTAGCGGCCGGCACCCCGGAGGAGATCGCACAGGTTTCCGACAGTCATACGGGCCGGTTTTTAAGACCGTTGTTAGGCAAATGAGACAAGCCCTTTTTGCCATCGCGGGAGTGCTCCTGCTTTCGTTAGGCAACGGGGCGCGGGGAGAGGATACGCCCGAACTGCAAAAGGCGTTCGCGCCGCTCGCGGAAGGCGTGCCGGAAGTGGCGATCGTGCGCCTGCAGGATTTCCTGGCGCAGAACCCAGCGGCCCCCGAGCAGGCGGCGGCCCGACGAAAGCTGGCCGAGGCGCTGGTGCGGGCCGGACGCCTCGATGAAGCGCTCGAACTCTTCACTCTTCCTGATCTGGCGAGTGACGCCAAAGCGATCTTTTGGCAGGCCCAGGCGCAGGCCGGGCTCGAGCGCTGGTCGGCCGCGCTGCCGCTCTACGCCCGGGTTGCGGCGGACAAGAGTTCTACCTGGCGGGACGAGGCGGCCTTCGGCCAGGCGGAGGCGCTGCGCGCGCTCGGGCAGAAAGAAGAGGCCCGGCGCGTGTTGCAATCGCTGGAAAGCGCCCCGCGGTGGACGACGCGGGCGAAGTTAGCCGAGGCGCAATTGTTCCTCGAGGAAGGGAACCTGGCAGCGGCCGATCGTCTCCTGCGCGAGACGAAGCCGCAGCAGGCGCTGGAGCGCAATGAACGGCGTTTCCTACTCGGCCGGCTCAACCTTGCGCAGGGGCATCTCGAGCGAGCGATTGAAACACTGAATGTGATTCTGAAACGGCCTGAAGGCGTTTCGCACCGGCTCTTGCTGGCGACACTTTTCACACTGGCCGATGCTCACCTGCGGGCGAAGACGCCGGAAGACGGTGACGACGCGCTCGAGGAATTCATCGAGCATCATCCTGACGACACCGCCTTGCCCGCGGTCTTTTTCTGGCTCGATCAGCTCTACCGGATGGAACGCAAGCCCTCGACGCACGAGCTGGAGCGATGGTTGCGCGACCCGGCCCAGCCGCGCCAGGCCCTGGCGCAGTGGTATCTGGCCCGGAGCCGGTTACGGGCCGGCGACGTGGAAAAGGCGGTCGCGCTCCTCACGCAACTGCGCGACAGCCCGGTGCGTCTACCGTCGTTAGGCGAGGCCCACCTGGAATTGGCCCGCCTGCATCTCGCGAAAGGAAATTGGACGGAAACTCTCAAGGCCGCGGAGGCGGCCCGGCGGCAGAATCCGACGCCGGTTTTGCGGGCCCAAGCCGACTGGCTGATCGCGGAAGCGAACTACCGGAGCGGCGAACTGGAAAAAGCCGCGTCGGGTTTCGAAGAACTGGCGCAGCGCGCTCCCTCGCTGGCGGGCGAGGCCCTTTTCAACGCCGCGCTCAGCTGGTTGCGGCTCGATCGCGCGCATGAGTATGCGGCTGATTATCGCAAGATCAGCAACGATCCCGCCAAGGAAACGGTGCAGGGGGACCTGCTTCTGGAGGAGGGCGCCGTGCAGGCAGCACAAGGGAAGCCCGAGGCGGAAGCGACTTTCCGGAAGTTCATCCGGGATTTTTCGCAAAGCCCGCGTGTCTCGGAAGCGTGGGTTACCTTGGCCGAACTGGCTTTCCACGCGCCGAAACCAAACCTGGAGGTGGCGCGCGAGGACCTGGCGCGGGCGCGGCAGAGTAATCCGACCGCCGCGGCGCTGGAGCGGGCCGACTATCTGGAGATCTGGATCGCGGATGCCAGTCCCTCGGCCGACGACGCGGCGGTCGTCGCGGCCGCAAATAAGTTTCTGCAACAATATCCCAACTCTCGTTTCGCCGCGGAGGTGCGGATGAAGTTGGCCGAGGCCTATTTTCGGCGCGGCGATTTCGCCAACGCTCAGACCCAGTTTGAGATGCTCGTGCAACAAAAACCCGAGGCGCCGCTGGCCGAGAAGGCGCTCTTTTTTGCCGCGCGCAGCGCGACCTCTAGCATGGGGGCTGGCTCGCTCGACCATGCGCTCGCGCTGCTCGACCAGGTGGTAAAACTGGAGGGCGACCTGAAGTGGGCTGCGCGCAATGAAGAGGCGGCGATCGAGCGGCGACTCGGGAAGAACCGGGAAGCCCTCGCCCTTTACGATGAGGTGCTGAAAAATGACGCCAAACCGGCCGAGCGGAGGGAGGCGCTCTGCGGGAAAGGGGACATTCTGTATGAAATGGGAACGGACGATCCGCAAAATTATCGGCAGGCCGTGGAATTCTACGAACGCCTTGCGACCGATCCGGGTGTCCCGGCTCATTGGCGGAACCAGGCGGAGTTCAAGAAAGGGAAAGCGCTCGAGAAGTTAAACGACACGGCTGCTGCCCTAACGACATACTATGGCGTGATCGAGGACGGCATGCGCTCCGATCGAGAACATGAGTTCTTTTGGTTTTACAAAGCCGGCTTCAACGCGGCGCGGCTGCTCGAGGAAATGAGCGACTGGAAATCCGCCGTCGCGGTCTATCGCAAGCTGGCGGCGGTAGGCGGGCCGCGGAGCGATGAAGCCAAAGCGCGCCTCACGCAGTTGCGACTCGAGCATTTTCTCTGGGACGAATAGCCGATATTGTCGGTTTAAAAGTCCGACGAATAAGCTTGCTCCGTGGCACTTGGGGACGACAATAGAGGTATGAAAACAAGAAGCAGGTGGTTCCATCTGCGCGGCTTGTTTCTGCTATCCGGGGCAGTCGCCTTCGGATCCATGCTGTGTGCCTCAGCCAACGCCGGCCCGGTGACCTATCGGGAGACGACGCAGCCGCACATGGCGCAGGAAATGTCCGCGCAGAAAACGATCAGGGTCTTTGTCCTGACCTCAGCGTCCGCCATCCCGAGGCCGATCAATTATGTGATCGGTGGAATCGTGACGACTCCCTCACCGGTGCAGATCATCGGTCGGGGCCAAACCATTAATCGTTAGGCGGAGCGTAGAACTGAGGATCGGTAAGAGTCCGGGTGCGGCTTCAGCGGCACCTCCGGATCGCCTAGGATTTTTCGTTGAACCAAGGCATCCGATCGCGCAGGCGCTGGCCGACTTGTTCGATCTGGTGCTGCGCTGCACGGTCCAGCAGCCGCTGGTAACGCTTCTTCCCGGTTGCGGCTTCCCGCAGCCAATCTTTCGCGAACTTCCCCCGCTCAATCTCTCCCAGCACCTTTCGCATCCGGTCCTTGACCGACGCGTCGATGATCCGCGGTCCAACTGAAATGTCGCCCCACTTGGCGGTCTCCGAGATTCGCTGGCGCATTCCGCTGATCCCCCGTCGATGCATCAGATCGACAATGAATTTTAGCTCGTGCAGGCATTCGAAATAGGCTACTTCCGGTTGATAGCCAGCCTCCACCAGGACGTCAAAACCGGCTTGGACAAGCGCGCTCATGCCGCCGCACAAGACGGCTTGCTCAGCGAATAGATCCGCCTCGGTTTCCTCTTGGAAACTGGTTTCGATCACGCCGGCTCGCGTCCCCCCGATGGCTTTGGCATAAGCTAGCGCGATCTGGCGCGCCTGGCCGCTCGCGTCGTGCTGGATCGCGATGACGCACGGGATACCGCGCCCCTTTTCAAACTGGCTGCGCACCATGGGGCCGAGCCCTTTCGGAGCGACCATGATCACGTCGACGTCTTTGGGCGGAATGATGGTGCGGTAATGAATCGCGAAGCCGTGAGCAAAGAGAAGGGTCTGACCGGCCCGCAGGTTCGGTGCAATATCTGTCTCGTAAACTTCGGCCATCTTCACATCGGGAAGCGCGAGGAAGATCAGGTCAGCGCGACGGACTGCCGCGGCAGTCGTCGTGACACGAAGGCCGTCGCGGCGGGCGATCGCGCGCGAACGGCTCTTTGGGAGCAGAGCAACGACGACGCGGATGCCGCTGTCGCGCAAGTTGAGGGCGTGCGCCCTTCCCTGCGCGCCGTAGCCGACGATCGCGCAGGTCTTTTCCAGCAGCGGTCCGAGTCGGACGTCTTTATCAGTAAAAATTCGCGCAGACATTGGCCTCCGGCTCGCGCCGCCGACGGTAACGGCGGAGGCATATCTGTCAACCAAAGCCGCTCCTGCATGCTTAGTTTCAGGCAACGCCGATCGCACCAATTCCTTGAAGTGGCGAATGTGAAGCGGGCGTCTATTTGCGACGAACCGGCCGTGGTATGACGCGGAGAATGTGCCAACCGCGGAATCTGCCTAGGGCTGTTGGAAGGATGTTATGGAGTTTGAGCAACTGCGAGCGTTCGTAGTTGCGAAACCTTCGTCCGCGCGATCTGCGCTTCCGCAGGCCGTCCTAGTTTCTCGAGGATATGGGAAAGCAGAGTGTACTGGCGAGGCTCGTCAGGTTGGCGAGCTACTGCGCGGGTTTGCGCAGCATAAGCTTCGTCAAGGCGGTTCGTGCGAACGCAAATCTGTGCCATGAGGCTAAGCGCAGCTGCATCGTGCAGATCGAGCCAACTGGCATGGCGGAGCGCAGCCTCGGCCTGGGCAATTTCACCTTTCTCGGCATATAGGCGGCCCATGGCAAGGTAGGCAGCGTAATGCCACCAGTTGTGCTCGGCGTATGCCTTGAGCAGCGGAATGGCGGCGGCCGGTCCCTTGGTTTCGCGGAGCACTTCCGATTCGAAAGAAATGATTTCCCAGATGCCCGGATAATCCCGTCGCGCCTTCTCTGCGATCGCCAGGGCGCCCGCATCGTCTTTGTCGCGACGATGAGACAAGGCAAGATTGAGCACGGCGATCCAGGTCCTCGGATATTCCTTTCGCGTCGTCTCAGTCGCCCGGGTGGTGGAGGCAAGGATTGCTTCCGCCTCTTGTTTGCGGCCCTGGCGGACGAGGACTTCTGCAAGGTTGTTACGCGCCATGGGATAGTCCGGAGTTATCCGCAGCACGTCGCGGAAAATCGCTTCCGCTTTCGCATACTCGCCTCGGTTTGCGTATACCTGTCCAAGATTTCCGAGGATCCGCGTGCTTTGTCCGCCCGCCGCAAGCGTTCGTTGATAGAAAATCTCCTCCGTTGCCCAGTCGCTGCTCCGCACCGCGCTGCGGATGCTCAAAGCTGCGACCGCGCAGCAAACGCACGCGATCGACAGCCTGCGGTGATTTACCGACAGATCCAAAGCGCAGCCGGCGAGAAAAATCAGGAGACCCGCGCTTGGCAGATACAGCCAGTGTTCCGCCACCGTAGCGTTCAATTCGATCAAATTAGAGATCGGCAAAAACCCCAGCACGAACCAACTCGCGCCGAAGACGCGGGTCCGCTGGCCAATGCCCGCTCTTGCGCAACCGTAGGCCAGTGCGGCGCAGGCGAAGAGTCCCAGAACCGATAGATATTCTGTGCCGGCGGATTGGCTCCACTCTTTAAGGCTCAAATAGTTCCTGGGTTCCACGACCGTACGCTCCATATGAAGGTTGGAAGGGAAAAGCATCAAGCGGGTGTAATCGCCCAAGGCACGGCCCATGAGCGTCGCCCGCATCGGTGCGGGCCAGCCATGGGTTGGCGCGACAGCGGCCCGTTCTCCGGGCAAGGCGCGGAGGCCGCCGTAGATTGCGATTACGGTAAGGCTGCACGCGATGGTGATGATCAATGCTCTTCGACTGGTGCTTCTTTCAAAGACCAGGAGATGGAGGAAGAAAATCGCAAACCAGACCAAAGCGATCTCGCGCGAGCAGAGTGCAAGCAGGCCGGAAAAGGCGGCCAACGCGTAACATACGATTTGTGCGGGCAGGCGAGAGGAATGCCGTCCGCGGAGGAAAAGCAACCAGCCGGCGCAGGCGAAAAGGAAGGCGAGGCTGTCGGCGCGCCCGGAGATGTAATCGATCGCTGCGCTATGCACCGGATGTACAATCCAGACCAGAGAGACGAAAAACGCCGCCGCGGACGAAGTATGGTCCTTCACCATGGTCACATGGGCGCGGCGGAGCGAGGCGAACAATTCCTCGAGCAATCGATAGAGGAGAAGACCGCTTCCAAGATGAAGCAGCACATTCGTCAGATGAAAGCCGTAGGTGTTCCCGTTCCAAAAAAAATAATCGACCATGAAGGAAAGGTTTTGCACCGGCCGGTAATGCGCTGAGAAGGAATCGAGAAAGAGATAGTGGCGAAACGCTTCGAAAATAAGGAGCGGACTCTTGATGAATGGATTTTCGCGGATGAGGAACGAATCATCCCAAACCATCTCCCCCTGCAGTCCGGGGAATCGCACCATAAATCCTAGGACAGCAAGGAAAAAATAACGCGGCCACTGTTGTGCGCAGAAGGCGCGAAATTGTTCCGTCAAACTGGTGGTGGGTGGTGCGGTGTTGGGGAGTTGCTCCATGCTCGAAGCGGTTGTGGAGAAGTTGCGTGGGTCCTGAAAGCAACGAGCGTCCTCCCGTTTTCGAGAGGACGCCCGGCTGATTTTCAA
>JBDTOL010000070.1:0-30002 GCA_039933235.1 Spartobacteria bacterium | reverse complement strand
CTAGGGCTTTCCGCCGGGAAGCTCGCCTGGCCGGGTCCGCCGCGATCTTTCGCGCGCATTGGAATGTCCGCACCTTCCCCCTTGTCATCCCAGGCACGGACGCTAAGCTTCCCGCTCCACTCGGAGAATTCTGCATGTCCCTGGCCAGCCTTTTATCGTCTGAGCAGATCATTCCGGCGATGAAGGCAACCGAGCGTTGGCCTGCCATCGTCGAGCTGATCGATCTCCTCGTGGCTCAAAAAAAGATCGATCCCGACAGTCGTGAAGGCATTCTCGCCGGGCTGAAGCAGCGCGAGGAGACAATGAGCACCGGCATTGGATTCGGGATCGCCATTCCGCATGCCTCATCCGAGGCGGTGACCGAGGTGGTCGCGGCGTTTGGCCGGTCCTCGGAGGGGATCGAGTTCGACGCGCTCGACAATGCGCCGGTCAAGTTCGTCGTCCTCTTCGTTGTGCCGAAGAACCAGTTCCAAACCCACCTCCGCACCTTGGCCTCGATTGCGAAGTTCTTGAACGATCGGTCTGTCCGCGAGAGCCTCGCTGCTGCCGGCACAAAAGAAGAGATCCTGGCGGTCTTCCAGGAACGCGCGCAGAAGTAACGGTCGTCGCTGCGTCGTTGCGAAAGTGTGCGGGCCGCTACGCAGGCCCGGCATGACAGGACTCAAAGGCTGACTATTCTTCGGGCTCGATTATGGACACCTTTCAGTCGCTTCTGACTCGTGCGCTTTCCCATGCGCTGGCGGCGGCCGGTCTCCCCGCCTCGGCTGAAGTCGTGCCCGCGACTGATGCCCGTTTCGGCGATTACCAGACAAACGCCGCGCTCATCCTCGCCAAGCAGCGCGGCGAAAACCCGCGCGCCCTCGCCCAGAAAATCATCGAGCACCTCGAGGTCGCGGAATGGTCGGAACCGCCCACCATTGCCGGGGCGGGTTTCATCAACTTCTCGCTCCAACCCGAGGCGCTCGCGACCCACACGGCGCAGCTTTTGCAGGACGAGCGCCTCGGCGTGCCCCTGGCCGAAACCCAGCGTCGAATCGTGATCGACTTTGGTTCTCCTAACGTCGCCAAGCCGATGCACGTCGGTCATATTCGCAGCAACGTCCTCGGTGACACCCTGGCGCGGATCGCCAAATTCCTCGGGCACGTTGTGATCCGCGACAATCACATCGGCGACTGGGGGACGCAGTTTGGGATGGTGATATACGGCTGGAAACACCTGCTCGATCGCGCCGCACTCGCACGCGACCCGATCGCAGAGCTGGTCCGGATTTACAAGACGGCCAACGACCTGAGCAAGAGTGATCCCGCCGTGCGCGAGGCCTGCCGCAACGAGCTCGTCAAGCTCCAAGCCGGCGATGCGGAGAACCTGCGCATATGGAACGAATGCGTCGGCCTCTCGATGAAGGAATTCGAGGCCGCCTACGAAATTCTCGACGTCCACTACGACATCCAGCGGGGCGAGAGCTTCTATAACGAGCGTCTGCCCGGCGTTGTCAAACGACTGAAAAAATCTGGCTTGGCTGAGGAGAGCGAAGGGGCAATCTGCGTCTTCTTCCGCGATATCCCCGAGTTGGCGGAACGGCCCTGCATCATCCAGAAGAGCGACGGCGGATTTAATTACGCGACGACCGATATCGCGACGATCGATTATCGCGTGCACGACCTGGGCGCCGACACGATCTGGATCGTGACCGGCGCGCCGCAGCAACTGCATTTCAAGCAAATCTTCGAGATCGCGCGGCGCGAAGGTTTTACGACGGATTTCCGCCACATCACCCACGGCAGCATCCTCGGCGAGGATCGCAAGCTGATGAAAACCCGCTCCGGCGACAACGTGCCGTTGCGCGATGTGCTCGACGAAGCGGTCGTCCGCGCGCAAAAGATCGTCGAGGAGAAGAATCCCGACCTGGACCAAACCGAGAAGGATCAGATCGCACGCACGATCGGAATCGCGGCGGTTAAATACGCCGATCTCTCGCAGTATCGGATGACCGATTACGTCTTTTCCTGGGACCGGATGCTCTCGTTCCAGGGCAACACCGCGCCCTACCTGCAGAACGCCTATGTGCGAATCCGCTCGATTTTTCGTAAGGCCGGGACGGAATTCGTTGCGCCTAACGAATTAAGCCTGACCGAACCCGCCGAGCTGAACCTGGCCAGGCGCCTGGCGCAGTTCGCCGAGACCGTGCCGCAGGTGCTGAACGATTTCCGGCCGAACCTGCTCGCCAATTACCTCTTCGAGCTGGCCAATGCGTTTCATGCTTTCTACGAGGCCTGCCCGGTCTTGAAAGCAGAGGAAACGGCACGCGCGACCCGCCTCGCCCTTTGCGAACTCACCGCGCGCACCTTGCGCCGCGGCCTCGATCTTCTCGGGATCCAACTGCCGGAAAAGATGTAGATCGCTCGTTAGCCCGCGGCCTTTCAGGATCCCCAATCCTGTTCATCCTGTAAATCCTGTCTAAGTTCCTCCTCCCGTGAGTCAGTCGCACCCTCGCATTCCCAGCTCCACCTACCGCCTCCAGTTTAATCGCACTTTCACCTTTGCGCAGGCGCGCGCCATCGTGCCTTATCTCGACTCGCTCGGAATCAGTGACTGTTACGCGTCGCCCTATTTCCAGGCGCGCGCGGAAAGCCTGCACGGCTACGACATCACCGACCACAACAAGCTGAATGACGCGATCGGCTCGTGTGAAGAGTACGATGCCTGGGTTGCCGAATTGCAGAGCCGCGGGATGGGTCAGGTGCTCGATTTCGTCCCGAATCACATGGGCATCGGCGAGCCGCAGAATCTCTGGTGGGCCGATGTGCTGGAGAACGGTCCCAGCTCCGAGTACGCGCCCTATTTCGATATCGACTGGCAACCGCTGAAGTCCGATCTGCGCGACAAGGTCCTGATCCCGATCCTGGGCGATCAATACGGACGCGTCCTGGAGCGCGGCGAGCTTCGGGTTCATCTCGAGAAGGGCCGTTTCTTCCTTCGCTATTTCGACCATGAATTTCCGATCGCGCCGGGAACTTACCGGCACGTCCTCCAGATCGCGCTCGATCAGCTGCACGCCCACAAGGAGGAGGATTTCTATGCCGAGCTTCAGAGCATCCTGACCGCGCTGGAGTATTTGCCCCGGCGTAGCGAGACCGATCCGGAGCGCATCGCGGAACGGGCGCGTGAGAAGGAAATAATTAAGCGCCGATTGGAACGGCGTTGCGAGGAAGCGCCTGCCGTCCAGGAAGCGATCGAGAAAGCGCTCGCCATCATCAATGGCACCCCGGGCGATCCGCGCAGTTTCGATGCGCTCGACGCGCTCCTGACCGACCAGGCCTATCGCCTCGCCTTTTGGCGAGTCGCGGCCGAGGAAATCAATTACCGGCGCTTCTTCGACATCAACGATCTCGCTGCGATCCGGATGGAATTACCGGAAGTCTTCGATGAGGCGCATCGGCTTCTCCTCGAGTTTGTCCGCACCGGCGCGGTGACCGGTCTGCGGATCGATCACCCGGACGGGCTCTATTTGCCTAACGAATACTTCGAGAAGCTGCAGCGGCGCGCGGCGGAGGCGCTTGGTCAGCCGCTGCCGGAGCGCGGTTGTGCCATCTATCTCGTGGTCGAGAAGATCCTGAGCGGTGCCGAGCAACTGCGGACGGACTGGCCAGTCCATGGCACGACCGGCTACGATTTCATGAACGACGCGATTGGCGTGCTGGTTGACGGCGCGGCGGAGCGCGCGATCACGGGCACGTTTCACAAGTTCATCGGACACAGCCTCCACTTCGGGCATCTCGTTTACGCGAAGAAACGGCTCGTCATGCGCCTCTCGCTGGCCAACGACATCAACGTGCTCGGCGCGATGTTTGATCGGATCTCGGAGGAAAATCGCTGGTACCGGGATTACACCCTCGACGCCCTCACCATGGCGGTGCGCGAAACGATCGCCTGTTTCCCGGTTTACCGGACCTATCTCGCGCCCGGGCGGCCGGTCAGCGAAGCCGATCGGGCCGTGATCGAGCGGGCCGTGGCCTCGGCGAAGCGTCGCAATCCCGCCCTGGAAGAATCGGTTTTCAATTTCCTGCGCGACATTTTGCTCTTCCGTTTCCCGGAAAACCTGGACGACGCGGCGCGCGAAAAGCACGTCCATTTCGTCCTGAAATTCCAGCAAACGACCGGCCCGATCATGGCGAAGGGGCTGGAGGATACGGCGTTTTATATCTACAACCGGCTGGCCGCGCTGAACGAGGTCGGGGGCGAACCGCAGCGGTTTGGGCTGAGCGTGGAGGGCTTTCATCAGCACAACCGCGAGCGCCAGGAAGAGTGGCCAGCCACCCTCCTCGCCAGCTCGACGCACGACACCAAGCGGAGCGAGGACGTGCGCGCCCGGATGGCGGTGATCTCGGAAATGCCGGAGCAGTGGCGCCGCTCGTTAGGCAAATGGCGCACTCTGAACCGGCGCTGGAAGCGAGCGGTCGAGGAAAGC
Source organism: Spartobacteria bacterium (assembly GCA_039933235.1). GTDB lineage: Bacteria > Verrucomicrobiota > Verrucomicrobiia > Chthoniobacterales > UBA10450 > Palsa-1392. The sequence continues at coordinate 25,533 of JBDTOL010000070.1, read as the reverse complement.
GAGGCGCCCGATGGGAACGAGGAATATCTGCTCTACCAGACGCTGCTCGGTTCCTGGCCGCTCGCTCCGTTCCGCGAGTTGAGCAGCGAGGCGCAGAGTGAATACGTCGCGCGGATTCAGGTTTACATGGCGAAGGCGATGAAGGAGGCCAAGCTGAACACAAGCTGGGTCCAGCCTAACGAAGCCTGGGACACCGCGGTAGCCGATTTCATCGCGAAGATCCTCGACCCATCGCCCCGCAACCGTTTTCTCGAGAGCTTCATCCCGCTGGCGGAAGAGGTCGCCCGGGCCGGCGCGGTCAACTCGCTCGCGCAGACGCTGCTCAAGCTTACCGCGCCCGGTGTGCCGGATATCTACCAGGGGAACGAGATCTGGGATTTCAGCCTGGTCGACCCGGACAACCGGCACCCGGTTGATTACGAGCTCCGCCGGCAGATGCTGGAATCGTTAGGCGGAGCGAACCCGGAAGATTTGTTAGGCGCTTGGCCAGATGGGCGGATTAAACTCTTCCTCACGCAGCGCATGCTCATTTTTCGGCGGGAGAACGCGGCCATCTTTCGCACGGGGAATTACACACCGCTCAACGTGCGGGGCGAGTTCTCTGATTGCTGCATCGCCTTCGCCCGGGCCGCGGCGGGAAAATCGATCGTGGTGATCGCGCCCCGCCTGAGCCTGAAGGTCGGATTTCCGCCCATCGGCGAGAAGTGGCGCGACACGGCGGTGGAGCTGCCAGAGGGCTGGGGCGAAAGCCGCGACTTGTTCACGGGAGACACTTTCGCCGGGCACGATTCCACCCTGCCGCTGGCGCGCGCGTTGGCGCGGCTCCCGTTCACAGTTCTCAGCTGATCGCCGTCAGGCTCCGCGGCCGAAGCGATCGCAGAACATCACGACGCTGTGCGACATATTCGCCATGTTGCGCACGATATCAGTTCCGAAGCTGGCAAAGGTGATGCGCGGCGAGGCGATGACCAGCATCAGGCTGAGCAGGAGCAGATTGATCAGGTAGATCACGACGAGGGAGAAAATCGTCCCGTTGTCGCTCAGGTCGGTCTGGTTCTTCGGGATCATCCAGCAGGTAAAGGTGAGATGGAAGGCCCAGGTCGCACCGACCAGCGCGTAAAGGAGCCGGCCGTAAGGCTGTAAGTTGAAAAACAGGCTGAGCCCACCGTAGAGCGCGATGACCAGGATGCTGTAGAGCGGAAAAAAATAGGGCGCGAGCGCGATGAGGAAGTTGTTTTTATCAGTCAGGATATGACCGCCGTCGCGGCCGACGCGGAAGCGGCTGACCCTGCCACCCATCATCCAGACCCAGAGCGCATGGGTCAGTTCGTGCCCGAAAACGTAGAGCACGATCGGGCGCGGCAGCCCGAAGAAGGCTATCAGCCAGAGCACTGCGCCTAACGAAAAGAACCAGAACTCTTCGCCAGCCCAGAGACGTTCCGCGACGGTGGCCCGGGCGAAGGAGGTAAAGAAGGTCTGGCTGAGGAGCGCGCAGGCCGGCAGGAGGAAGAGGGCGACGATGAACTTGACCCACTTCGTCGGGACCATCAGCTGCGCGGCCGGTGGATTTCGGCGGCGAATCGGGGCGGCGTAGGGCGCTATCGTGACGCGGCGGCGCGTGGGCTCGCGCCGGGATGATCGCCGAAGGCCGCGCGGCGCTGCCATTCGTCAGGCGCGGCCCATGTAGGTGCCCGTGCGGGTATCGATTTTGATCTTCTCGCCTTCGTGGATGAAGAGCGGGACGTTGACGGTTTTCCCAGTCTCGAGCACGGCCGGCTTGGTCACGTTGCTCGCGGTGTCGCCGCGCAGGCCTTCCGGCGCCTCGACCACCTTGAGCTGGACCGACGATGGCAATTCCACCTGGACCGGGCGGCCCTCGGTGAACAACACTTCGACCGGCAGGTTCTCGACCAGATAATCCTTTGCCTCGGAGAGCAGGCTTTCCTGCAGGGTGATCGTCTCGTAGGAACTGGGATCCATGAAATGGAACCCGGTGTTGTCCTTGTAGCTGAACTCGAGCGTCGTGCGCGAGATATCGACCAGCTCCACTTTGTCGGTCGAACCGAAGCGGACATCAGCGCTTTTGCCGGTGTTGATGTAGCGAATGATGGCCTGGACGAACGCGCGCAGGTTGCCCGGGGTGCGGTGATGCACCTCGAGGACGATGGCGGTGTTGCCATTGTATTTGATTGCCATTCCTTTGCGGAGATCGTTTGCGGCTGCCATAAGAGTTGAGAGTTCTTAGTTGAGAGTTGAGAGAATGACAAGGAGGGGCGCTTTGAAAGCGCCCTCAGCGGTTGCACACCGCTGCTCCTGCTACAACAACTTCAACTTGGTCAGGTCCTGTGAATCGACAATCCCGACTGGCACGCCGCGGTCGTCGACCACCACGAGGTCATCGATCCGGTGGCGCTCCAGCAGGTTAAGCACTTCCACCGCCAGCTTGTCCTGGTGCACCACGACGGGGTTGATCGTCATCAGATCCGCCACGAGCCGCTCCCCGACGCGCGGATCGGTCTGGAAATGCCGCACAAAATCGCCGTGCGTGAAAATCCCAAGCAACTGGTCATCCGCTCCCGCGATTACGGCGGCGCCGGCACGGAGCGAGGTCATCAGTTCGAGGACCGCGCGAATGTTCGACTCGGGCCGGACGAGCGCGAGCGCGGTGCGCGGCCGCATGATCTGATGAACGCGCAGGAGCAGGCTGCGCCCCACCATGCCGGCAGGATGGAACTTGGCGAAGTCCTCCTTTTGAAATCCGCGCGCCTCGAGCAGGACCATGGCGAGAGCGTCGCCGAGCGCGAGCATCACGGTGGTGCTCGAGGTCGGGGCAAGGTTTAGGGGACAGGCTTCCTGCTCCACGTTGACGTCGAGCAGGACATCGCAATTCTGCCCCAGGGTGGACTCGGGCGCGCCGCACATCGCGATCACATCCACCTGGAAACGCCCAATCGCCGGCAGGATGCGGACCAGTTCATCCGTCTCGCCGCTGTAGCTCAGCGCCAGGACAACGTCGCCATCCGCTACCACGCCGAGATCGCCGTGGAGCGCGTTGAGCGAATTGAGCACGACCGCGGGCGACCCGGTGCTGGTGAGGGTGGCCGCGATTTTTTTCCCGATATGGCCGGACTTCCCGACCCCGATGACGATCACCTTGCCTCGTCCCTCGACCGTCTGCTTAATCAGATCGACAGCGCGCACGAAGCTTTCGCCCAGTCTGCCCCGGAGCCGCTGCAGTTCGGAAATTTCTAAATCAAGGACGCGTGCGGCCTTTTCAATGTAGTCCATCGATATATAATTGTGGGGTGAGGGAAGTGCGCGAGCAAGCCATTGCGCGTCCTGGCCCAAAGACGCAGGAGAACATTATGAAGAAAATATTTCTCAGCATTCTACTGGCGGGCGCCACGAGCGTGGCTTTTGGACAGGGACAAGGCGAGCTGACTACGACCACGACGACCAACATGGCCACGGGCGAAGTCACGACGACTATCCCGAAGCCGAGACCGCCGGCCGCGGCGCCAATCGTGCCGACAGAGGGAGTTGTGCAAGTGGCAATCCGGACGGGCAACCCGATCCAGCTGATCAATCCGGCGGCGCCGGCGCGTTACGGCAATGCGCAGGAGCATGTGTCTCACGATCCGAAGGATCCGGGAAAGCCAAAGGGCATCGTGCTCTTCTCCTGGAATTTCTAGTTCGCGAGATGTTGTAGCGTTCGTTGTCCGAGCGGATCGCAGCCGCACCCGGCAAGAAACGCGAAACGCGGGGAGTTGAATGGCGCCCGCCATTGTTGAACGTTAGGCGTGCCCGAGCCCTCTCCGCCTGTCGTTGCCTGTTATTGCGCAACCTTTCTCAAGCCGGAGATGCTCCACATCTACCGGCAAATGACGGCGCTCGAACGCTTCCGTCCGATCGTTATCGCGCAGAAGCGCGAGGAGGTGGAACGGTTCCCTTTTGAGCGAGTCTTTGTTGTCGAAAAACCGTGGACGCATTTCTTGCGGCGAATCTGGTATCGCCAGTTGCGCGACGCGCCATGGCAGATGGGACGGGGTGAAGTCGCGCGCATCGAGCGCATCCTCACGGAAAATGGAGCCCGGCTTTTGCACATCTATTTTGGGCACATCGCGGTGCATCTCCTGCCACTGATACGCCAATGGTCGAAGCCGACGGTGGTTTCGTTTCATGGGGCGGATGTGCTGGTGGATCTCGACAAGCCGCGCTACCACCGCGCCACGCGAGAGATGCTCGCGGCGGCACGTCTCGTCCTGGTGCGCTCGGAATCGCTGGCGCGCGCCGTGGCACAACTAGGCTGCCCGGGGGAGAAAATCCGGCTGCATCGCACCGGGATTCCGCTCGCCGAAATCGCGTTTCAAGTGCGGACCTGGCCTGACGACGGAGCGTGGAAGTTTTTGCAGGCGGGCCGTTTGATCGAGAAAAAGGGATTTGTCACCAGCCTGCGCGCTTTCGCGGCTTTCCAAAAGAAATCTCCCGCCGCCACCTTCACGATCGCGGGCGAGGGACCGATGCTGGGCGACCTGCGCGCGCTGGCCGATGAGCTCGGTGTGACGGAGCGGGTGCGCTTTGCCGGTTTCCTGTCGCAGGCTCAGCTGCGGGAAGAATTTTACCGGGCGCATATTTTTCTGCATCCGAGCAAACTCGGGCGGGACGGGAACCAGGAAGGCGTGCCGAACGCGATGCTGGAAGCGATGGCGAGCGGATTGCCCGTTTTTGCCACGCGGCATGGAGGGATCCCGGAAGCGATCGATGACGGGACAAGCGGTGTTTTGGTTTCGGAAGGCGACGCCCCGGCCCTGGCCGATGCGCTGCGCGATTGGACAGCTCGACCGGCGGATTTGGGCCGGCTCGCGGAGGAAGGCGCGCGGGCGGTGGCGTCGAAGTTTGAACAGGCGGCGCAGGCGCGCAGGCTGGAGGATTTGTACGTCGAGGCGCTTAAATTGTAAGGCTGGCGCTCCGCCTGCCCTGATTCAGAGCCGCGGCAGGCGGAGCGCCCGCCCTACAATTTCAAACTGCGGAAGAGATCGCTCAGGCGTTTTGCCACGGGCTCGAATCCTAGCCGTTCGCGCGCTCGCGCCTGTGACTCGGCGGTGATCTCCGCATAAAAATTGGGGTCCTGCAGCAGGCGGAGCGCCAGCGCATTCAATTCGCCTAACGACCGACCAAAACCGGAGGTCGCGGGAAAGCCGATCCGATCGATCGCCCCGTCGCCCCCGACGCAGGGCATGCGGCAGAGGAGCGCGTCGCCCGCCACCTGACCCGGCACTGCGCTGGTATCGGCCTGCAGGACGATTTTATGGCGGGACATCTCGGCCAGGTAATCCCGGTAAGGAAGGCGGCGCGGGAGGATGCGGAGCGAGCCTAACGAAAGGCCGAGCGCCTCCAACCGTTTGCGGCAGCGGCGCGGATTGTCGTCGAAGACCGTGACGGGCGACTTCAGCTCCAGCGCCAGGACGAGGGCCGCGAGATGCCGGCGGGAGGGAACGTCCCATTCGCGGGTGCCGACGAAAATCCCCGAGCGCTCTGACCACGGTCGCGACAAATCCCAGCGGGGGTCGTGCAGCGGATAGGGCGTTGGAACGAAGGTCCCAGTGCGATAGAACTTTAGCGTCTCGGGAGTCGCGGCCAGGCAGCCATCGGCCGCCTCGACGATGGCCCGGAAGCGGGCCGCGCGTTTTGGGCTGTCGAGCTGGCGCGCGATCTGATGCAGGCCGGTTTCTTTGAAGGAAACTACGACTGGCAGGCCTTTGCGCTGGAGCGCAACGAGGGCGCGTTCTGCCTGCCAAAAATCTCCGCGCAGGAGAAGGAGGACGGGCTGGCCGGCCGCCAGCGCGCGGTTCACGTCGCGCTGGAAGGCGCCGCCGGTGCAGGCCGCATACCCATGGAAATTGACTGGGGCATGTTCCTTGTCGTTAGGCCCGTTGATCCCGTTTGAAAAATCCTGCTCCCGGTCGCGCCCCCCGGCGTTCAAGACCGTGAGGCGGAAGCCGCGCCCGGCGCCGTCAGTGGTCGTCACTGAAATCGAGCGGCGCCGGCGGTTCGTTTTGGATGAGCGGCTCCCGGCCGGATTCGTCGATCGGCCGCACGGGCAAGGCGCGGCGCACCTCAATCGTGTTGTCGTCTGTCGGCGTCACCGGGATGGCGCGCTTGACCGGTTTATCGGGATCGAGACCGGGCTCGGAATGACCCCCCGCGGCCGCGAACGTTTTCGGTTTGAAGGTGGAACCGATCGCGTCATAGGGGTCGTCTTCCGCCAGCAGGGTCGGCCCTTGCACGGTCACCGGCACGACTTCGTTGGTGTCGATCGCGAGGGCGGCGCGGGGCCATTGACTGTTCTCAAACTTTTTCACCAGCTGGGTGCGCACCGAATCGGTGTGCACGTCGCAGGCATCGGCCGGCATTTGTTCGGCGGTGGCCAGCTCAAAATAGCTGGTACGGCGTTTCACGATCGCGCCGCTCGCGCTCTGCACGTCTTCGTAGCATTTGTCCGTTGCGAGCAGGCCGGATTTGGAGCAAATCTCAACCCTGCGTAATCCCGGCGGCATGGTGAAGGGCTGGGGCGCGTAACGCGTAGTGGAGGCGTTCATCACGTCGACCCAGGCGGGAAGCGCGATCACTCTGCCAAAGGCGCCGCGATAAATCCGCTCCGGCTTGTCGAAGCCGGCCCAGACCGCGCAGGTGATGGCGGAGTCGTAACCGACGAAAAGCGCGTCGGTGAAATCGTAGGCGGTGCCGGTCTTACCGGCGGCAGGGAATTTTTCCAGACCATACTTTTGGTAAGCCACCTGCCCGGTCCCTTCCGTCAGCGCTTCGGTGAGACACGAGGTGATTTCGAACGCGATCTCGGGTTTGATGACCTGTTCCCGCTGGTGGCGGCGTTCAGTTTGCCAGACAATCTGGCCTTCCTTGTCTTCGATCCGGTCGAGGATATGCGGCGCGTCCGCCCGCCAGCCGGCGTTAGGGAAAATGGTGTAGGCGCGCGCCAGCTCGGCCAACGTGATCACGCTGCTCCCGAGGAAGGTGGCCGGGTAGGGACGCAATTTGCTCTCGACTCCCGCGTTGTGGACGAGCTGGGTCACTGCGTCGAGGCCGGCGTTCGTGCCGATCCGGACGGCCGCGCCGTTCTTGGATTTGGAGAGCGCTTCCCGCGCGGTGATCTGCCCCTCGTAGCGGTTGTCGGCGCTTTCCGGGCCCCATTCGCCCAGAATGCCGGTCGTGCCGCCGATCATGACGGTGCGGTTGTCGAGCGCAGAATCCTCCACGAGCGACCCGGGATAGAGCCCTTTGGCAAAAGCGGCCGCGTAAACAAAAGGAACGATCGCGGTGCCCGGCGGGCGGCGCGCCTGGAGCGCGCGGTTGTATTCGTTATGCTCGAAATCGCGGCCGCCGACGAGGGCAAGGATGCCGCCGGTGCGGTTGTCGAGCGCAATGACCGCGCCTTGCAGATATTCCGGCGCGGGCGGCGCTGCCGACTTATTGTTAGGCGCAGTTTTCCGCCGCTCCTGCAGGAGGGCGACATACTGGGCGTAGGTCTGGTGATCGTAATCGGGCGTTTCCTCGGCGGCGTCGAGCTGGGCGCGGAGGGATTTTTCGGCGGTGTTCTGCATCCCGGCGTCGATCGTGGTGTGGATCCGGAACCCATCACTCATCGCGCGATCCCAACCGACCGCCGCGATCACCTGCTGGCGGATGTAATCGATCGCGTAATTCTGGCCGCGCGCATTCTGCCGGTTGCCGATGGCCAATTCGGCCGCCTGCGCTTCGGTCATTCGCTCGTGGTTGATGAATTCGAGTTCCTCCATCCGGGTGAGGACGAAGTTGCGCGCCTCGCGCGAGGCTTCGCGGTCTGACCAGGGCGAGAGCTTGTTTGGGCTTTTGACCAACCCGGCCAGGGTGGCGCTTTCGGCGAGGGACATTTCGCGGGCCGGTTTATCGAAATAACCTCGCGCTGCGGCTTCCGCACCGTAGAGCCCGCCGCCGAAATAAATCCGGTTGAGGTAGAGCTCCATGATCTTTTGCTTGGAGAAATTATCCTCGATCCGGCGCGCCACGAACATCTCGAGCAGCTTGCGCCGAAACGTTTTGCCTTTGAGCTCGAAACTGTTTCGCGCGAGCTGCTGAGTGATCGTGCTCGCCCCCTGCCGCACATGACCAGCGACCGCGTTCTTGATCGCGGCGCGCATGATCCCGAGGAGATCGTAGCCGTGATGCTGGTAGAACTTGTTATCCTCCGTCGCGATGATGGCGTTGACGAGATTAGAGGGCAGCTGGTCGTAGGGGACAGTCTCGCGGTTCTCGACGTAGATCTGGCCGAAGATCTTGTTGTTGCGATCGACGATCACGCTGGCCGATTCCATCTTCTCGAGCTTTGAGAGATCGAAGGCTGCGGCCTGTTGCCGCAGGCTGATCGCGGTCGGAATGAAAATGAGGAGCCCGGCGAGGAGGAGTGCGAGGACGAAGGTCGCCGGCAGGTAGACCCACGGCCGCGTGTACCAGGCGCGGTGGTAGCGGGAAAACTCGGTCGGCGTGAAATAATCAACAGGCATGCGGCGAGCGGGCGGACGCCCAGGAAATTGAGATCGCGCGCAACTTAGTGGCAAAATCCTGCAAAATCCAAATGCGAGTAGTAAAGGTATTGCAGACGCGCCCCGGCTCCTCCGGCCGGCGGGGATGGGCCGCGGGCGTATTTGGACCATGGACGGCGGCAACCACGAACTGATTCAACTCATCCGGGAAAGCATCCGCGCCCGCGGCCCGCTCTCTTTTGCCTGGTTCATGGAGCAGGCGCTCTACCACCCCGCGCACGGCTATTACAGCTCCGGCCGGTGCGCTATCGGGCGGCGGGGAGACTACTTCACGAGTGTCAGCGTGGGGCCGCTTTTCGGCAGACTCCTGGCCGGACAGTTCGGCGAAATCTGGCGCGGGATGGGCCGGCCTAACGACTTTATGATCGTGGAGCAGGGGGCGCATCACGGGGAATTTGCGACCGATGTCCTGGAGGCAGTGCGCGCCGACAGCCCCGAGCTGTTCGCGATTCTGCGCTACCGGATCGTGGAACCGTTTCCGGTTTTACAAAAGAGGCAGCAAGGGGTCCTGCGGCAGTTTGCCGAAAAAGCCGAATGGTGCGCATCGCTCGAGGAGATGGCCCCTTTCTCCGGCGTTTATTTCTGCAATGAACTGGTCGATGCGATGCCGGTGCATTTGCTCGTGGCGGCGGGAGAGGCCGGCCACCGGGAATGGCAGGAGCGGATGGTGGAGCGCACCTCATGCGGTTTCACGTTTGTCGACCGGCCGATCACCAACGACAGCCTGTTGCGCGCGCGGCTGGCGAAGCTCCCGCCGCCACCGGCCGGCAGTTACGAAACGGAGATCAGCCTGGCGGCGCTCGATTGGCTCGGCCTGCTGCAGAGCAAACTGCTGCGCGGGGTGTTGCTGATGGCTGATTACGGGCTGGTGCGGGCTGATTTCTACAGTCCCGCCCGCACCACCGGCACATTGCAATGCTACGCCGATCATCGCGTGTTGCCCGGTCCGTTTGAGGACACGGGCGACTGCGACATGACCACGCATGTCGAGTGGACCAGCCTGGCCGAGCGGGCTGAGCAGCACGGCCTCCAGATCGCCGGGTTTGCCGATCAACATCACTACCTGACCAGTCTGCTCTCGAGCTATCCGGAACTCGCCTCGGCCGGAGCGGAAAAAAGCCGCGCCTTGCAGACGCTTATTCATCCCGAGCTGCTTGGGACGAAATTCCAATTCCTCGGGCTGACCCGGAACTTTGAGGACTCGTTAGGCGGATTTCGCTTTGCGCGAAACAGCCGCGCGGCGCTGGGGCTGGATTAAAGGGCTAGAGCAGCGGCGAACCTTCGCTCTCGACCTGCTCCAGCTGACCGCCGGATTGCCTGATGAGTTGCAGCAGGCTTTCCTGTGATATCCGGGTTGGATCGTAGCTCAGCGAGATCTTTTCCGAGCCGATGTCGCACGAGGAAAAAGCGCGCGGGTCGATCTTGGCCAGAGCGTCCCGTAGGTTTCTTTCCTGGTCCGGGTCGAGGGGCTCGCGCAACGCAATCTCCGCGGAGACGTACTCTTCCGCGCCAGAAAGTTTCTTTGGCTCTTCGTCCATGGCTATCGATTACCGATGTGGATGGCGTGCTTTTCGACGGCGAGGGCGGCTTCCTTGACCGCTTCGCTCAAGGTGGGATGCGCGTGCACGGTGCGGCCGAGATCTTCACTGCTTCCGCCGAATTCCATTACCGCGACGATCTCGGCGATCAATTCCGAGGCGGCATGTGAAAGGATCGAGGCGCCGAGAATCCGGTCCGTTTCCGCGTCGGCTACGAATTTAACGAGACCTTCGACGTCGTCATTGGCCAGGGCGCGCCCGTTGGCGCGGAAGGGAAACTTGCCGATGCGCACCTTGAGTCCTTTTTCCTTGGCAAGATCTTCCGTGATCCCGACACCGGCCAGCTCTGGATTGGTGTAGATGATGCCGGGGATGACATCGTAATTCACATGACCGGCTTTGCCTGCGATTAACTCGACGCAGGCGATCCCTTCTTCCTCGGCCTTGTGCGCCAGCATGGGGCCGGCGATGACGTCGCCGATGGCGTAAACGCCTTCGACGTTGGTGCGAAAGTTGGGGTCGACCTTGATCCGGCCACGGTCGTCGACCGCGACTCCTATTTTGTCGGCCCCGACTCCCTCCGCGAAGGCCCGGCGTCCGACCGAAACGAGCACTTTGTCGGCCTCGAAATTCAGTTCCTCCGTGCCTTTGCTGGCGGTGGCGATGGCGCGGCCATTGGTCACCTTGACCGAGCCGACCTTGGTCTCGAGGTGGAACTTTATCCCCTGCGCGGCGAGGGCGCGCTGCAGCAGGTTCGAAACTTCGAGATCGAACCCGACTGCGATTCGCGGGAGAAACTCTACGATCGTTACCTCGGACCCGAGGCGATTCCAGACTGAACCGAGCTCGAGCCCGATCGCGCCCGCGCCGATGACGAGAAACTTCTCAGGTGGCTTCTCGAAACAGAGCGCCTCGGTGCTGCTGACGATGGTTTCGCCGTCGAACGCCATGCTCGGCAGATTGATCGGCACACTGCCGCTCGCGATGATGATGTGATCGGCCGTGATCTCGGTCGCGTCGCCTTCGTCAGGCTGGACGCGCACCTTACCCGGCTCGGTGATGGTCCCGAGTCCGTTGTAAGTAGCGACTTTGTTGCCCTTCATCAGGGCGCGAACGCCGCCTGTGAGGGTTTTTACTACCTTGTCTTTCCGGCCGAGCATGGTGGCGAGGTCGAGGCTGACTTTGTCGAGTACGATGCCGTGTTTGGACGCTTCTTTCTTTGCAAAGACGAAATGGTCGCTCGAGGCGAGGAGTGCCTTGCTTGGTATGCAGCCGACATTGAGGCAGGTGCCGCCGAGTTCCTTGTCCTTCTCGACGATCGCGGTTTTGAGTCCGAGCTGGGCAGCGCGGATGGCGGCGACGTAGCCGCCCGGGCCGGAGCCGATAATGATGACGTCGAATTTATCCATGAATGTAAAAGGCGTGGTGGCGCGGGAGACGTATTATCTAAACGCGCCGCTCTTCTTTGTCATCCTGACCCGCCCTTAGACGGGGAGGGACCCCTGTGCGCCGGTGGGCGCGCGTCGATGGGGCGAGACTCTGTCGAGCCGGAGGCAAGCTTCGCTACACATAGAGCTATCCACCGCCTGGCTCGACGGACTCTCGCCCTACCGGGGAGGGGCTTCACGCCCGAAAGGAGCTACAGATCGAGCAGCAAGCCGGTCGGGTTTTCGATCCCTTCCTTCACCTTGATCAGGAAGGTGACTGCTTCCTTGCCGTCGACCGCGCGATGATCATAGCTCAGCGCGAGATACATCATCGGCCGGACGACGACTTCGCCTTTAATTGCCACCGGGCGCTGCTGGATGGTGTGCATGCCGAGGATGCCGCTCTGCGGCGGGTTGAGGATCGGCGTGCCCATGAGCGACCCGTAGACGCCGCCGTTGGAGATCGTGAAAGTGCCGCCCTGCAGGTCTTCAATCTTGATCTTCCCCTCGCGCGCTCTCGTCGCGTAATCGGCGATATCGCGCTCCAGTTCAGCGAAGCTTTTCTGATCGGCGTCGCGCACGACCGGGACGACCAGGCCGCGCTCCGTCCCGACCGCCACGCCGATATCGAAGTAGTGATTGGTAATAAAATCGTCGCCTTCAATGCGGCTGTTAATCGCGGGCACGGTCTTGAGCGATTCCACCGCCGCCTTAATGAAGAATGACATGAAACCCAGCTTGATGCCGTGATCGGCCTGGAACTTTTCCTGCGCTTTTTTGCGCAACGCCATCACCTCGGTCATGTCGCACTCGTTGAAGGTGGTGAGGATGGCTGCGGTCTGCTGCGCCATGACGAGCTGGGCGGCGATCTTCCGCCGGAGGGGCGACATCTTTTTGCGCGTGAAACGTTCCTTGCCGGAAGGAGAAGGCTCTTCGGTCGCTGTTTTCCTGCTCGCACGGGGCTTTTCCTGGTCGTCGGTCGGTGCTGCGACCGGCTCTGATTGCAGGTGCTCCATCACATCGCCCTTGGTCAAGCGGCCGCCTTTCCCGGTGCCGCTGATGCTGGCCGGATCGATCTTCTCTTCGGTCGTCATCCGCCTTACCGCGGGGGAGAGGACGTCGGCGTTAGGCGATCGCTTGGCTGAGGATTTGGCGGCAGGCGCGGGTTCCTCGGCCGGAGCGGCTTTTTTCGCGTTCTCCTTGGCAGGCGCCTTGGCTGTGTCGTCGATCAGGGCGACTACTTCGCCGATCTTTACCTCCTGGCCTTCGTCCACCTTTGTCTCGAGCACGCCGCCTTTTTCGGCGGTGATCTCGGTCGAAACCTTGTCGGTCTCGAGGGTGAGAAGGGCTTCGCCCGCCTCGACGTATTCGCCCGATTTCTTGTGCCAGACGGAAACGACGCCGCTCTCGATCGATTCACCAACGGCCGGGATTTTGACTTCGATGCTCATGGGAGGAGCAACTTAAGCCGAGAAGCGTGACGCGGTCGAAAAGTTTGTCGACTTGTTATGCGCGGGAATCGCGGGGCGGCCGTTCGCCGTTCCGCGGCCTCAGGCCTCGCTCAGCGGCTTCCGGTTGACCGCCGACTGCACGAATTTGCCCCAGCTAAGGTTATCCTGTCCCGGGACGTGCTCGCGCGCTTTGCGGATCGCCATTTCCGAGACCGCTTCCACGACCCATTGGAAATTTTCTTCGCCGACGTTTGTCCGTTCCGCGTCGGGGGCCGGGTTGCAGAAATCGATTGCCATCGGGACGCCGTCGCGGATGGCAAACTCAACCGTGTTGAGGTCGTAGCCGAGATATTGATTCAGCGCGAGGACGCCCTGTTCGACCTTTTCCAGAATCTCGCGCGGCGCCTGCCAGTCGGTCCGGTAGCGCAGGTGATAAGGGTTGCGTGGCTCGTAATTCATGATCTTCACATGGCGCTGATCGATCGAGTAACAGCGGAAGTACATGTTAAAGGTGACCTCTTCCTGGAGCATCATAACGAGCTGCCCCGTCTCGCTGTAGGCGCGAAAAAATTCCTCCGGGTTGTGCAGCTTGTAGACGTTTTTCCATCCGCCGCCGGCGAACGGCTTGAAGAAGGCCGGCCAGCCGACGTAGGCGAAAATTTTCTCCCAATCGAGCGGGTAGGCGAGGTTGCGGAAGGAGTCGTTATTCGTGTCGGTCGGCAGCTCGTGCGAGGGGAGGAGGACGGTCTTGGGAACGCCGACGCCGATCTTGGTCGCGAGCGCGTTGTTGAAAAACTTCTCGTCGGCGCTCCACCAGAAGGGGTTGTTCACCACCGCGCAGCCGGTCAGCGCTTCGTTCTTGAGCCAGGCGCGATAGAATGGAACGTCCTGCGAGATGCGATCGACCACGACGTCGTAGCCGGTCGGTTCGCCCTGGATCACCTTATCGATGCGGACCGGTTCGGCCATGATCTCGCGGCCCCCGGTTTTCTGATTGACGCGTTCGACGAAGGCGGGGGGAAAACTGTGTTCCTGACCGTAAAGAATTCCGATTTTTTTCATAAGCGAGATAGGAAGGGCGACAGTCTGACATCGTCAACGCCCGGTGGCAATCACGCGGTTACTTGTTGGCGGGATACGGTGACGGGCTTGACTAAAAACTGGACTGGAACTTGACTTTAACCGCCGAAGGAGCCCGCGGAAGGAGGGGCGAGGACTTGACTAAAAACTGGACTTACGCTTGACTTACAGACATGGCTTTCGATCCAGTTTACACCATTACGCCGTTGCTCCTCTCGCAGGTGGAGGAGGTGGCGGCGCTGCGCGAGCGCATCCTGGCCGCCACGGTGCAGGTGCCTTGGATTCCCGCGCTGCAGAAGGATACCCGCATCCGGAACGCTCATTCATCGACCGCGATCGAGGGGAACCCGCTGACCCTTGAGCAGGTGCGGGCGATTGAGGAAGGCCGGGAAGTCCCGGCGACCGGGCCGCGACCGCGCCGGGAAGTGGCTAACTATCTCGCCGGCCTGCGATTTGTGGAAAAGAACGCGCGCTGCAAAGTGATCACCGATGCCGAGGTCCTGAGGTTGCACCGCATCCTGGCCGGCCAAGTGATGGATCAGGGAGAAGCCGGAAAGTATCGCACCATTCGAGTGCGGGTGGGCCGCTATATCGCGCCGCCCCCGGACCGTGTGCAGCCGCTGATGTCCGACCTGCTGCGCTGGTGGAACCGGGAGGCGACGAAGATTTCTCCCATCCTCAGCTCAGCGATCGTGCATCATCAGTTTGAGACGATCCATCCTTTTGCCGACGGCAACGGACGCGCTGGGCGAATGCTCAGTCTCTGGGAGTTGTATCGGCGCGGGTTCGATAACCACCACATTTTTTCGATCGACGAATTCTTCTGGGAAGACCGTCCGCGGTATTACGCTGCGCTGGAGAACGTCCGGCAGGAGGAGGGCGAGCTGACGAGCTGGCTCGAGTACAGCGCGGAGGGATTGCGCGACACGCTAGGACGAGTTTGGACCCGGATCCAAAAACTGACGGCGCACGGCGGCAAGGCCAAGCTGGTCCTGCGCCCGAAGCAGGAGCAGTTGCTCCATCTCCTGCGGGAGAATAAAGCAATGACGCCGCGCGAGATCTGGGATGGTGTGGGCATTTCGAAACAAGGCGCGCTCGATATGCTGCGTCCGCTGATCAAAGCCGGTCTGGTGCGCCGGATTGGAACGAGAAAAAGCGGCCGCTATGTCCTAACCTGAGGAGGCGCGAATGGGCCTGAGCTCTCGCCGGAGAGACGTCGTGCGCCGGTTGCGCGCGCGATTCTCCTCGCCGATAACATTCGCCTTTCCATGGAAGAGAACCACACGCTGACCGGGAACATCGAGCAGCACCCGAAGTTCAAATCGCGGCTCCTGCGCAACGAGCGCAACGTGCTGGTCTACCTGCCGCCGGGTTATCGTCGGGCACGGCGGCGGCGCTACCCTGTGCTCTATCTGCACGACGGCCAGAACGTTTTCGATGCCGCGACTTCCTTCGGTGGTGTGGAATGGGGCGTGGATGAAACGGCTCAGCGGCTGATCGGCAAGAAATGGATCGAGCCCCTCATCATCGTGGCGGCGGACAACACGGGCGAGACCCGCATCCACGAATACGCTCCGACCCGTGGGGTGATCGACACGGCCGCGGAACGCAAACGCCGAAGCCGGGGCGGGCTGCGGAACTACGGCCGTTTTCTAATCGAGGAGTTAAAGCCGTTCATCGATCACACCTACCGGACGCGGCCGGACCCCGACTCGACCGGGCTGGGTGGCGCGTCGTTAGGCGGGCTCGCCTCACTCGTGCTCGGGCTCTGGTATCCGCAATATTTTCGCCGGCTGGCGGTGCTTTCCCCATCGATCTGGTGGGACGACTGCGTCATTTACCGCATGGTCAGCGAGCTGCCGAAAAAGCTGCCGCTCAAGATCTGGCTGGATACCGGCACCCAGGAGCCGGGCTGGGAAAAGGCGCGTGAGCTGCGGGAACGGCTGGTCGAGATGGGCTGGCGGCTCGACGATGATTTGCATTATACCGAGGTGGAAGGCGCCGATCACAGCGAAGGCGCGTGGGGAGCGCGTTTCGAGGCAGTCCTGCGTTTCCTCTATCCGCCCCTGCCGCCGGGGGCGCAGAAGGCCGCGGCGCGAACGGTTTTGGCGACGAGCGCCCCGTGATAACCTCCACCTCGCGTCGTTAGGCGCCGTTCTTCTTCTTTGGCTCGGCGAAGTTGCCGAGCTTGCGGAATTTCGCGTAGCGCTGTTTTAGGAGGTCGTCGACCGGCGTCTCGAGGGTGCGTTTGAGGTTGCGGCGCAATGCCGCGCCCAGGTTAGCCGCGGCGAGGTCGTGATCGCGGTGCGCGCCGCCCTCGGGTTCCGAGACGATTTCGTCGACCACGCCGAGCTTCACCAGGTCGTGGGAAGTGAGCTTGAGCGCCTCGGCCGCTTCCGGCGCGTGTTTGCGATCCTTCCAGAGAATGGCGGAACAGGCTTCCGGGCTGATCACGGAGTAGTAGGCGTTCTCGAGGATGAGGACGCGATCCGCCACGCCGATCCCGAGCGCGCCGCCCGAGCCGCCCTCGCCGATGACGCAGGCGATGATTGGCACCCGCAGGACCATCATTTCGCGCAAATTCACCGCGATCGCCTCGGCGATGTGCCGCTCCTCCGAGCCGATTCCCGGGTAGGCCCCTGGCGTGTCGATCAGGGCGATCACCGGGAGCCGAAATTTCTCCCCGAGGCGCATGACCCGGAGCGCCTTGCGATAGCCTTCCGGGTAGGCGCAGCCGAAGTTGCGCTTCACGTTTTCCTTCGTGTCGCGGCCTTTCTGTTGCGAGATCACCACGCAACGCTGCGGGCCGATCTTGGCCAGGCCGCACGGCATTGCCTTGTCGTCGCCGAAGAAGCGGTCGCCGTGCAATTCCACCCACTCGGTGAAACAGCGGCCGATGTAATCGAGCGAGAACGGCCGCTGCACATGGCGCGCGATCTGCACTCGCTGCCAGGCCGTGAGGTTGTCGTAAATCTGCCGGCGGGTTTCGCGGATCTTGAGCTCCATCGATTCCACTTCCGAATCGAAATCGATGTCGTGTTTGTCGGAATGTGACTTGAGCTCCTGAAGCCGCCGCTGCAGCTCCAGGATCGGTTTTTCAAAATCGAGCGGTTGGGAATCCATGATAATGGACGGTGGAATGTTAAAGCGTTGAGGGGTTAATGGCGACTTGCATGTTTTCGTTGCATCGCTCCAACGGTTAAACCTTCACTCCACAATCGTGACATCCGTTCTCGGGTTTACAAGGCTGCTCAACTCCTCCACGTCGGCGGCCGCCATCCCCAGGCCCCGGTCTGGCGGCGGCACGTCGAGAATCTGATGCGAATCATCCGGTAGCGAATAGATCACATAGCCCGGCGTCCCGAGACGGATCCAGCGCGTGCTGTTGAAAAATTGCGGGCTGCCAATGCCGATGCGTTTGCCGCTTTTCCAGGCCATGATTTGGGCGACGCGAGTGCTGATTTTCGGCGGCGGGTTTCCGGGCAGTTTCTCCTCAAGCAGGTGGTAGCGCTTAAAGAAATGACCACTTTCGAGCAGGTAGAGCAGCTTGCCGTTGCGCTGGATGAGCAGTGAGAACTCGGGCCGCGAGACGCGCAGTTTTTGGCCGATCCGGAGCATCGTGCCGCTCAGGTTGTTGGTCCGCATGATTAATTCCGGCGTCGTTTTGTACTTGGCGGCGATCCGGGCCAGCACGTCGCCGCTGCGCACGGTGTATTCCTCTTTTTCCGGCGACGGATAATCGGAAAGCAGAATGGTGACGTTGACCTCGCCGAGCAGGTCCTGTGCTTCACCGACATGTGGTCCGCTCGGATATTTCTGGATGAATGCCGTCAACGCCGCGCGCGCTTCGGTGAGTTTGCCCTCATTCTTGAGTTGCTGGGCCGCCTTGAATTCCGGCAGCCCGATATCCGGTGTCGGCACCGGTGTGGCGGATGATGTGCGCTCGGCCCGCATCACCAGCTCGGGGCGGACGAAGGCCTTGTAGGTGAACAAGGCGGCTCCTCCGAAGATCGCGACCGCGAGCACAAAAGCGAAAATCCATTTCATCGAGCAATCGAAACAAGGCCAGCTGCGTGCCGGCGGTCAGAGCGCGCCCGGCTGGCAGGTCCACTCAGCGCGAGCCGGTCAACCTTCGCTCTCGGGCCGGGAGAATAGCCGGTTCCAGACCCGATAACGCGGGTGTTCCGCCTCGTTCGTCCAGGTGAAATGGCAGTCCTGACAATAGAACTCCTTCGGAAAAATTTTGAGCGCGAAAAGAATTCCAGCCAGCGCGGGGGTGAGAAACTTGCGTGTCAGCTGGGGATACTCGATCCGGGGCGAATTGCACTGCGGGCAACGCAGCGCACCAACGTCGGGATCGGCCGCTTCCCATTCCACGAGGAGAGTCTGGGCGCGCTCGAAATCCTTTTCGTCGACCATGACCTTGGCATTGGCCTGCGGCTTCGACATGAAGGCGAAAGTCTGCAGGTTGGCTTCGTTATGCAGATCGGCTTTGACCCCGGCCTGTTGCAGCCTTTCCTTTAATCGTTTGGCCTTGGCCGGCTCGTTATAGGTCGCAATCGTCACCATAAGTTGCCCGTCATCGTTGGGCGTTAGTGATCAAACATCAACTACTGCCCGAGCGCAAGACTGGGCGGCGGGAACCATTGATAAAGGACGAGGTAGACGAGGACGCCGGTCACGGAAACGTAGAGCCAGATCGGCATCGTCCATCTCGCAATCCGCCGGTGTTTATCCCAGCGCCGCCGGAAAACCGGGATGAGCGTCGCGATGACGAGCGGGAGAGTGACGAAGGCGAGCAGGACGTGCGAGATCAGCAGCGGGAAATAGAACCACGCGATCAGGCCGCTGTAGCCGGACGATTTCTCCCCGGCATGGGCGTGGTAAACGAGGTAACCGGTGAGAAAGAAGGAGGACGAAACCAGCGCCGTGATCATGCAGGCGATATGCTGCCGCCAAAAACCGCGCCGGATGAACCACCAGCCTAACGAGATAAAAATCGTGCTCACTGTATTGAGCGTAGCGTTGACCGCGGGCAAATCGGAGATCGTCATGATGGAACCGTGAATCGTTACATCGGCTGCCCGCTCCTGTCATAATTTCTCCCGCCGTTTAGGCATATGAGGATTACCGCCAGCGATCCCGGCCGCTTGAAGTCGCATCCTCTCCCCCGTAGGAATCAGCATGCCTGCGACTCTCCCGAGCGAAGCGCCGCCCCGTCCGCGCCTGCACCGCGGACGCGTCCTCCGCTCCCGCCGGGCTCGGCTCGGGCTTACCCTCCTCCGGCTGGCCGTCCTCCTGCTCCTCGGCGGATTGGCCGCGGGTGGTTGGTATTTGGCGAAAAAGGGTTTCAGTCGGAACTGGCGCAACCTCGTCGTCGAGGAGCTGCACAAGCGCGGCGTCGAAGCTTCCGTGCGCCGTCTTACGCTCGATCCTTTTCGCGGGCTGATCGCGCGCGACGTCCGTATCTACGACTACAAACGGCGCGACCGGACGCTCGCGGTGGTGAGTGAGATCTCGCTCGATATTAACTACGCCGCGCTCTTTCATCACAAGCCCTTCCTGAACGCGCTCGATATCCGCAACGGCGATCTCACCATCCCGCTGCCGCCCGTTCCCGGGCAGGTCGACAAGGCCGAGCTGAAACGTTTCCGCGCCCACGTCTACTTTCCGCCCGAACGGATCGAAGTGAGCCAGGCCGAAGGGATTTTTTGCGGCATCCGCATTTCGGCCAGCGGCCAGCTGATCAAGCGGGAGGATTATCAACCCTCTCCGGCCGACACGGCGGAGGAGGCGGCTCGCCGTCTCCGTTTCCTGCAGAATCTGGTCACGATGCTCCAGCGGTTCCGCTACCCGGCAGCGGTACCGGAGCTGCAGGTGAAATTTTCCGGCGACCTCTCCGAGCTTGAGGACGCTCACGTCGAGGCGACGCTGCGCGGCAGCCAGATCGTGCGCGATGACTACGAGGCGCGTGACTTTTACCTGTCCGCCGAGTGGAAAGACCATACCTGCGCGATTCCGCAGCTCGAATGGAGTGACGAGCAGGGACGGTTCGCCGGCACGGCCACCTGGAGCCGGGTCAACCGTCGCGCTTCATTCCAGGCGCGGAGCAGCGTGGCGCTCAAGCCATTGTTAGGCAGCTTTGGCCTCGGCGCGATGCTGGCCGACGTGAACTTTCGCTCGCCCCCGCAGCTCGAGGTGAACGGCTGGGCCACGATCGGCGCGGCCGAGAAAGAATTTGAGGTCGTGGGGAAATTCGCGGTCGAGAAATTCGCCTACAACCAGATCGATTTCGAAGGGGCCAATTTCGATTTCGCGTGGGACGGCGAGCGCACGATGTTGCGCGATATCCGCCTGCGGCATCGCAGCGGCCAGCTCAACGCCGACCTCTTCGAGGCACCGGATGACTTCCGGCTGAACCTGGATAGTTCGCTCGCGCCGACCGCCTTCGAGCCGCTCCTGCCGGAGAAGACACGGCCGTTCCTGCGCGAGTGGACCTGGCAGCGTTCGCCGGCCCTCCACCTCGCGCTGCGCGGGACAAGCCGCGATCCCGCGACCTGGGCCGGCACCGGCACCCTCGCGCTCGGCCGCACGAGCCTTCGCGGCGTCTGGATGAACAGCGCCAGCGCCAATCTCCGGTTCGGTGACGGGGTTATCAGCCTCGAAAACCTTCGCGTAACTCGCAACGAGGGCGTTGGCACCGGCTCGGTCGCCTACGACTCGGCCCGGCACGAACTCCGCCTAACGAACGTCGAGACGACGCTCAAGCCATCCGAAGCGATCATGTGGATCGAGCCCCGTTTCTGGGAGCACGTCCTGCCCTATCGCTTCCATCGCACGCCGCACGTCACCGCGAACGGCGTGGTGCAGTTCGGCGCAGGCAAGGAAACCCATCTCACCCTCGATGTCGTGGCGCCGGGCGGGATGGATTACACCTTTCTCGATCAGGTCTTGCCCTTCGACCGGATCGCGGGCCAGCTCCTTTTCACCGACGAACGGCTCCAGTTACTCGAGGTGAAAGGCGGGCTCTTCTCCGGCAGTCTGTCGGGCAGCGCGGACATCTCGTTAGCGAAGAACGACAAGCGTTACAGCGCGAAAGTCGCGGTTGAGAAAGTCGATTTCCCGAAGCTGACCAATCTCTATTTCAAATACAAAACGTCGCAGGGTGACCTGAGCGGGAACTTTGATTTCTCCGGCGTGGGCAGCGACGCGCGTTTTCTGCAGGGCACCGGCCAGGTTCGAATCACCGACGGAAACGTTTTTGCGATCCCGATCTTCGGCCCGCTCTCCGAGCTCTTGAGCAAGATGTTCACGGGCGCCGGGTATAGCGTGGCCCACGAGGCGTCGACGCCGTTCTCGATCAAGAGCGGCGTCATTCATACCGATAAGTTGCGCGTTTCCGGCAAGCTGTTCGCCATGGTCGGCCACGGCGACATCGATTTTCTCAAGAACAATCTCGATTTCGACATCCGGGTCGATGCGAGCGGGCCGGGCGCAGTCCTCACCCCGCTCTACAAGCTCTTCGAGTATCACGGCTCCGGCAGCCTCACGAAACCGGTCTGGCGCCCGAAGCGGTTCTAGATGTCGGCTCGCAAGACAGCCCTGCGCCATTTGTTAGGCGCGCACATGTCGATCGGCGGCGGCCTGCATCGCGCGATCGAGCGGGCGCGCTCGATCGAATGCACCGCGATGCAGATTTTTGTGAAGAACAACATGCAATGGTTCGCGCGTCCCCTTGCCCGCGAGGAAATTTCCCTCTTCCTCGAGCACACCCAGCGCGCGGAACTCGGGGCCGTCTTCGCGCACGCGAACTACCTGATCAATCTCGCCGCGACCAACCCGCAGTTTTACGAGAACTCGGTCCGCGCGTTATCCGAGGAGCTGACCCGGGCCGATCAGTTGCAACTGCCATTCCTTGTCCTGCACCCCGGGGCGCATCTCGGTGCGGGGGAGGAGGCGGGGCTGGAAAGAATCGTGGCGTCGATCGACCGGATTTTTGCCGGGATTCCGAAAGTGAAAACACGGATCGCGCTCGAGACGACGGCCGGGCAGGGGAGTTGCCTGGGGCATCGCTTCGAGCACCTCGCGCACATCATCGCGAACGTGCGTGAACCCGAGCGCATCTGCGTCTGCCTCGACACCGCGCACATCTTTGCTGCCGGTTACAACCTGACGACCGAAGCGGGAACGCGAAAAACCTTTCGGGAATTCGATCGCATCGTGGGGCTGTCTCAGCTCGCGGCATTGCACCTGAACGACTCGAAGACAGAGCGCGGTTCGCGGGTCGATCGTCATGAGCACATCGGGAAGGGCCGGATCGGAGTGGAAGCGTTTCGCGTGATCATGCGCGACCGGCGCTTTCGCAAGATCCCAAAGGTGCTCGAAACACCGAAAGAGAAGGAATTGCGCGAGGACGTGGAGAACATGAACACGCTTCGCGCGCTCTAGTCGCGCGGATTGGTGATCCGCGCCGAGTTCCGAGGGGCACGGGCTACCAGACCTCTCACGATCGATCCGCGCCGCCGCTGCTTACTTAATGAATCGAATCGTCAGGGGATAACGATAGAACTCGCCGTCGCTCGCTTTGACCGAAGCGATAATGACGAAGACGATGTTCAGCAACCAGAGCAGGACGAGGATCGGGAATCCGATCAGGACGAAGCAGAGGAGAGCCGCGACCGCATCGTAGATCAGCATCGAGAGCTGGAAGTTGAGCGATTCCTTGCCGTGCGCATCTATCTCCGCGGCATCGCCTCGTTTGAGCAGCCAGACGATGAGCGGCCCAAAGATGTGGCCGAGGAAATGGAAGAAGATGCCGAGCAACGCGCTGGCGTGGCAAAGAATGCACCAGGTGCGGGTGTTGGGCGACGTAACCGATGGAGTTGGTGAGATCGTTTCCATACCCTTAGTCTTTCACACGTTCGATCTGCGCGCCAAGCTCACCGAGCTTTTCGTCGAGGTGTTCGTAGCCGCGATCAATATGATAGACGCGGCGCACTTCGGTGATTCCATCGGCTTTTAGCCCGGCGAGCACGAGAGCGGCGGAGGCGCGCAGATCGCTCGCCATGACCGGCGCGCCATAAAGCCGCTCCACACCCTGGATGACGGCGGTCGATCCCTCGATCTGCACCTGAGCGCCCATTCGCTTTAACTCCGCGATATGCATGTAGCGCTGCGGAAAAATGTTCTCTGTGATCACGCTGATTCCTTCCGTGGTGGAAAGGAGCGCGCACATCTGCGCCTGCATGTCGGTGGGAAAACCGGGATATGGCTCCGTCACCAGCTCGAGCGGCTTGGTCACCGCCCCATTTGGGGAAACGGAGATCGATGTCTGGCCGATATTCACGTTGAAGCCAGACTCGATCAGCGCGGTCGTGACCGATGTGACGTGATCCGGTCGAACCCGATTCAGCGTCACACCCTTGCCGCAGATCGCTCCCGCGACGAGGAAAGTTCCCGTCTCGATGCGGTCGGGAATGATGTCGTGTTCTGCGCCATGCAGCTCGCTCACGCCCTCGATGATGATCCGGCGCGTGCCGGCGCCTTCGATTTTGGCGCCCATCTTGTTCAGGAAATCGGCCAGGTCGCACACTTCCGGCTCGGCCGCAGCTCCCTCGATCACGGTCGTTCCTTCGGCCAGGACGGCAGCCATCATGACGTTGTCGGTGCCGAGCACCGTCGGGCCGAACTTGCCGCGCAAGTTGATTACCGCGCCGGTAAGCTTCGGGGCGAAAACTTTGACGTTGCCGTTCTCCACCCGCACGGCGGCGCCGAGCGCCTCGAAGCCTTTGAGATGGAGGTCGATCGGCCGATCGCCGATCACGCAGCCGCCCGGGAGCGAGACGGTCGCTTCCTTGCATCGGCCTAACAACGGCCCGAGCACGCAGACCGAGGCGCGCATCTTCCGCACCACTTCGTAGGGTGCAATCGAGTTCACCCTCTCCGCCTTCACCGTGACGGTGCCGCTGGCCCGCTCGACCTCGGCCCCGAGGTGCATCAGGATCTGCAGCATGTAGTTGGTATCGCTCAGGTCGGGCACGCGATGGAGCACGCACGGGTCACGCGTGAGAAGGGTGGCGGCGATGATCGGCAGCGCCGAATTTTTCGAGCCGCTGATCTTGATCGAGCCGGAGAGGGGGTGACCGCCGTGAACGAGAATTTTATCCATGCTGTGCGAAGAGGAACCGCGCGGCCCCTGCATAATCTTTTTTCGCCGTGATGTCGTGGAAATTTTGCTCGGCCAGGAAAGCCCTCAGGCCGCCCGCCTGATCATGCCCGATCTCGAGCGCCAGCCTCCCGCCGGGCGCGAGGTGGGAGGGCGCCTGGGCAATCAGTTCGCGGATGAGCTCGTCGCCTGCCGGCCCGCCAAAAAGGGCGCTGGCGGGATCATGCCGCACTTCCGGGGAAAGTTGATTGATTTCACCCGCCGCAACGTAGGGAAGATTGGCGACGATCAGATCGTAATTTCCCTCCACCGTATCGAGCAGGTGGCCGTGCCAGAAGCGAATCCGCTCCGCCAGGCCGAGCCGTTCGGCGTTTTCCCGGGCGAGGTTGAGGGCGTCGCTCGAGAGATCCACGGCGTGCATTTCGGCCCCGGGAAACCGGGCCGCGAGCGAAAGCGCGATGACGCCGCTACCCGTGCCGACGTCCAGCATGCGCGGATGCTCGGGCCAGGAGAGGTCGCAGAGGTATTCCACCAGTTGCTCGGTTTCGGGCCGTGGGATGAGGGCGCGCCGGTCGCTCAGGAAAGTGTGATCGGCGAATTCCACCGTCCCAAGAAGATGTTGGAGCGGCTCGCCCTGGCCGCGCCGCCGGACGAGGTCGCGCAGGGGCGCAAGCTCCGGCTCCGCGAGCGGGCGCTCGAACTCCAAATAGAGCTCTATCCGTTTTTTCCCTAACGAATGCGCAACAAGATGCTCGGCGTTGAGCCGGGGGCTTTCGATCGCGCGCTTCTCGAAGTAGGCGGTGGTCGATTGCAGGACTTCGAGAACAGTCACGGAATCGTTAGGCAAGGGCCGATTCCTTGAGCCGCTGCTCGAGGTCGGCGTGCTGCAGGGAGGAGATCATTTCGGCGAGGTCTCCTTCCATCACGCGGTCCAGATTGTAGAGCGTGAGGCCGATCCGGTGATCCGTGATTCGGTTCTGCGGGAAATTATAGGTGCGGATTTTTTCTTCTCGCCCACCCGAGCCGATCTGACTTTTGCGCGTCGCGGAATATTTCGCTTCTTCCTCGCGCTTTTTGTCCTCGAGCAGGCGCGCGCGCAGGATACTGAGCGCTTTTTCCTTGTTCTTCTGCTGGCTGCGACCGTCCTGGCAGCGCACGATCCGCCCGGTCGGGATGTACATCACCTGGACCGCGGAATCGGTCGTATTGACGCCTTGGCCGCCGGGGCCGCCGGCGCGGCAAACTTCGATCCGGAGATCTTCGGGTTTGATTTCG
>JBDTOL010000069.1:0-11860 GCA_039933235.1 Spartobacteria bacterium | reverse complement strand
CGGCATTGACCGTCGACAGAATGATTGCCAGGGCGGCGATCGCCGATAATTTGGTAAGCGAAGTTGGGATTTTCATAGTCTCTTCTGGGTTGAAGCGGAAAGTGCCCGACAAAGGGGCAGAAGATTTTCGCGCCCGGGACGGGCATTAGGGTTTACGGCCTCCGCGTAGATTGATAGGATCGTCCGAATGGCATCCACCGCGGCGCGCATCCACCGCGGCGCGTTTCCCAGCCTCGAAAATGTCGAACACGCACACATGATTTCCCCTCCAACCCGACAGGAAGTGACCCAGGTCCTGATCGACTGGAGCAAGGGCGACCGTGGGGCGGCCGAACGCCTGATGCCGCTGATTTATGATGAGCTGCGCCAGATCGCGCGCGGCTACCTGCGCCGTGAAAGGGTCGACCACACCCTGCAGGCGACCGGCCTTGTCCATGAAGCTTATCTCCGGCTGGTCGATCAAACCGTCAGTTCCTGGCAAAATCGCGCCCAGTTTTTCGGGGTGGCGGCGTGCGTGATGCGGCGGGTCTTGGTCGATCATGCGCGGCGGCATCGAGCCGAGAAACGCGGCGGCACCTGGGAAAGGGTCGAGTTCGACGACGCGCTCGCCGGCGGCCTTCCGCGCAGCATCGACCTCGTCGTGCTCGACGAGGCGCTGCAGGATTTGGCCAAGATCGATTCGCGTCAGAGCCAGGTTGTCGAGTTGCGCTTTTTCGGCGGCCTAACGACAGAAGAAGCGGCCGAGGTCCTGGAAGTGTCGCCCCGCACGATCAAGCGGGAATGGCGGCGCGCGCGCGCGTGGCTGCACCGCGAAATCATGCGGGGAAAGGAAAGCGCGGATGCCGTTTGACCGGCAACAGGTCAACGACCTCTTCGATGCGGCGGTAGAGCTGACGGGAACCGAACGAGCCGAATTCCTCGAGCGCGAATGCGCCGACAATCACGAGTTGCGAGCCGAGGTGGAGTCCCTCCTCGCGGCCGACGCGGACGTGTCCCGGTTTATCGACGACCCCATCCTCTCCATTCCGCCGGAGATCTTTCCGGAAGCGAGCACGGAGCTGGCTGGGCAGCAGTTTGGCGCCTACCGGATCGTGCGGGAGATCGGGCGCGGCGGTCTTGGGACCGTCTACCTGGCGGAGCGGGCGGACGAAGCCTATCGCAAGGAAGTCGCGATAAAACTCATCCGGCGTGGGCTCGATACCGACGATATTTTGCATCGCTTCCGCAACGAACGCCAGATTCTCGCCCAGCTCGAGCATCCTCACATTGCCCGCCTGCTCGATGGCGGAACCACCAGCGACGGGCTGCCCTTTTTCGTGATGGAATACGTCGCAGGCGAGCCACTGCTGGACTACTGCGAGTCTCGCCGACTCTCCATCGACGACCGGCTCGAACTCTTCCGCAAGATTTGCGCGACCGTCACTTATGCCCACCAGAACCTCGTCATTCATCGCGATCTGAAGCCTTCCAATATTCTCGTCACCGTGGAGGGCGAGCCGAAGCTGCTCGATTTCGGCATCGCGCGGGTTTTGACCGCGGAAAATGAAGATCTCACCCTCACTGCCCCTGCGGCACGTCTCCTCACTCCTAATTATGCGAGCCCGGAGCAGATCAGCGGCGGCCGTCTCACGACCAGCAGCGACATATATTCGTTAGGCGTGATTCTTTATGAACTATTGACCGGTCAGAAGCCGTATCGGATCAAAAGCGGCACGAGCGAAGAAATGGCGCGGGCCGTTACGGAACAGGAACCGGAACGTCCGAGTACGGCTGCGGCCAGGCAGTCTGGCAATCAGCGATCGGAAACCCGCAATCAGAGATCGCTGCGGGGTGATCTCGACAACATCGTTCTCATGGCGCTGCGCAAGGAACCCGAGCGCCGCTACATTTCGGCCGCGGCCTTCGCGGACGACATCGAGCGCTACCTGACTGGCCGGCCAGTCATCGCGCACCACGATACGGTGACTTATCGGGCCTCGAAGTTTGTCCGCCGCCACAAGGCTGGGGTCCTGTCCACCGTCTTCCTCCTGCTCGCGATCATCGCCGGGATTACGGGCACACTGTGGCAATCACGTCAGGCCAATCTGCAGCGGGCAAAGGCGGAGAAACGTTTCGACGATGTGCGCAAGCTGGCGAACTCGAATCTTTTTGATGTCTATCCCGAAGTGGAAAACCTCGCCGGGTCACTCAAGGCGCGGGAAAAAATTCTCCAGAACGCGCTCCATTATCTCGATAGCCTGGCGAAGGAAGCCGGCGGGGATCTGGACCTGCAAAGCGAGCTGGCCACCGGGTACGAAAAAGTCGGCGACGTCCAGGGTGCACTGAATAATTCGAACCTTGGGAATACCAAGGCCGGGCTCGAGACTTACCGCAAAGCGAACGCCCTTCGCGCCTCCGTCGTGGCGGCCCGGCCTAACGACCTCGAAGCCCGCGAGAAACTGGCCCGGAACGGGTACACCATCGCCCGGACTCTCTGGATGGACAGTCAGACCAAAGAGGCGGAGGAAGAGTTCGAGAAGACTCTCGGATTGCAGCGCGCGCTCGTCGCGGCCAAACCGGATTCGCCCGAACTAAAAGACAAGCTGGCGGTCACCCTGATCGATTACGCCGCCATTCCGGCCTTCAATTCGCAATCAGAGAAAACTCTGACCCTTCTCAATGAGGCCCTCCCGATCGTCGATCAATTACGAGAGAAAGATCCGGCGAATCCGACTTTCAAGAAGACCAAGGCCCGTCTCCTCAGGCAGGTGGGCAAATCAAAAGACACTCTGGGAGACTATGCGGGTGGATTGGAAGCGTTCCAGACTGCTCTCACTCTGAGCAAGGAGGCAGCGCAACAAGCTCCCGACGACTTCCGGGCGCAGCGCGCGGTTTGGCTGACTGAGTGCATGACCTGCGAACACTTCATCGACCAAGGCAACGGCGCGGAGGCCGTCCGAGGTTGTGAGGGAACGATCGAGTTTCCCAGACGGGCGCTCGAGAAGGAGCCCGAGAACGGGGTCGTGGCCTATGATTTGGCGATCTCGTATTTTAATCTGGCCAGAGCCTGTCGCCTGTCGGGCAATTTCAAGGAAACGGTCAGCAATGCCGACGCGGCCATCGCCGAGATGTCGAAACTGAGCGCGAAATCGTCCGCCGACGCCGATTACAAACGCAACCTGGCAATTTACAAAACGGAAAAGGCACGCGCTCAGATCGCCCTCCGTCAATCGGATGATGCGCTTGCGGCGCTCCGGGAAGCCGAGGAGATCATGCGACCGATCGTCGCAGCTGACCCGAAATCGTCCACCAGTCTGGGCGACCTGGGGATGGCGTATCGACTCCAGGCGCAGGCGCACCAACAGAAAGGCAATCATCGCGAAGCCGCCGGAATGGTGGACAAGGCCATCGAAATTGTGCAGCGGCTGAAGGAACAGAAATCCTTGCGCGACTCCGAAAAAGATCTCCTGGCAGAACTGGAAGCTGAGAAGGCTGAATACAGCCGGTGACGTGCGCCCGCTACACTCCGGGCATCGCTTTCTTCAGCGGACGCAGGAGCACGAGCAGCACGATTGACATGAGGAAGGCGGCTCCACTGAGCAGGAGCCAGAAGGACGAGTGCAGCCAGTCGTCCCAGAGCGCGCCGATCTGCGTCAGCTTGTTCCCGATTGCGGTGGCGAGAAACCAGCCGCCCATCATCAGCCCGCGCACACGCACCGGAGCGACCTTGGAGACGAGCGAGAGCCCCATCGGCGACAACATCAGCTCACCGGCCGTGAGCACGCCGTAGGCGCCCAGCAGCCAGAGCGGCGAGACTTTGAAGGCATACGGGTTGGCCCCCGTTACGCTCGCCTCGCCGATCTTCGCGCCGATGCAGAGGATGAGAAAGGCCAGTCCAGTCAGCATCATGCCGAAAGCCATCTTCGTCGGGGTGGAAGGCTCGAGGCCCTTTCCGTCGAGCCATTTCCAGAATGCAACGAGCGGGAAGGTGAGCAGGATGACCCAGCCCGGATTGATCGCGTTCGAGATGATGCCGCTCACCTTCCAGTCGGTGTTCTCGTTCGCCCAATAGGTAAGGGTGGAACCGTTCTGGTGAAAGACCATCCAGAAAACGATCACGATCACGTAGATCACGATGAGCGCGCCGATCCGTTTCCACTCAGGAACCGCTTCCATCGTTAGGCGCCGGCCGGTGTTGGCCTCGTCCTGCGAGTTCACACTCGCGGGCGGGGCGTCGGTTGCGAGGGCCGTTGCCTCCGCTGCTTGTTCGGCATCGGCCAAGGCCGAACGTTCTGCGCCTTCAATGTAACGTTTCCATTTCCAGAGAATGAAGACGGAGATTGCCATCCCGCCGGCGGCGACGGCAAAGGCGGGGTGGAAACCAAATTTCCTCTGGACAAACTCCGCCACGACCGGGGCGGAAAAGGCGCCCACGTTGATGCCCATGTAAAAGATGTTGTAAGCGCGATCCTTCAGATGGCTGCCTTCGGGATAGAGGTTGCCGACCAGGGTGGAAACGTTGGGCTTGAAGAAACCGTTGCCGATGACGAGGCAGGTCAAGGCGACATAGACGAACGGAATAGACCGGATCGAAAGGAGAAGATGTCCGGCCATGAAAAACACCCCGCCGATCATGACCGCCTTGCGATAGCCGAGCTTGCGATCGGCTAGCCAGCCGCCGACGAGCGGGCTGAGGTAAACGAACATAAGGTAGTTCGCGTAGAGCGTGGTCGCTCGATCCGACGTCCAGCCGAAGCCCTGACCCGTCGTGTCCCGCAGGTAGAGCGTGAACATGGCGAGCATCGAGTAGAAGCTGAAGCGCTCCCACATTTCGGTCGCGAAGAGGACGTAGAGTCCCTTCGGATGTTTATCCATCGCCGTCTCGCGAGGCTCCTTGGCGATTGCAGTCATACCTAGGCTTCGTCGTCCGCCGACAGGCGCTTTTCAAGGCGTCACCGGACTTCTGGGCGAAGAAGCCAGTGGCAAACGATAATTGTAGAACAGCCTCACGTCGACGCCATGGCGGGCTCTACGGCTTCTTTCCAAAGCGAGGCTGTTGCTCTTCGGAGCGTCGTGCCTGAGAACATTAAGCGAAGTGTTGGCCGCGACCGGACATATCAGACTGGCGATACCCTCGGCCGATGCCGCCGTGCATGGAACGCGGCGCTACCCTTTCTTGAATCGGCTTCCCGCCGGCGCAATGCTGACCTTGCTTCTGTTGCTCATGATGCACTCTCCAGCTCATGCTGATTTCCGGAAATTCCGGGCCGTCCCTTCTGATCCGGAACTTGCCGGCAGGCTCGCGCTCGTGGCCCAGGCTACCCTGAAGGAATATCCGCGGCTGACTTCGGATCAACTTGCCATCAGCTTCATCGACCTTTCGAAGCCGGACAGTCCCGCCCGCGCTGATTATCACGGCGACGCTTCCTTTTATCCCGCCTCGCTGGTGAAATTGTTTTTTATGGTGGCGACGTTTCAGCGAGACCATTTCACGCCTGAGATCGAGCGGGCGCTGCGCGAAATGATTCACCTTTCGGATAACGATGCCGCTTCATATCTGGTCGATGTGCTGACTGACACGACCAGCGGACCCGAGCTGGAAGGCAGCGCGCTGGAAGACTTTCTCAATCGCCGACGCAGCTTAAATCGCTATTTCGCTGCCGCCGGTTACGACGTCAGCGTCTTCATCAAGCCCTGGAGCTTCGGTCCCTTCGGGCGCGACATGCAGATCATGGGCGAGAACAAGACGAACCGTAACCGTGCAAGTGCGAACGCGATTGCGTCGCTCCTCTACTCGATCGTGCAACGCAAGTCCGTTTCGGGGTCGGCTAGTGACTCGATGATGGCTCTGCTGGAGCGTCCGCTCGATCCGCCGCGCCCCGATGAAAACCAGGTCAGAGATTTCCTGGGCGAGTCCTTACCGCCCGGCTCCCGTCTGTGGTCGAAGGAAGGTGACACCAGCGAGGTGCGCCACGACGCAATTTACGTCGAGCTGCCGAGCGGCCGTAAGTTCATCATCGTCGTCCTCACCCGTGGCGTGGTCGATGACAAAACGG
Source organism: Spartobacteria bacterium (assembly GCA_039933235.1). Lineage (GTDB taxonomy): Bacteria > Verrucomicrobiota > Verrucomicrobiia > Chthoniobacterales > UBA10450 > Palsa-1392. The sequence goes on along the minus strand of JBDTOL010000069.1, from coordinate 5,825 downwards.
TGTTGCCAGTCATCGGGAGTCGTCTTCTCAAGGAGCTCAACTGACTGTAGCCGCTTCCCTGTGGGAAGCGCAGGAGTTGCATGGCCGCGCTGGCTTCGTTTTAATCCCGCGTCGCCCACAGGGCGACGGCTACAATAGCTGATATGGATCCACATCCACGCCAACGGCGACGTCTTCTGGGAAGGGGAGCTTGTCGAGCGTTTCGCGGATGAGCCGGCTCAGGCGCATGATGGCGGCGCCGCGAATGAGAATGTGAAATCGATAATTGCCCTGCAGCTTTTCCAGCGGCGCCGGGGCGGGCGCGCCTAACGAAAATTCCTCGGGGAGCGATTCCTTCAGGCGCCGGGCCAAAGTTTCCGCGGAAAAGCTGGCGCGCGCTTCGTGCTCGGAGCGCACCGTGATCAGGACGGCGTGCTGGAAAGGCGGGAAGTCACAGCGCTCGCGAAATTCGAGCTCCTGCTCGAAGTAGCCGGCGAAATCGTGGTGGCGCGCGAATTGGATCGAAGGTGAGAACGGCGTGTAGGTCTGGACGAAAACTTCGCCCGGCTCTTCGCCGCGGCCGGCGCGGCCGGCGACCTGGGTGAGAAGCTGGAAGGTGCGCTCGCCGGCGCGGAAATCCGGCAGGTGGAGTGCGAGATCGGCGTTGATGATCCCCACGAGGGTGACGTTGGGAAAATGGAGCCCTTTCGCGATCATCTGTGTTCCCACCAGGATGTCGATCTTGCCCGCGCGGAAGGCGTGGAGCGTTTCGCGGTAGGCGTCCTTGCGTGTCATCGAATCGGCGTCCATCCGCCTAACGACCGCTTTGGGAAAGATGGCGGAGACATTCGCCTCCACTTTCTCCGTACCGAAGCCGGCATAGATGAGCGCATCCTCGTGGCACTCCGGACAACGCTTCGGGACGGCGGCGCTGTGTCCGCAGAGATGGCAGCTCAGCCGCGCGTTGGTGCGATGAAAGGTGAGCGCGACGCTGCAATTCGGGCACTCGCGGGCTTTGCCACAGCTGCTGCAAAGGAGCGAAGTAGAAAAGCCGCGGCGATTCAAAAACAAGATGGTCTGTTCGTTCTTTTCGAGGCGCCCGCCGATCGCGGTGCGCAGTTTCTCCGACAGAATCGCAGCGGCTTTTTCTTTGCGGCGCTCCTGCCGGAGATCGACGATCCGAATGAGCGGCATCTGGCATTGATCGACCCGCTGGGTGAGCGGGCTGAGCAAGTACTTTCCCCGAGTCGCGTTGTGATAGCTTTCGAGCGAAGGCGTCGCGGTGCCGAGGAGCACAGCGCATTTCTCCAGCTTACCCCTCACGACCGCGACATCCCGCGCATGGTAGCGCGGCGCTTCCTCCTGTTTGTAGGAAGTCTCGTGCTCCTCATCGACCACGATCAGCCCGAGATTCTCGAGCGGCGCGAAGACCGCGCTCCGCGCGCCGATCACGATCCGGGCGCGACCGGAATGTAGCTTATGCCATTCATCGTGCCGCTCGCCCTCCGACAAATGGCTGTGCAGGACCGCTACCATGTCGGGCTCGGACGCGAAGCGGTTTTTAAAACGCTCGACCGTCTGCGGGGTGAGCGAAATTTCCGGGACGAGCACGATCGCCGTTTTTCCCCGGGCCAGCGTGGCGCGAATCGCCTGCAGGTAGACCTCGGTCTTTCCGCTCCCGGTCACGCCGTGAAGGAGGATAGGCGGATGCGTCTCGGGTTGCTCGAGTGCGGCTTCGACAATCCTGAGCGCGGCCGTTTGCTCCTCGTTCATAGTCAGCTCGGCATCGGCGATGAACTTCTCGGTTCCGTGAGGATCGCGCGCCACGGCCTGTTCGCGCAACTCGGCGAACCCGCGCTTCACCAGTGCGCGCAGGGTCGAATTGTCGAGCGACGTCTGGCGGAGCAAATCCGCCGCGGGAATCGGACCCGGGAGCAGCGCGATCGCTTCCAGCAGCTCGGCCTGGCGCGGGGCGCGTTTGCGCAATTTGTCAATCTCATCCGCGCTCGCCGCGCGCGCCGGACTAACGAAAAGCTGTTTCCTCCAGCCGACCTCGGCTTTGCGAATGACCTGGGGCAGCAGGCTCCGCATGACGGTCTCGATCGGGCAGCAGTAGTAATTCGCCATCCAGCGCGCCAGCTCGATCAGGGTCGGGCTCAGGACGGGCTTTTCGCCCAGCAACGCAAGGACCGGCTTGATCCCCGCGGCCGGGCTTTCCTCAAGCGTGGCGACGACGGTGGCGAGGAGCGACTTGTCGCGAAACGGCACGCGGACCCGGGAGCCGACCACGACTTTGCCCAGCATGCTCTCCGGCACGCTATAATCCAGCTCGCGCCGGATGGAGCGATCGATGATGACTCGGGCAAAGGCAGACATTTTTATTGCTCACGCCGATCCAGCGTGAATTGGTTCTGGCCGTGACTTTCCGCGCCCGCAAGAACTTATCCAGCGGAGGGGCGGCGTTTCGGCGGCCCGCTTCGAAATGTAGCGGCGGCCGTGTCCGGCGTTTTCTCCCAGCACGCCGGGTTCCCGAGCGCTCCAGGTTTTTTGCGGCCGGCACGGCCGCCGTCCCACCGTCCGCTCGATCCTTTCCCGAGCCGTTAGGCAAATGATCCGATTCCTGTTCAAGTTCATTATCTGTCTCCTGCTAGCGGCCGGGGTCGGGATTGGGCTGCTCGCGCTTCGTTCGGGCGATCCCTTTTACACTCTCTACGAATGGCTCAGCCCGGCGCGCTTCCAGCAGTACGACCAGCTCATTCACGCGGTGGCGGGGGCGAACAAGCTCGATCCCATGCTGGTCAAAGCGGTCATCTGGCGGGAGAGCCGGTTCGATCCGAAAAAGCTGGGCGGGGCAGGGGAGCGCGGACTCATGCAGGTGAGCGAGATCGCCGCGCGCGAATGGGCGGACGAGAATCGGATCGAGAATTTCCGGTTTGAGGAATTGCTGGATCCGAAAATTAACCTGGAGGCCGGCACCTGGTATCTGAGGCGGGCGATGGTGCACTGGGGCGCGGCGGCCGATCCGACGCCGTTCGCGCTGGCCGAATACAACGCCGGCGCGAGCCGCGCGCAACGCTGGGCCGGGGGCGACGGGAAGAAGCCGATTTCAGCCAAGGCGTTCCAGAAGAATATCGATTTCCCTGGAACGAAGCGATACGTCGAGACAATCCTCGATCGCTATCGCTTCTATCAACGACGGGGCCGAATGTGAGGGGTGTGCCGAGCGATGGGTGAAGAGGGATGAGTTGGATTAGAACCATCGAACCGGGGGAGGCGCACGGAGCGCTCGGCGAAATCTATGAACGAATCGCGGGGCCGGACGGGGCAGTGGATAATGTGCTGAAGATTCACAGTCTGCGGCCGCACACGCTGGAGGCGCACATGGCGCTTTACAAAAGTGTTCTGCACCATCGGGGCAATTCGCTGCCCCAATGGCTGCTCGAGACGATCGGAATTTACGTCAGCCTGCTGAACGGTTGCGCTTATTGTGTCGAACATCATTTCGCCGGGTTGCGGCGACTGCTGCAGGACGAAAAGCGTTCATCGGCAGTCCGGACCGCGCTCGAGACGGAGGGTTTCAGGAAGGCTTTCGATCGTCGCGAAACCGCGGTGCTTGCATATGCCGGCGAGTTGACGCGCGCGCCAGCCAGCGTGCGAGAAAATGCGATCGAGGAAATGCGCCGTGCCGGTTTGAGCGATGGGGAGATCCTCGAGGTCAACCAAATCGTCAGTTATTTTGCCTACGTCAATCGCACGGTTCTCGGGCTCGGCGTGAACACGCAGGGTGACACGCTCGGCCTTTCGCCTAACGATTCGGACGACCCTCGCGCCTGGCAGCACACCTGACTCGAATCGAGCAGGAAGTGGGGGTTTCGAGCGGAAAAAATGTTTTAACTCTCTGGAAAATCTCCTTGTCCCGGACTTTGCGGAAGTTCAGGGTCGACTCATGAAAAAAATGAGTCAGTTCCTAGTCGCGCTCGGGTCCTTGCGCTGATCCCCGGCTTTGCTGCTCAAGCACAGAATGATGATCGAACCGTTTACGTCGCGCCGCTTACGGGCAGTTTGATTGGTGGCGGCTATACCAGTTCTTATCTCACGAATATCCATGCCAAAACCATGGCGGCGGAAGTTCTTGCGTTGCGCAACGCCATCAATCAACTGGCTTCATTAGGCATGATCTCCGTGAAGGGTTTCGGGCTGCTCCCGGCGGCTGTCTCCTGGCAGACCGACACGCCGATGCCCAAGCTGATCGAACAACAAGCCGACACGGGGCTGAGCTACAGTGAACTTTTGCTCGCCAATTCGCTCGCCGCCGAAAGCGGGCAAGACTTTGCCCGCATCATTGCCCTGAGAGAACAGACCCGCACCTGGGCGAATTGATGGAACAGCTCCGGGTCGATCCCGAGGTGATTATCACTCGATCAACGACCGCTTCCAAAAGGATCCTCGACGCCGAAGCCCGGAACAAACGTCGCATCCAGTGGGATAAAAAGTTCACTCTTCCCGGCGCCCTTACGATCAATTGATTTCCGCTTGTTTTTGAGAATCGCCACTTCGTTGCAATGTTGAAGCGTTGAATGTTTAAAAGGGGCGACGCGCAAGACCGCTTCTACTGTTTGACGCTTTAACGTCCGGCTCCTCCTTGCCAAAGCCGGAACATCGTCTACAGTCCCGCTTCGTTTATGGCAGAAAGCAGTGACACGAAAGACATGAAGGAGTTCCAGCTCCACGAGAAAGACACCGGCAGTGCGGATGTGCAAGTCGCGCTTCTTACTCGCCGCATCTCGCAGCTCACCGAACACCTGAAGAGTCACGCCAAAGATCATTCCTCGCGCCGCGGCCTTCTCAAGATGGTCGCCACGCGCCGAAGTCTTCTCGATTACCTCAGTCGGTCGAAAAACGACCGCTACAAGAGTGTGATCGAAAAGTTGAACCTGCGGAAGTAATCCGCAGCCGTCTCTGGCGTAGCTCGCGTTTCTTCGCGTGCCGCTCGAGCCTGGGCGAAACCAATTACACAACCGGCGACCAGGCCGTCTGTGCACCTTGAGTTTAGGTTTTAGCTTCGATTTGCGTGCGGCGCTAAAACCTACAATCAGGGTGACCGGCCTGGAGTTCGCACATCCAGGAAATCCATATGCAACACAAGGTCACGGCCCAAATCGGGTCCACGCAAATCACCATCGAAACCGGCAAGATTGCCAAGCTCGCCGACGGCTCCGTCATCGTCAGTTGCGGCGAGACGATCGTCTTCACCAGCGCCGTCTCGGCCACCTCCACGAAGGAAGGGCAGGACTGGTTCCCGCTCACCGTCGATTACCGCGAAAAAGCCGCGGCCGTCGGCAAATTCCCGGGCGGTTATTTCAAACGCGAAGGTCGCCCGAGCGAAAAAGAAACGCTCACCTCGCGCATGACCGATCGGCCGCTCCGGCCGCTCTTCCCGGCCGGCTATCTCTACGACACGCAGATCATCTCCATCCTGCTCAGCGCAGATGGTGAAAACGATCCCGACATCCTCGCCATCAACGGCGCCTCGGCGGCGCTTTGCGTTTCCGACATCCCGTTCGCAGGCCCGATCGGCGCCGTTCGCGTCGCTCGTGTGAACGGCGAATTCATTGCCAACCCGACGCACGTCCAGCGTGAAGAGAGCGATCTCGACCTGGTTTATGTCGGCACCGAAAACGACGTCATCATGATCGAAGGCGCGGCCGACGAATTGCCGGAAGAAGATTTCATCAAGTCCCTCGAGTTCGCGCATGGGCATGCGCGCGAAATGATCCGAATCCAAAAAGAGCTCGCGGCCCAGGTCGGGAAACCGAAACGCGAAATGCCGCTCCTCGAAGTGAAGC
>JBDTOL010000068.1:0-13027 GCA_039933235.1 Spartobacteria bacterium | reverse complement strand
GAGTTTCTCGCGGTTTTGGGTCAGAATGTCCGTGGCCCGCGCATAGGCGTCGTCGACCAGTTTGCGCACCTCGCGATCGATCTGTTCGGCCGTCGCTTCGCTGTAGTCGCGAGCGCGCGAGATGTCGCGACCGAGGAAAACGTAATCCTCATGTTCGCCGTACTCGACCATGCCCATCTTCTCGCTCATGCCCCATTCGCAAACCATCTTGCGCGCGAGGCGAGTCGCCATCTGGATGTCGCCGCGAGCGCCGCTCGTCACGTCGCCGAACACAATCTCTTCCGCGACGCGGCCGCCCATGCTCACGACGAGATCGTCGAGGAGTTCGTTGCGGCGCTGGGTGTATTTATCTTCCAGCGGCAGCCACATGGTTGAGCCTAACGACGGCCCGCGCGGGATGATCGTGACCTTGTGCAGCGGCTCGGTGAACTCCAGCAGCTCGAGCAGGAGCGCGTGCCCGGCTTCGTGGTAGGCGGTATTAGTCTTTTCTTTCTCGCTCAAGGCGAGACTTCGGCGTTCCTTGCCCCAGCGCACCTTGTCGCGCGCTTCTTCAAGCTCGGCCAGGGTAATTCCCTTGAGCCCACGACGGGCCGCGAGGAGGGCCGCTTCGTTAATCACGTTGGCAAGCTCCGCGCCGGAGTAACCCGGGGTCCCACGTGCGATCACGGCCATGTCGACGCCTTCGGCGAGTTTCACCTTCTTGGAATGAACGCGCAGGATTTCTTCGCGGCCTTTCACATCGGGAAGGTTGACCGTGATCTGGCGATCGAAACGACCAGGGCGCAGAAGCGCGGGATCGAGCACGTCGGGGCGGTTGGTCGCCGCGATAATGATGACACCTTCTTGCGTATCGAAACCATCCATCTCGACAAGCAGCGCGTTGAGCGTCTGCTCGCGTTCGTCGTGACCCCCGCCGACACCGTGTCCGCGATGACGGCCCACCGCATCGATTTCGTCGATAAAGATGATGCAAGGCGCGGATTTCTTCCCCTGCTCAAACATGTCGCGCACGCGGCTGGCGCCGACGCCGACAAACATCTCTACAAAATCCGAGCCGCTGATGGAGAAGAACGGAACGTCTGCTTCACCTGCGATCGCGCGGGCGAGGAGCGTCTTGCCGGTTCCCGGAGGGCCCACCAGGAGGACTCCCTTCGGAATGCGGCCACCGAGTTTTTGAAACTTTTTCGGGTCACGCAGGAACTCGACCAGCTCCTGCACTTCGTCTTTGGCCTCTTCGACCCCCGCGACGTCCTTGAAGGTGATCTTGTTCTTGTCGCGCGCCAGCATGCGCGCCTTCGACTTGCCGAAGTTGAGCGCGCCTTTGCCCGCCATGCGGATCTGCTGCCGGAAAAGGAAATAGAGAATGAGCAGGAACAACGCGATCGGCACAAAACCGATCAGGGCCTGGGCGAGCACGTTCGATTCGGTCCGGATCGCGATCGGCATGTTGGCGGCCGCGAGTTTTTCCTGAAGGTCAGTCGTAAAATTCAGGTAGATCGTGGTCCGAAACGGCACCTGCTGAGCCGGGGTATTCCCAACGCCGGGCCGGGAATAAGCGCCCCGGATGGTTTGCGTGGGCCGGCCCTCCTCGACCACGAGCCGCAGCGGAAACTTCGGGTCGTTAACGATCTGTTTGTGCTCGAGGAGCTCGAGAAAACGGTTGTAGGGGACATCCTCTTCGGCGCCGTAGCCTGTGCCGCCACGGAATAAGACCGCCAAACCGATCATCGCAAAGGCGATGGCAAAGAGGATGACGCCGCGCCAATTGAAGTTTGGGTCGCCGCTCCGCTTGTTGTCTTTTTGAGAATTACGATCGGGCTGAGACATAGGGAATACCGCGCTTGGAAAGACGCGAGCGCGAAGCTATCATGAAGCCTCGGCCATTGCAAAAAGCAGGACCCGGGCCGTCCCCTGGCATTGCACCGATTCTTGCTAGCACTTACCTTCGCAGCCTCAACTAATGTCAGAACCGGATCCCAGCTTCGCCGATAGAATCGACCGTGCGGTTCAACGCGTGACTCCCCTGGCTTACCGGCTGCGGCGGCGGGGGCAGCGCTGGATGCGGCGCGCCCTGCGCAAACCGCGCAGCGTCTCGGAGGGGCCCAATCTCCTCCCGCTCCTGATCCAGGTTCTCGCTAGTTTCTCCAAGGCCGACGGCGTTCTGCTCGAGGAGGAGATCGATTCCAGCCTTGGTTTCCTGCGTTACGACTACCCGGAGGCTGTCTATTCGGAGCTGCGGAAACTCTTTCGCCAAGCCCTTTACGAGCAGCAGGATCTCTCCGCGATGGCGCAAAAGCTCGCCGCTTCCCTCAGCGCGGACCGGAAGATCATGCTCGGGGTGCAGCTCTACGATCTGATTTCACAGGCCGGCCTGAAGCAGGACCAGGTGGTCGCGTTCTACTCCTTCATGTCGCAGCTCGGGATGGCGGCCCAGGCGATCGATATCGTTTATCAGCTCAATGCCTCGGAGGATGCTGACCAGCAGGTTTACCAGCGGGGCGCGTCGCCTCTCGAAGCCATCTCCTTTGGCGCCAACGGAGCGGCTGACATCACAATCAAGAGTCTTTCCGGAACCGACCGATTGCTCGCGTTCCGCTACCACGACCTAATCCTGCTGAAAAACTATAGCTCACAGGCCGTCTCAGTACGGGGCCGGCCGCTCCTGCGCGGCGGATTCTGCCGGATCTATCCGGGCCAACGCATCCTGATCGGTGATTACGTGCTCGCGTTCCAAGATCTCGCGACCTATTTCAACGCGAAGAAGAACGTCTCGCTCCCGCAGATTTTCGTGCGGGTCAACCGCGACTCCGACGAGGTGGAACTGGAGCGCTCGCGCACGCGGGAAAGCTCCCTCGAGGTAACCTTCGGCCTCAAGGTGAAGATCAAAGCGCTGCGCGAGGTGCGAGCCACTCTCAACGGCGTGAAACTCCGCGCCAACACGCAGGTCGAGGCCTCGCTCGACGATCGCATCATCTTCCACAACGATACCGAGCTGGATCTTCTCGATCTGCGCCGCCGAGCCCGCGCGATGGGCGGACGATTCCAGCTCAAGGCGTCGAAGTCCGAATATCTCGTCTCGAACAACCCGAGCCTGCTCGAGGAAGACGACATCCTACTTTCGCCCGGGACCGCGGGAGACGTGCTGCTCAAGATCTCCTGCGATTACGACGAGCGAGTCGGCGTGCTCGAAGTGCTCGAGGCCGATCGCCCGATCATGGTCGGCGAGACGGCTGTGCGTACGACGGCGCCGCTGAGCGATGGCGACACCATCCGAATCGACGTCGGGCAATTCCTGCGCTGCGATTTTTCCGAGCGAATCATCGAGGAAGAACGCAACATCATTCGCAGCCTCGAGGTGGCGGACGTCAACCACCGTTTCACCAACAGCGAGATCGCGCTCGAAGGAATCAGTTTTGCGCTGACCCGCGGCGAACTGGTCTGCGTGATGGGCGCGAGCGGCTGTGGCAAAAGCACGTTGATGCGCGTGCTCGGCGGACAGTTACAGCCGTCGCGCGGCGAAATCCAGCTCAATGGCCAGTCGCTCTACGACAAGCTCGACACGCTCAAGCGCTACGTCAGTTATATCCCGCAGGACGACGCCTTCGACGAGCACCTCACGATTGGAGAAAACCTGCAGTTCGCCGCGGCCATCCGTTCCCCTCACCTCTCGCGACGCGATCGCACACGCCGCCTCGAGGGCAAATTGATCGAGCTCGGCCTGAGCGAACGGCGCGACAGTATCGTCGGCAGCCCAACCAAAAAGACCCTCAGCGGCGGCGAAAGGAAGCGGCTCAATATCGGCCTCGATATGATCGGCTCAGCCGATGTCTATCTCTTCGACGAACCGACCTCAGGCCTGTCGTCAAAAGATTCCGAGCACGTGGTCGAAATCATCCGCGGGATGGCGCACAACAAGATCATCGTCGTCACGATTCACCAGCCGAGCTCGAAGATTTTCCAGATGTTTCACAAGGCGATCCTGCTCGATAAGGGCGGACGGCTCGTCTTCTTCGGCACGCCGACCGACATGCTGCGCTACTTCGCCGAGGCGGAGCACCAGCATCAGTTCGGGGCGGACCTCGGTGCCTGCGCGGCCTGCGGCACGACGCGGCCGGAATTCATTTTCGATGTGCTCGAAACGCCGCTGCGCGACCTGAGCGGCGACATCATCTACGAGGAAAATAATCGCGGCCAGCTCATGCCAGCCCGGCGTTATTCGCCCGAGTTCTGGCGCGACAAGTATGAGGCATTCCGCCTGATCCAGGACGTGAAGCAGGTGCCGTTGCGGCGCGACCCCGTCATGTCGGCGCCGCCCGCGCCGCCGCAAAGAGTGCGGGACCCGATTCGCTGGCACGACGAATGGACCCAGCTGCGCACGCTCTTGCGGCGAGCCTTCACGAGCAAGCTGCGCAACCGCGCCAACCTCATCATCACAATCGGCGTCGCGCCCCTCCTCGCGCTCCTCATCGCCACCATCCTGCGCTATTCCGACAGCGGGAAGTACGATTTCGCCTCGGCCTATCACATCCCGACTTTTCTCTTTCTCACTCTCATCGTGGCGATGTTCCTCGGCCTCACCAACAGCGCCGACGACATCATCCGCGACCGCGCCGTGCTTCAGCGCGAGCGCAATCTCAATGTGCGGCTGACCTATTACGTTTTTGCGAAAACGAGCTCGTTAGGCGTGTTCGCCCTCGTCCAGTGCATCCTCTTCGTTCTGATCGGCAACTACATCCTCGAGATCCGCGGGATGTTCTGGTACGACCTCGCGATCGTCTTCATGACCGCGATGAGCGGGGTGTCGTTAGGCCTGGTCATTTCGTCCCTCGTGGCCGATCCCAAGACCGCGGCCAACATCGTGCCGCTCGTCCTCATCCCGCAGATCATCATGGGCGGCGCGATGATCAAGTACGAGGACATGAACCGGAATCTCGGGCTCGTTTACACCTTCTCGCGCTGGTTCTCCGAGCACCCGAACAGCGATGAGACCCAGAAGATGGATAGCAGGCTGCAGGTGCCGTTCATCTGCGAGTTTGTCGCCATGCGCTGGTCCTACGAGGAACTGGTCGTGGCCCAGGCCAAGCTGAACCCGCTCACGAAACGCCAGGAAGAGGCGCAACGGCAAATCGACGCGATCGTCGACCGCCACGAATCGAATCCGGGCGACCCGCAACGGCTCGACGATCTCAAGGAGACCCTCGCGGTTCTTTCCGGCCTGGAGGCGCGAACCGCACGCGAGATCAAGCAATACCTCGCCATTATCGATCGCGTGCTCGCTGGGAAGATGGCGTTCCACCGCGGCGCCTTCTTGAACGCGAATGGCAACGTCACAGCCGAGCAGTTGTACGTGAACCAGAAAATCTCGGACCTGATCGCAAACGCCGAGATGGAACAGAATGACTACCGGCGCGGCGGGAAACCGAATGTCTTTTTCGGAGCAGAGAAGCGCTATTTCAGCACCACTGTGAGCGTTTTCGCTTTCAACACCGCGGTGCTGGTCGGCTCCAGTCTCATCCTCCTCTGGCTCCTGCACTGGATCTTGCGCCGGCAGTTGGAAGTGCGAAGAAATTAATCGGTGCACGCGCGTCTCCGGCTAGTGGGACATCATCTTTAGGAGCGCGGACGAAGCGTTATTCCAATTTATGAAATCAAAAAAAACGAATTCTCAAACCCGCCTCATCGTTGCCGCGAGCGAGACCGATGCCGACATGCTCTACGCCACGCGCTTCTTTGCGCCCGACGCTTTCATTTTCCTGGAAAAGGATGGGAGGCGCACGCTGGTCCTGAGCGATCTCGAGATCGACCGCGGACGCAAACAAGCGGAAGCGGACGAGTTTGTTGCTTTCAGCGAACTGGAAAAGGAAGCGCAAGGCTCGAGCCGGAAAGCGCCGCCCTACGAAAAGGTGATGAGCCATTTTCTGGCGAAACGAAAAGTGCGCTCGGTCCTGGTCCCGGCGAGTTTTCCGCTCGGTTACGCGCGCGAACTCGAATCGACGAAGATTCGAGTGCAACCCACCCACGACCTTTTCTGGCCGGAGCGCGAAGCCAAAACGGAGTCGGAGCTGCGCCTGATGCGCAAGGCGCTCGAAATCACCGAGGCCGGCATGGCCCGCGGGATCGAAGTGCTGAAACGCTCGAAGCCCGGCAAAGGAAAGAAGCTGGACTGGTCCGGCGCGGTGCTCACCTCGGAGCGCTTGCGAGCGGAGATCGACTCGGCCGTCCTGCGCGCAGGTGGATTGCCTGCGAACACGATTGTCGCGGGCGGCGATCAGGCGTGCGATCCGCATGAGCGCGGGCACGGGCCGCTCAGGGCCAACACCCTCGTCATCCTCGACATTTTTCCGCGCTCGGCCGCCAGTGGATATTATGGTGACCTAACGAGAACGGTCGTGCGCGGAAAGGCGAGCGAGGAGCAGCGCCGGCTCTGGGAGACGGTCAATGAAGGGCAGGCGCTCGCGCTCAAGAAAATGAAGCCGGGCGTGGACGGGCTCAAGTTGCACAAGGAGGTTAAACAATTTTTCACCGACCAAGGTTATCCAACCGAAATCCGGGACGGCCGCCAGACCGGCTTTTTCCACGGCACAGGCCATGGGCTCGGGCTGGAGATCCACGAGCATCCGCGTTTTCAGAAAACCGTTTTCAAAGTCGGGCAGGTGCTGACGGTGGAGCCCGGGCTCTACTATCCGGGCCTCGGCGGAGTTCGGACCGAAGACGTGGTCGCGATCACGAAGAGCGGTATTCGGATGCTCTCGCGCTTTGAGCACCGGCTCGAGATTTAGGCGCGCCTGGAGCGGCGACCGTGTCGGCCGCATTCCCGAGGGCTGCGATCAGCTTGCGCGTATGCGGACGACACGCTTGCCACTAGACTGGGGTTCCAGTCGAAATGAACGCCGAGCGAATTCAGGCGTCTAAAACGGGGACTCACTTTATCCATCGAAATGTACGCACCTCAACTTTATGGTGGCGGGATGTTCACATCCAACTATCTCATCCTCGTCGGAATTCCGCTGCTCATTGCGATGTGGGCGCAGTTCCGCGTGAGCGGCGCGTTTAAGAAATGGGGCGCAGTCCGCGCGAGTTCCAATATCACCGGCGCGGAAGCGGCCCGGGAAATCCTGCAGGCGGCCAACATCAACGATGTTGAGGTGCTCGAGATCAACGATTATCTCGGTGACCATTACGATCCGACTCAGAAACGGCTCTGCCTCTCGAGCAACGTCTACAATACGCCCTCGGTCGCCGCGCTCGGGATTGCCGCACACGAGACCGGCCACGCTATTCAACACGCCAAGGCCTACGCGCCGCTCAAGGCGCGCATGATGATCGTGCCGGTGACTTCCATCGCCTCGCGTATTCTGCCTTTCGCCATCATCGGCGGCATCTTTTTTCACATCACGGGGTTGATCACGATCGGCATCTATTGCTACCTGGCGCTGCTCGTTTTCCAGTTGATCACCCTCCCAGTCGAGTTCGACGCCTCGCGCCGGGCCAAGATCATCCTCGGGCAGATGGGGATCATCCAACCGGGCGAGGAAGCGCTCGGCGTGAACAAGGTTCTGAACGCCGCCGCCTGGACCTATGTGGCCGCCTTCATCGCGACGCTCGGCAACCTCCTCTGGCTCCTTTCGGTGCGCGACCGCCGTTAAACGATGACCCCGGCTGTCGCCTTACCCGTCCCCCGTCGCCTAACCGATTTGTTATCGTCGGGCGCCCCGGCGCGTGCTAAACGTAGCCGGGAGCCGATGGACCAACCGCGAACCGACGAAGACCAGCCCCTCGTCGCGCGTGCCCAGGCGGGGGACGCGAGCGCTTTCGACGATCTCGTCGTAAAATATTCCCCGCGCCTTTACGGCCTGGTCTACAACATGACCTCGAACCACGAGGACACGAACGACATGCTCCAGGATGTCTTCGCCAAGGCCTACCGCGCGATCAACGGTTTCCGCGGCAAATCGTCTTTTTACACTTGGATTCACACCATCGCGGTCAACATGACGCTCAACTTCCTGAAGAAGCGCGGCCGCCGTTATCACCTCAGCCTGGACGACGTCGATGCCAGCATCCAGAACGACAAGGAATTTATCGAGCTCACTTCGACGACCAGTCCGGTGCGGGAAGCGGACCTCGGCGAGCTCCAGCGAAGATTGAACGAGGCGATGATGAAGCTGTCTGATGAACACAGGGCAGTCGTCACCATGTTTCATATTCAAGGAATGCCACACGCAGAGATCAGTAAAATCCTTGGCGTTTCCGAAGGAACAGTGCGATCAAGGCTCTTCTACGCGAATCGCCAACTACAAAATTATCTGGACGAATTCCGCAAAAACCCCGTTGGTTAGAACTCGCAGCACGCATGGACAACTTCGACGAAAACGACATCGGAACATTGCTTCGCTTGAAAAAGTATGAGCAGCCCCCTCCGGGTTACTTCGAAGATTTCCTCCACGAATTCCATCGCCGTCAGCGCGACGAACTGTTGCGCCAGCCGATCTGGAGCGTGCTCTGGCAGCGGCTCTCCGATTCGCTCTTCCGCCTCAACATCCCTTCGCTGACCTCCTACCCGGCCGCTGTCGCTGCGGTCCTGGTCTGTGCGGCGGTGGTGTCGCTCAAGGTTTCCCAGGGACCGCAATCCTCCGGGGTCGCCATGATCGATGCGAGCCCGGTGGTCCATCAGAGCGTGATCGACCAGATGTCGTCGGAACGAGCGGCCGATTATCTGACCCTCAGTTCGGTCAGCGACGGCGAAAAAGAAATGCGCGAGCGGCTCGCGCTCTCCACCCGCAGCCTCGGGCCCGATCTTTCCCGGCAGATGAATGACAGCGCCCATACTCACCGAGCCTCGACGCCGCCGCGTTATGTGCTTGATCGGTTACCCGTGAGTTATGAGCCGTCGTTCAAGTTTTAGCCCAGGGTGCCGCTCGTCGCTTTCCCGCGGGCTGGTCGCTCTCCTCGCTCTCGTTAGTCTGCCGCTCCTGCATGCGCAGGAAGACACGGCGGGTGCGATCAGTCGCGAGGTCAAGGCCATCTTCGACCGCTGCGGCAACGCGGTGGTCAAGATCCACGCGACCGACGAGCACAGCGAACTCTCCGGCACCGGCTTTTTCGTCGATCCCACCGGGACCATCTACACCTCCTATTCGGTGGGCGGCGAGGCGGACAATTTCACCGTCCAGTTTGAGGGAAAAACGTATCGCGCCCGGCAGCTGATGGCCGATCTGCGTAGTGGCGTCGCCCTTCTTAAGATCGACGCCGCGAGCCCATTCCTGGCAATCGGGAAATCAGCCGAGCTCGGCCTGGCCACGCCCGTAGTCGCGATCGGGTATCCGCTCGATTTGCCGCAATCGCCCAGCTTCGGCATGGTCGCGGGCTTCGACCGAAAATACATGGGCCGGTATTTTTCCACCACACATCTGCGCGTGAACCTGCCAACCCAGCGCGGGGAAGCGGGTGCGCCGCTCCTGAATTTTAAAGGCGAAGTGGTCGGCATCCTGATCAGCAGCGTCGACAGCGGTTCGGCCTGCTACGCGCTCCCGATTGATGCCGCAGAAAAAATCCGGCGCGACTACGTTCGATTCGGCGACGCGCGGCATGGCTGGATCGGGATCGACGTCCAAGCCGCGGAAAAGCCGGTCGACGGCTCGAACGCGGAAATGACCCAGATTCGGGAGAACACGCCCGCGGCCGATTCTGGCCTGCAGGCCGGGGACATTCTCTTGCAGGTTGGCAGCGTCCAGGTTCGTCAACCGGAGGATGTGATCGATGCTTCCTTTTTCATTAGCGCGGGGGATTCCGTGCCGATCACGGTGATGCGCGGGCAAGAAAAATTGACGGTGAACGTGCAGGCCGCCTCGACCAAGGCGGACACGATGGCCCTGGGCCCGAGCCATAAATCTGCCGTGCCGCTGCGGCTCGATGGGTCGACGAGCAAGACCCCATAGAGAGGCGACCAACTCGTTAGGGCGAGGCAACCTGTTCCGCCTGCTACGGATTACTTCCCGATCAGCTCCCGGAACTCCTGCTCGTTCAAGATCCGCACTCCGAGTTTTTTCGCCTTCTCCAGCTTGCTCCCCGCTTCCTCGCCCGCGAGCACGAAATTTGTCTTCTTGCTCACGCTCCCAGTCACCTTGCCCCCTTGCTGCACGATCTGCTCGGCGATCACCTCTCGTGGCTGGCCGAGGGTGCCGGTGATCACCCAGGTCGTCCCCTTGATCTTCGATCCGTCCGGCGCTTCCTTTTTCGGCTCGCTCGTTAGGCGGAGACCGGCCGCGCGGAGTTGCTCAATCATTTCGCGGTTCCCCGGTTCCCGGAAGAATTGCGTGATACTCGCTCCCACCACTTCGCCCACATCGGGGATCTGCTGCAATTCGTCCGGCGTCGCCTCCATCAGCGCGTCGAGGCCGGAAAAATGTTCGGCCAGAGCGCGCGCTGCGCTCACCCCGACATGGAGGATCCCAAGCCCGAAGAGCAGGCGCCAGAGCGGCTGTTGTTTGCTCCGCTCGATCGCCGTGACGAGATTGGCCACACTCTTCTCCCCCATCCGCTCGAGGCCGCCGAGCTGCTCACTCGTCAGGCGATAAATATCGCTGACCTGGCCCACCAGTCCCCGGCTCACGAGTTGCTCCACCATCGCCTCGCCCAGGCCTTCGATGTCCATCGCGCCGCGCGAAGCGAAGTGCTCGACTCGACGTTTCAACTGCGCCGGGCACTGCGCGTTGACGCAGCGAACCGCAACCTGCCCCTCGTCTTTTACCACGATGCTCCCGCAGATCGGACAGTGGGCCGGCATGCGAAATTTCTTCTCCGCGCCGGTGCGCAGGTCGGTCCGCACGCTCACGACCGCGGGAATGACTTCGCCCGCTTTTTCGATCACGACGGTGTCGCCGATCCGAATGTCCTTCCGCTTTATCTCGTCCTCGTTATGCAGGGTGGCGCGGGCGACCGTGCTCCCCGACACCACGACGGGCGCAAGCGCCGCGACCGGGGTGAGCGTGCCGGTCCGGCCAACCTGAATGAGGATGTCGAGCAGCTTCGTCTCGACCTGCTCGGACTCGTATTTGAAAGCCATCGCCCAGCGGGGCGATTTGGCCGTCATCCCTAACGACTCGCGCTGAAGAAAGGAATCGACCTTCACCACCGCGCCATCCGTTTCGTAAACGAAGTCGTGGCGCACTTTGTCCAGCTCGTGGATCGCGCCGAGAATCTCTTCGAGCGACGAGGCCGGCCACCAGCGTTCGCTGCACGGCAGCCCGAGTTTCTCGAGCAGCGCGAACAGCTGTGAATGGTGCGTCAGCTCGAGGCCTTCGACCGCTCCGGTTCCGTAAAAAATGATGCCTAACGGGCGCTGCGCGGTGACCGCGGGATCGAGCTGCTTGAGGGAGCCCGCGGCGGAATTGCGCGGATTGGCAAAGACGGGCAACCCGGCTTCCTCGCGCTGCGCGTTGAGCCTGGCGAACCCCTTTTTCGTCATGAAAACCTCGCCCCGCACCTCGAGCAGGCGCGGCGGCTTTCCCTGCAGCTTCTGCGGGAGCGAGCGGATGGTGCGGATGTTCTGAGTGATGTCGTCGCCGGTCGTGCCGTCGCCCCGGGTGGCGGCATATTTCAGGCGGCCCTCCTCGTAGAGCAGCGAGACCGCGACTCCGTCCACTTTTGGTTCCACCACCAGCCTTATCTCTTCGTTAGGCAGGAGCTTTTCGATCCGGCGGTAGAATGCGCCGACTTCCTCCTCCGAATAGGTGTTGTCGAGGCTGAGCATTGGCGCGCGATGCGTGACCTGGGAAAACGACTTAAGCGGCTCGCCCCCGACCCGGCGGGTGGGCGAATCGGGCGTGATGAGCTGGGGAAATTTTTCCTCGAGGTCGAGCAGCTCGCGATAGAGCCGGTCGTAGTCGCGGTCAGAAACGGTCGGCGCGGCTTCCTCGTAATAGCGGCGGTTGTGTTGCTCGATCTCCGCCCGCAGTTCGGTCACGCGGCCGGCCGCCGCTGCTGCTAATTCCGCCATGAGCGATCATACAAATCGCAGCACAAACGGCAATCGCACATGCCCGGAGGGCCGTGCCGCGAAATCAGGGGACGCCTCAAAAACCCTCTGTGTCGGGCAGCATCTCGGGGAGAAAATCAGCGCTGGCGAGCCGCCGGTCTGTCAGTGTTTTCGGTTCGAGAGCTCTCCTGGAGCGGGCGTGTTTTGCAGCCTTGGGCTTGACCACCTTCTTCGCAGCGATGCGGACTTCTTTCGCCCGAGGCGCCTCCAGTTCATTGAATGCGTCGCCGATCTCGTAAGCAAGGTAAACGGCTCGCGTGACCCACTGGCGATGCACACAGTTTGAGAAGGCGCGCAGCTCGAGTCGATAGATGCCTTCGAGGCCAAGGATCTGCGGAAGCCCAGTGGGACGGAAAATTTTCTTCACCACGACACCGTGGGCGGCCCAGGCCCCAAGGGCCTGGCTTCGGCCAGGGTAGAGCAGGATACGAGCGTGAGGAGAGCCGGCGGCGCATGATTGCGGCTCGCTAATGCAATTTTCACACCCAACTCACCTAATCCCATAATCTTTCGTCAGAAAAAATTTACGCAAAATAAGCGCGCTAGTGGGCTGCGACACGAAGCAAGAGAAACCTAAACCGGAGGAAAAGTTATGTTGTGGACAATATTCGTTATTCTGTTGGTGCTGTGGCTGCTCGGGCTGGTCGGCGGTTATGCATTTGGAGGATTCATTCACATCCTTCTCGTCATCGCTGTCATCGTGTTGATTATCAATTTGGTCTCCGGCCGACGCGGAATCTAGACGTCGATTGATGAAATCCGGCGGCCTGTTCGCGCTCATTCTCGTTGTTCTTGGAGTCATTCTGTTGGCCTACGGAGGCTATACGAGCTTCACGACGAAGGAGAATGTGGCCAAGCTCGGGCCGTTGGAGATCAATAAACAGCAGGAGCACCCGGTCCCGATCGGGCTGATCGCCGGGGGTCTCTGCATCGTGGGCGGCATTATCGTCTTCGTTAGTAGCAAAAAAGCCTAACGAAGACGCGCCCGCC
>JBDTOL010000067.1:0-11133 GCA_039933235.1 Spartobacteria bacterium | reverse complement strand
AAACGCATCGAAGCGTCGTTGACCTACATCTACGGCGTCGGCCCGAGCACCGCCAGGCGCGTCCTCGAGCAGACCAATATCGATCCCAACCTCCGGGCGAAGGACCTGACCCCGCAGCAGATCAACGAGATCATCCAGACGATCACGCACAACAAGCTCCCGATCGAAGGCGATCTGCGCCGCGAGACGCAGGGCAATCTGAAACGCCTCCAGGCGATCAATTGTTATCGGGGCATCCGGCATCGCCGCGGTTTGCCCGTGCGCGGGCAGCGCACATCCACCAACGCCCGGACCCGCAAAGGTCCGCGCAAAACCGTCGGCGTCATCCGGAACAAGGACGCGAAGACCGGCAAGGTTTAACCTAACGAACTGACATGGCAGAAGATTCTGAAAATCAAACTCCGGCCGAAGAGCCAGCTTCCGAGAAGCCAATGAAGCAAGAAGCCGAGGTGAGCGTTCCGGAAGAGAAGGCTACCGAAGCAGTGACTGAGACCCCCAACTCTGAAGCTCCTCCGGCTGACAAGCCTGCCGAAGCGTCAGCCGCTCCCGAGGCCGCCGCGGCAGCGCCCGCAAAAGAAGCCAAGCCGAAGGCCGCCAAGAAAGCCAAGAAAGCGGATGCTCCTGCGGCTGAGGCACCGAAAGAAAATCTCTCGCTCGACCCGAACGACGTCGAGAAACCGAAAATCATCAAGGCCAAGGGGAGCAAGAACGTTTACTCCGGCTTCGCCCATGTTCTTTCCACTTTTAATAACACGATCGTCACCATCACCGACCTGCAGGGCAACGTGATCGGTTGGTCGAGCGCCGGCAAAGTCGGCTTCAAAGGCTCGCGCAAAAGCACGGCCTACGCGGCACAGATGGTCGCGCAGGATGCTTCGCGTCAGGCGATGGGGCATGGACTTAAGGAAGTCGAAGTCCTCGTGAGAGGACCGGGCGCCGGGCGTGAATCCGCCGTGCGTGCACTCCAGGCAATCGGTCTTGATCTTACTGTCATCCGCGACGTCACACCGGTGCCGCACAACGGCTGCCGCCCGCCGAAACAACGCCGCGTCTGATCCGCTCTCAACTCTCAACCAACGACTCTCAACTTTTCGATGGCCAGATATACCGGACCTAAAACCAAGATTGCCCGCCGCTATGGTGTGCCGCTTTTCGGACCCTCCAAGTCGCTCGAGCGGAAAAATTATCCGCCCGGAATGCACGGCCCCAAGGGCTCCCGGCGCAAGCAATCGGACTACGCGATCGCGCTCGGCGAAAAGCAGAAACTCCGTTTTCAGTATGGCCTGATGGAAAAGCAGTTTCGCCGCATCTTTGAGACCGCCCTGCAACGGCGCGGTGTCACCGGCGAGACACTCCTCCAGCTGCTCGAGACGCGGCTCGACAATGTCGTCTTCCGCCTCGGCTTCGCCAACACCCGCAGCGCCGCGCGCCAGCTCGTCTCGCACGGGCACGTGCAGGTGAACGGAAAGAACGTCAACATCTCGTCCTTCAACGTGAAGGCGGGCGACGAAATCACCGTGAAAGAACGTCCGAAATCGCGCCAGCTCGCGCAGCGCAACATGGAACTGACGCAAATCGCGCCGGTGCCTGATTGGCTGACAGTTGATCGTGATGCGCTGACCGGCAAGGTCGCGCACATTCCCTCGCGGGAAGAAATGCAGCCAATGGTCAACGAGCAGTTGATCGTCGAGTTGTATTCCCGCTAAGCGAATTCGGGTTCCGGTGTAGCGGCGGGCGTGTCGCCCGCTCTCCTCAACTCTCGCGACAACTCCGCCCACGCGGCCGCCGCTACAGCTTCGCTTCCAGCGTTTCGAGCGCCTTGTCGTAGCTGCAGCGCGCCAGGAAATGAGCTAGCTGCGGATCGATCGGCCGCGGCAGCTCTTTCTCCAACGCAACGATCTTCTCGGAAACCACCCGCAGCTTTTCGAGATGCCGATCGGGATCGCGCCGGCTGGTTTCATCGGCGATGATTGCGCGCCGTTCGCGGAGCGCGGCGGCGAGGTCGGTTTCAGGTGAGGACATGGCGGCGGGCGGTCGAGAAAAAAGCGTAACTAAAGCTTGAATCGTGTCGGGATTTTACGCAAGCCTCCGAGATGGCCGAGCCCGACACCAAACGCGTCCTGATCGTGGACGACGACACGGCGGTCCTCCGCATCATGCGCGAGGCGCTCCAAAGCCTGTTGCAATGGGAAGTGGAAACCTCGCCCAGCCCCGAATACGGCTTCGAACTGGCCCTGAAGAAGGACTACGACCTGATGATTTTCGATTTCTCGATGCCTCTCGTGGACGGCACGCTGCTCTTCCATCTCATCTCGAAGGTTTACGAGCATACCGTGCCGCCGCGCACGGTTCCTCCTTTGCTCCTTGTCTCCGGCCAGGGGGCAAACGCAAGGGCGCAGGAACTACTCAAAGAGGCGCGAGTCAGGGGCTTCCTGGCCAAGCCGTTCACTATTAATCGGTTGATCGAAAAGGTGAAAGCCTGCGTGCCAGAAGCCCGTGTGGTTGCCTAGCGCGTCTCGGATCGAGCGGAATTGTCGCTGCGATGCCCGGCTTCGTCCTGCAACTGCCTTACAGCCTCCAGCCAATCGTGGGCGGAATCTCCCGGAACAACGTTCTGGAGGCGCCATTGGGAGATGAAATAGGCCCGGGTGCGGATCTCCTCGTCGGAAAACGCGCCGCTGCCTGCAGTTTTTTTCTTTCCGGCAGATGCCGGGCGCGGCTTGCGCGCGGAGGAGGCCTTGCGCGGAGCCACGCTGCGGCTCTTACCGGAAGATTTCGCGCCAGGGCTCGCTTTAGCGGCCGCTTTTTTCGGTGCGCCTGCTTTGGGGTTCTTGGTTTCGCTGGAACCGTTTCCGGTCGCTGGGTGGTGGTTGCCCGAATTCGCTTCGGGCACTGTCGCTTCTTTCACTTTTTTTGAAATTTTCGCCATTTACTTTTCCTTTGGGTCGGCCAAGCCTGTACCCGCAGAGCGAGCTTGCGCAAGTGGAAAGGGCACGAAAAAAGCTCTGGCGACAGACGCAAAGCGAAACATGAGGCACTTTATTTTTCGATGGGCAATTACCACCGTGGCGGTGATGGTGGCCGCGGCGCTCATCAGCGGGATTCGCTACGACAGCGCCGGATCGCTGATCGGAGCGGCCTTGCTTCTCGGCATCCTGAATGCCTTCCTTCGCCCGATCCTTTTGCTCCTGACGGCGCCCCTGATTATCCTCACGCTTGGCATCTTCATCTTCGTGGTGAACGGCCTCATGCTCCTGCTGGTGAATCAGTTTGTGCATGGCTTCCACGTCGACAGTTTCGGGAGCGCCTTCTGGGGTGCGATCCTGATCAGTATCGTGAGCTGGATACTGAGCGCGTTCTTCCGCGGCAGCGACGGGCGCGTGCACCCGTTGAACCATCACGCCCGGATCCGGCCGGTGGAAGGGCGTATCGTCAGCAGCAGTAAGCCGGGTAAACCATGACCTATTGCCTCGGGATGCTCTGTCGCAAGGGCGCGGTTTTTCTTTCCGATTCGCGCACCAGCGCCGGGATGGACAACATCACGGTGCGGAGCAAGATGCGGATCTACGAGAAGCCGGGCAACCGCGTGATCTGCATCATGACGTCGGGCAACCTCTCCCTCAGCCAGGCGACCCTGGCGCTGATCGATGACGATCTGCACCTGAACGAGAGCCATCCGGCCCGGAAGCACCTGATGAACCGCGAAACGCTCTACGAGACGGTCCGTTACGTGGGTTCAAAAGTGCGTGAAGTGGAGCAGCGCGATCGTGCGGCACTTGAAGCCGACGGTTTCAGCTGGAATATCAATTTGATCGTGGGCGGCCAAATCGCCGGGCTCGAACCGGAAGTGCACGCGATCTACCCGCAGGGTAACAGCATCCACGCGAGCAAGGACTGCCCTTATCTGCAGATCGGCGAATCGAAATATGGGAAGCCAATTCTCGATCGCGGCTTCAGCTACGACAGCACCCTGATGGACGCGCTCAAGTTTGGTCTTATCTCGATGGATGCGACGATGAAGAGCAACGTGGCGGTCGGGCCGCCGATCGACATCCTTTGCTACAAAACCGATTCGTTGCAGGTGAAAATGCGGACCCGGCTGGAACAGAACGATCCCTATCTGACCGAGATTAGTCAGAAGTGGCAGGACGGGATCGTCCGGCTCGTTAGGCAAATGCCAGTAGCCGATTTCAGCAGGACCGCACTCGGCTTCGCCACAGCGGCCTGAAGAAAACCAGTTCGTCCGAGGCCGGCGCTGGATGGCACCGGCTGTCTGGTTCGCAGGCGCTCTCGATCGATCGTGCCGGCCTAACGTCCCCGGCCGTTTGGCCGGGCCACGGGCACTGTGCGGAAAGTCAGCGGGGGCTGGTCTGGTTCCTGCTTTTACCTCATCCCGCAGTTCGAAATTCTTGCCTTAACCCATATGCTCACTCCAACCAAACAACTCATCTGTGTGCTCGTTGCATCAGTCGCCGCAGTCTCCACGGCTCCCGGTCAGGAGGCGCGCACCGTCGCCCCCGCCGAGTCGACGACGGCGACGGTCACCACGCCGGCGCCCGGCAGCGGCAGCGCTGCGACACGCAGTTCCGCGCTCGCGCCGATGACCCTGGTCCAGGCGTCGCCCGCGGCGCCCCCGCTGCCAGCCACCACGGCACCAGCCCAGCCGGCTTCGACCGCGGTCGGAAGTCCCGGCGCTGCGCCTGGCAGCACCACCACCACGACGACCAACTCGGTGACCGAGAGCGGCGGCGTGGGCGTGCGCGAGTTTCAAGGCGACGACGTGGGACAGGTCCTGCGACTTCTCGCCCGCCAGGCCAAAATCAACATGGTCGTGAGCGAAGCAGTCGCCGGCACCGTCACGATGCGCCTCGAGGATGTGACCGCACTACAGGCGATCGGCATCATTGTGAAATCCAAGGGCCTCTTCATGGATCAGATCGATAATGTTTATTACATCAAGACCGGGGCCGAGCGGACCGCCGAACCGACCGAGAGCGACAGCTACCAATTCAGCTACGGCCGGGCCAAGGACATCAAGGCCTTGCTCGATGTGCAACTGCTGAGCAAGCAACCGGCGCAGATCGACGAGCGCACGAACACGATCTTTTACCGCGAAAACCAGAGCAACCTCGACAACATCCGGAAGATGCTAGTGCAAATCGACAAGCCGACCAAGCAGGTCATGATCGAAGCGCGCCTCGTCGAGGTGAACGCTAACCCGAAGCAGAGCTATGGCATTAATTGGGCGGGCGTCGTCGGCGGGGCTGCGAACCCACAGACGATAAGCTATGGTGGATCGCGAGGGGTTCTCGACAATCAGGGGAAACTGATCCCGACCGATCTGCAGCCCGGCAACGCCGATAATAACAATCTTTTTGGGAACCTGAGCCACCTTGCGGCCAGCCAGTTTGCGATTCTAACTGTTCCGCAGATGTCCCTCACTCTGCGCGCTCTGAATGAGGATGCTGACGCCGAATTTCTCGCTAATCCCCGGATCGTCACGGCGGACAACCAGCAGGCCAAGATCGAAATTACCCGTAATCAACCGGTGCCGCAGTTGAACTTCAACGAGCAAACTGCCACCGCCGTCTTCGGAGGATTTCAAGATAAAACATTTGGTAATACTCTTGTCGTTAGGCCCTCGGTGAACAAAGATGATTTCATCACGCTGAGCGTAAAGCCGGTAATCAGCAACAAGGTGGCCGATGCCACCTTCGTCTTCGCCGGAGCCACCGTGGCGAGCCCGATCATCGACACGCGCACACTTGATTCCAACGTCCTGATCAAGAGCGGCGATACCCTTGCGATCGGCGGGCTGCTGCAGGATGAGGTGACCAAGGCCCGCAACAAGGTTCCGATCATGGGGGACATCCCGATTCTCGGTTATCTTTTCCAGGAGCGCCTCAACTCGCGGACCAAGCGTAATCTTCTCGTCTTCGTCACGCCGACCATTCTCGAGCAACGCTACGGCACCGGCCTCGAAGACCAAGTCTCCGGCCTGCATCATAGCGGCGAGGAGTTTGCCGATCCCAACGGCTGGAGGAACAACGCCAAAGGCGCTGTTCGTCTCGTCCCAACGTCGAACCGGCAGATCGCGACCGATTATCCGAAACCCGGTATCGCGCCGGCGCCGGCGAAGCTGCGTTTCATGAGCACGGCGAAGGACCGTGATTTTTAGAGAAGATTTGTTGTGGGGTTGAAGGGGGCGGACGTCGCGAGATTGTTCGTCCCCTTTATCTTGTACCGATCCCGGACTGGAGACCGCGAGTTTGTGAATGGCGCCGCGAGACTTGCGCTCCTCCGCACACCTGTGCATCATAGACCGCCCGAGTTTCCCCGCAGAGAACGCATAATTTAAATGAAACTTTCGCTGATTCCGCCAGCCCTTCGATCAATCGCCGAGAAGATCGAAGCGGATGAACGGATCTCCGAACAGGACGCCCTCCAGCTTTATCGCTCCACCGAACTCAATGCGCTCGGGACCATGGCCAGCGCAGTGCGCGAACGCAAGAACGGCAACGTCGCGACCTACATTCTCAATCGATACATCAACTATTCCAACATCTGCGTTCTCTCTTGTCAGTTTTGTGCCTTTGCGGCCAAGAAACGCGACGCGCACGCCTTTCAGAACTCAATCGACGAGATCGTGGTCGCGGTGCAGGAAGCCCTCGCCACGGGCATCACGGAAGTGCACATGGTCGGAGGTCTGCATCCCTCACTCGACAAGCAGTGGTATCTCGATCTGTTGCACCGACTGCACGCACTCGATCCACAGCTGCAGCTAAAAGCCTTCACCGCGATTGAGATTCGTCATCTCGCTCGGCGCATCTTCAAGACTTCGATCGCGGAGACGCTCGCCATCCTGCGCGACGCGGGGCTCTGCTCGCTCACTGGCGGCGGGGCGGAGATTTTCGATCCCGGTGTGCGCGACGAACTTTGTCGCGGCAAAGAGAGCGCCGCGGAGTGGCTCGAAGTCCACCGCATCTGGCACCAGATGGGCGGCCGCAGCACCTGCACCATGCTTTTTGGTCATATCGAGAATGACGAGCAGCGAGTCGATCATCTGCGGCAACTCCGCGAGCTGCAGGATGAGACCCACGGCTTCACGGGATTCATCCCATTCGCTTTTGAACCGGGCGCGAGCACGGTCCTGAGTCATATCCCCATGGCCACCGCCTTCGAGCAGCTCCGCAACCTGGCGGTGAGCCGCATCTATCTCGATAATATCGAACATCTGACCGCTTACTGGGTGAGCATGGGGCTGCCGCTCGCCCAGGTCGCCCTGAGCTACGGCGTCGACGATCTGCACGGTACGATCATGCGGGAAAAGATCTTCCACATGGCGGGGGTGAAGACCCCCGAAGAGCAGACCGTGGAGACTTTGCGCCACGTCATCCGCGAGGCCGGACGCGAGCCAATGCAGCGGGACAGCTTCTATAATCGCATTCCGCCGAAGCAGCCCGCGGCGCCCTCCACCGCGGCTCCGCGCGAGGAAGGCGATCTCGTCTGCGCCTGAGGTGCAGATTCCCGCTTCGCTCCGCCTCGGCTGCGTAAAGTATCTCAACGCGCTCCCGCTTATTCACGGCTGGGAAGGCGAGGTGACGCTCGATCACCCGACAATCCTTTGCCGCCGACTCGCCGCGGGCGAGCTCGATGTGGCACTCGTGTCCAGCTTCGAATATCTCCGGCGACCTATTTACTGTGTCGTGGACGGCGTCGCGGTTGCGTCTGACGGGCCGGTCTTCAGCGTCATTCTCGCTCACCGCGGCCCGCTCGAGCAGTTGCGGGAGGTCGTGATCGATCCGGCCTCGGCGACCTCAGTGAATCTGCTCCGCTGTTTGTTAGGCAAACGCGGGATCGCGGTCGCCTTCGTCCCGGAGGGGGAGATTGGCGAGAAGCGCGGCCGTCTCCTGATCGGCGACCAGGCGATTCGCTTTCGACAGGATGGGGAAGGGGATAGCCAGATCCTCGACCTCGGTGCGGAGTGGAAAGACGCGACGAGCCGCCCCTTCGTTTACGCTCTCTGGCTGATTCGCCCGGAGTATCCGGAGAAGGAGGTCGTGGCGCATGCTCTGCGTTCGTTAGGCCAAAAAAACATGGCCCGGCTCGATCGCCTCATCTCCGCCCAGCCGGAGCGCAGCCGCGCTTTTTGCGAATTCTATTTTCGCGAGTGTTTGCATTTCGCGTTGGGCGAGGAAGAGAAAGAAGGATTTCGAATCTTTGGTGAATTATGCGCAGAGCAAAAACTGCTTCCCGTCGTGCCGCCCGCTCCCCGGCTCGTCTAGAGGGGCAGCTGCGCATCGGCATCTCCGGCTGCATGGCGACCGAGTTCTACGTGAGCGGCTACAGCGACCGCTCGCTGGAGTCGTGGGCGGAACGCATTCGACCTTGGCGACGCGGTCGCGCTGTTTTTCGTTTACTTTGATAACGATGCCAAAGTCCACGCCCCATTTGATGCGCAGCGCCTCGCTGCTCTCCTCGCCTGAAGGCGCCCTGCAATGATGCGCGAGCGACGGTGGATCATGGCCAATGGTGTTGCTGAGCCCGCGCCCTTTTCCGAAGGGTTCTGCGGTTTGCCCTGCATCACTCAGTTCTTGCAGCGCCGTGGATTGCTCAATGACGGGGAGGCGAACGATTTCCTCCGGCCGCGCCTGGCCCGGTTGAGCGATCCCTTTCTCCTCCCGCAGATGCAGGCGGCGGTCGATCGCATCCTGCAGGCGATCGATGCGCGGGAGCGGGTCGTGCTCTACGGCGATTACGATGTCGACGGCGTCACCTCGCTCGCCTTGCTCAACGAAATGCTTTGCGCCTACGGTACGGTGCCGGCCCTCTTCCTCCCGTCACGAATGGAGGAAGGCTACGGATTAAGCCGCGAAGCGATCGAGCGCTGCTGCCGGGCGCATTCCCCACAGCTTCTCATCGCGGTCGATTGCGGCACCTCTTCCTGCGCGGAGATAACCGAGCTGCGCAGCCGCGGCATTGACGTCATCGTGCTCGATCATCATGAGCCGAAAGGCGAGCTGCCGAATTGCGTTGCGATCGTGAATCCGAAGACCACCGGTGATGCATCGTTCCGTTATCTCTGCAGCGTCGGGCTCGTCTTCAAGCTTTGTCACGCTCTCCTGAAGGTGCGTCCCCTGGCCGGCTTCCAGTTACGCGAGCGGCTCGACCTGGTCGCTTTGGGAACGGTCGCCGACATCGTTCCGCTGGAATCGGAGAACCGGATTTTGGTTCATCATGGGGCGCGAGAAATCGCGAACCGGCGATTGATCGGTTTGACCCGGCTACTCGACGTTGCCGCGGTGCGGCCACCGATCGCATCCGAGCACATCGGTTTTCGGCTTGGGCCGCGGTTGAACGCCGCGGGTCGCCTAACGACGGCCGAAAAGTCGCTGCGCCTGCTCGTCACGACGGATCCGGAGGAAGCCCGCGCTCTCGCCGCGGAGCTGGATGGCCAGAATCGTGAGCGACAGACAGTCGAGCGGGAGATCGTGGCGGCGGCGGAGGAAGAGATTGCCAGTCGCAATCTCGGCAAAGCGCCGGCCATCGTCCTCGGCCAGAGAGGGTGGCATCCGGGCGTCCTCGGGATCGTCGCATCTAGAATTGCGCGGAGTCATCATCGTCCCACCATCATCCTGGGCTTCGACGAGAACGGTCTCGGCAAAGGCAGCGGGCGGAGCATTCCGGGTCTTTCGCTCGTCGCGGCGCTCGGGAGCTGCGCCGATCTGCTGGAGAAATTCGGCGGACACGAGATGGCGGCCGGTCTCACCATGAGGGAAGAGAAGCTCCCTCTCTTCGTCGCTCGCTTTCAGGAGGTCTGCCGGGAGCGCCTGTCCGCCGAACACCTCGAGCCGCTCCTCCACCTCGACGCGGAGCTGACCCTGCGCGAGCTGACCTGGGACCTGCTGCGCTGGCACGAGCTGCTGCAACCCTTCGGCCAGGGCAACCCGCAGCCCCTCTTCCTCGTTAGGGGCGTGGAGCCAACCGCGCCTCCACAGATCTTGAAAGAGAAACATCTCGTGCTGCGGCTGCGCCAGGATGGCCGTCACCAGCGCGCGATTTTTTTTGGCGGTGCCGAGCAAAAACTGCCGGACCCGCCCTGGGACGTTGCCTTCCGGATCAGCGCCGATGAGTATGAAGGAGAGACGCGCCTTCAAATGCAGGTGGAAGCGCTGCGGGCGAGCCGTCCGGAAGCACCATGAGCCTGGCCACCTCGGATTCGTTAGGCGAAATCGAGTGGATTCCACGTCCGCGCAGCACACAGTTGCGTCGCCTCGGCCTGGAGACGGTGGGCGACTTACTCACCCATTATCCACGGCGTTATGAGGACCGCCGGGAATTCGCCGGCTTTCCGCGCGAGGAGAGCGAGCAGCCGGTTTGCCTTTGCGGCGAAGTAGTCAAAACGCGCTTCAACCGCTTCGGCCGCGGGAAGAGGATTTTCGAAGCCACGCTGCAGGAAGGCAACGCGCACGCCCTGAGCGAGCCGCTCGTCCTGCGCTGGTTCAATCTGCATTACGTGCAAAAGATGATCCTGACCGGGCAGCGCCTCGTCATATTCGGGAAACCGCGTCGGCGCGGACAGCGCCTTT
The DNA here is from genome assembly GCA_039933235.1 of Spartobacteria bacterium. Taxonomy (GTDB): domain Bacteria; phylum Verrucomicrobiota; class Verrucomicrobiia; order Chthoniobacterales; family UBA10450; genus Palsa-1392. Next base: position 544 of record JBDTOL010000067.1, on the reverse strand, counting down.
GCATGGAGCACCCGGAGTTTGAGGTGATTGAGAACGACGAGGAAATCTCGATTCACTTCCGTCGCATTACGCCGATCTACCCGGCGACGGAAGGATTGTCGCAACGCGTCCTGCGCGCGTTGGTCTATCGGCTGTTGGAGGAATGGGAGGATGACGGCGTCGAGACTCTTTTACCGCAAAAGCTGGCCGGACAGGTCAACGCCCGCTCGTTGCATGAGATCCATTTTCCTTCGTGCGAGGAAGCGCTGGCCGGCGCGCGCGAGACACTCGTCCTGGCGGAGTTCTTCGCGATGCAGATGCTGCTGGCGTCACGGCGCGCGCGTTCCCGGTCGCGGCGGGGCGCGATTCACTCGGGCCGGGGAGAACTGCTCGAGCGTTTCCTGCGCGCACTGCCGTTCGATCTGACAAACGCGCAGGCACGGGTGATCGAGGAGTTGCGCGGCGATCTCGGGTCGACCATCCCGATGAACCGGCTGCTGCAGGGCGACGTCGGCTCAGGTAAAACCGTGGTGGCGATCGCGGCCATGCTCCTCGCCGTCGAAGC
>JBDTOL010000066.1:0-31338 GCA_039933235.1 Spartobacteria bacterium | reverse complement strand
AGTGCATCTATAGGTTGTGCGAGAGTAGGACGTTGCCAGAACTTACGCCCGGCATTTTGGAAACAAAGTGCCGGGCTTTTTCGTGCCCCGGCCCAATTCGAGGCTCGCATTCCTTCCTCTCCCAAGTGATTCTTTTGGCCCATGGCTCATGCCCTCACCCCGATGATGCAACAATATCAGCGGCTCCGCGCGAGCGTACCCGCCGATACCCTTCTGCTCTTCCGACTCGGCGACTTCTATGAGCTTTTTTTTGAAGATGCAAAGGCCGCCTCGGGGTTACTCAATCTCGCCCTGACCAAGCGTAACGATGTCCCGATGTGCGGGATGCCGTACCACGCGGCGCCGGGCTACATCGCTAAGCTCATCAAGGCCGGCCGCAGGGTCGCCATTTGCGATCAGACGAGCGAGCCGCAGCAGGGCAAGATCGTCACGCGCGACATTACGCAGATCATCAGCGCCGGCACGGTAAGCGACCTGGATCTCCTGGAATCGAAGCGGGCTAACTATCTCGGTGGCGTCTTTTCCGATAACGGCCTCTTTGGGTTCGCCTACGCCGACTTGAGCACGGGAGAGTTCCGTTTACTCCAGACGAGAGAGTGGCGCGAACTGCTCGATGCCCTAGCCCGTGTCGGCCCCGCCGAGTTGCTCGTGTCCGATCAACAGAACGCCCGGTTTGGCGATTTCGAACGGGCACTCCCCTACGATCACTACGCTTTCCTGCCCGAAAATGCGCGCTTCACTCTCTGCGAACACTTCAAGGTGAAGTCGCTTGATGGCTTCGGTTGCACAGATCTCCCACAGGGCATCGCCGCCGCAGGAGCGATCGTTCACTATCTCAAACACCAGCTGCGCCGGAAGATCGATCATCTGATCTCGCTGCGTTGCGACGCGGCGGGAGATCACGTCATGCTCGATGCTGCGACACAGGCCAACCTCGAGCTGGTCCAGTCGCGCGGCGGCGCACGCGACACCAGCCTGCTCGCCGCCCTCGACCGCACGGTCACGCCGATGGGCGGTCGACGGCTCAGGAGCTGGATCGCGCAGCCGATTCGGGATCTCGCGGAACTAGAATGCCGGCAGCAATTCATTGCCGACCTTCTCCAGGAGCCCGATCTGCTCGCCTCTCTGCGTGATTCGTTGAGAGGAATCCGCGATTTGGAGCGTGCGTCGGGCCGTCTCAGCCAGGCATCGGGGAATGCGCGCGATTTAGTCGCACTGAAAAGTTCGCTGCAACTGATCCCAGGCCTGAAGGAAGAACTGCAAAAGCTACTCGACCGGCTCGCCTTTGGAACCAATCGGCTGGTTGATTCAGAGAATTCCGAGCTTCTCGCCGAACGGGTGCAGAAAGAGCTAATCGAGATGCCGGAGTTGGCCGCAAAGCTCGGCAACGCGTTGGTCGACGATCCGCCGATCGCGCTCAAGGAAGGTGGAATATTCCGGGACGGCTTCGACCCCCATCTCGACGAGTTCCGCAAGGCCTCCCGCGAGGGGAAACAGTGGATCACGGAACTCCAGGAACGCGAAATCGCCAGCACTGGAATCAAGTCTCTCAAGGTCCGGTTCAACTCGGTTTTCGGCTACTTCATCGAGATCACGAAATCGAACCTGGCCAGCGTGCCGGAGCGCTACACGCGCAAGCAAACCACCGTGGGCGGGGAACGGTTCATCACACCTGAGCTGAAGGAAATGGAGGCAAAAATCCTCGGAGCCGACGAGCGTGCCCGGCATCTGGAGTACCAGCTTTTTCAGAATCTGCGCGAGGATACATTAGGCGAGCTGGCCCCTATCCAGGCAACGGCCAGCGCCCTCGCCACCCTGGACGTCATCTGCGCGCTGGCCGAAACCGCACGGCTCTTCCATTATTGCCGTCCCGCGCTCGACGACTCGCTCCGGCTTTGCCTGAAAGACGCGCGTCACCCCGTTCTCGACCAAAACCTTGCCGAGGAAAAGTTCGTCCCTAACGATACCGACCTGGATGGAGAGAAGTTGCGCCTCGCCATCATCACCGGCCCGAACATGGCGGGAAAATCCACCTATATCCGCCAGGTCGCGCTCATCGTTTTGATGGCGCAGATCGGGAGCTTCGTGCCGGCCAGCAGCGCGGAGATCGGCATCGTCGATCGCATTTTCACGCGGGTGGGCGCCAACGACGACCTCTCGCGCGGCCAATCGACCTTCATGGTCGAGATGAACGAAACCGCCAACATCGTGAACAATGCGACGGAGCGCAGCCTCGTCATTCTCGACGAGATCGGTCGTGGAACGTCCACCTTCGATGGTCTCTCCATCGCGTGGAGCGTGGCGGAATACCTGCACGACAAGATCAAGGCACGCACCCTCTTTGCGACCCATTATCACGAACTGACCAAGCTGGCGGAGGAGCGCAGCGGCGTCTGTAATTTCAACGTGGCGGTCCGCGAATGGAATGAACAGATCATCTTCCTGCGCAAGATCGTCCCCGGCGGAGCCGATAAGAGCTACGGAATCCAGGTCGCGCGACTCGCTGGCCTGCCCCAGGAAATCTTGAGCCGGGCCAGGGATATCCTCTCCCAGCTCGAGAAACCGAATGGCGCAACGGACAAGCGGCAAACCCAGCCCGGTAAGCGAAAGCGAAAACCTGCGACGCCGGGCGCAAAACCCCAGCTGGATCTGCTATGAGGCGATTTTTTCACTGACGCGCCGCCTCGCGCCCGATATGCACTAACCCATTCAAGGACATGGCGGTTAAAAGTGAAAAAGATCTCAACGATCAGCAGCGGGGCTATTGGCTGAAGGCGGTTGCCGCAATCGAGTTGCGCAACTTCGGCTACGCGATCGACCTCCTGCAAAATCTCCTGAAGCAGGAACCGGAGTTCCTGACCGGCCGTCAGATGCTGCGCCGCGCCGAAGTGACCCGCGCGAAGAGCGAAAAGAAGGGAATTTTCAACATCTCGACCGCTCCGCTCGCAGTCATGAAAGCGCAGCGTGAGCTGAAGAAAGACCCTCGCAAGACGATCGAGCTCATCGAGAAGGTTCTCGAGACCGGGCCCTACAATTCGCAAGCCAACATGCTCCTGAAGGAAGCCGCCGTGGCCGCCCACTACCCGGAGATCGCCGTTTTCGCGATGGAGACCCTGCTCGAGGATAAACCGCGCGATGTGAAAGTGCTGCACGAACTGGGGCGCCTCTACCATCAGTACGAGCAGAGCGAGAAGGCCGTCAAAGTTTACGATCAGATCAGCGCAATCAATCCCCTCGATCTGGAGGCAGCGCGCCTGGGCAAGGATGCTTCCGCCCGCGCCTCGATGCAGAGAGGCGGCTGGACCGAGGCCGAGAGCTACCGCGACCTGATCAAGGACAAGGAAGTGGCCGTCTCGCTTGAGCAGCAGAGCCGGATGCAGTTGAGCGATGAATCCCTCGAGCAACAGATCAACGAGACCTACACCTCGCACGAGGCCCAGCCGCAGAACGTCGATCTCGCGAAACGCCTGGGCGTCTTGCACGACAAGAAGGACGATCTGGAGGGCGCAATCGCATGGTTTCAATACGCCGTTGACCTGACCGATCGCAGCGATCCGGGGCTCATGCGGAAGGTGGCGGACTTGAAGATGCGGCAACTCGACCGACAGATCCGCGAGGATGAGCAATACCTGGCCGAGCACGGCCCCGACGACCGCGAGTTTGCGGCCAGAACGGCCGCACTTGAAACCGCCCGCAAAAGGCGCGCGGAGATTTTGATCGACGACGCGCGCAAACGGATCGATCGCAACCCGACCGATCTCCAGTTGCGCTACGAGCTCGGCGAACATCTGACCAACTCCGGCGAGTATCGCGACGCTCTGCCCGAACTGCAGCGGGCGCGGCAGAACCCCAATGCGCGGCTCAAGGCGATGAATTTGCTCGGGCGCTGCTACCGCGAACTCGGCATGCTCGATCTCGCCGCCAAGCAACTCGACGACGCTGCGCGCGAAATGGTCGTAATGGACGCGGTGAAGAAGGAGATCGTCTACAACCTTGGGCTCGTTTACGAGCAGATGGGTGATGTGCCCAAATACATTGACGCGATGAAACAAATCTACGAAACCGACTATGGTTACCGCGACGTCGCACACCGCGTCGAAAGCTCTTACAGCCAGAGCAGCGAAGGCGCCTGATCTCCTCTCTTCCCCTCGGGAAGTTTGCTCTCGGGAGTGTGACCTTTTACGGCCAATCAGGGTCGGCGTTCCGAATCGTTGATACCGGTTTCTCCGGCACGAAGCGAAGCAATCGAACCCAAAAAATCCTACTATGAGCAAATATCTTACATTGACCACGCTGACAGCGGTCGCGGCCATTGCGGCGAGCGGTCTCGGGCTCGTCTCCCCGGCAAAAGCCGAGGATGCAGCGACGAAAACGGAGAGCAAAATGAGCGCGAACGACAAAAAGTTCGTCAAAAAAGCCTACAAAGGCGGCCTGACGGAAGTCGCGAACGCTGAGATTGCGAAGGAAAAAGCCAAGAACGACGCCACCAAGGAGATCGCCGAACGGATGATCACCGATCACAGCAAGGCAAACGATCAGCTGATGGAGATCGCCAAGGAAGAAAACGTCGACCTCTCAAAGGCTAAGGCCAAACCTGCGAAAATGTCAGGAGACGATTTCGACAAGGAATACCTGACGATGCTGAAGAAGGATCACGAGCAGGACATCGCCATGTTTGAGAAGGAGGCCGACGACTCGGGCTCCAAGGAAGATTCTGACGTGAAGGAATTTGCGAAGAAGACCCTTCCGACCCTGAAAGAACATCTCCAAATGGTTGACGCTGCGCTGGCAAAGGTAAAATAGCGCTGAGCCGATAATTTATGCGGCGCCTCCGTGGGAGGCGCCGCATTTTTTTTGCCCGGGCGGCAGCGGCTTGGAAGGAATGATTTTTCACCACGCCCTTCCCGTTTTAGTTTTCGACGAGTCCCCCGCCCCGACCCGTCCATTTTCGGCCATGAAATTTTTTAAGTCACTAATTGAGAAGTTCGCCGGGAAACCGGTCGACTGGGATGAGCTCGAGGAGATGCTGATCCGAAGTGACCTGGGTGTCCCGATGAGCCTGCGCATCGTGGAAGCACTCCAGAAGCGCGAACTAACCCAGAAAATCACAGCCCAGGATGTGGCCGAAGTCGCGCGCGAAGAGATCCTCCGCGTCCTGCCCATCCAGCCGGAACCGATCCGGCCTTTCCCGGCGAAGCCAAAGGCGATCCTAATCGTGGGCGTTAACGGCACAGGCAAAACCACCTCCACGGCCAAGCTGGCCTATTACTTCCAGCGCAACCGGCACAGCGTGCTGCTGGCGGCGGCCGACACCTTTCGCGCGGCGGCGATCGAGCAGCTGGGAATTTGGGCGGAGCGGATGAAGATCGAGATGATCAGCGGGCAATACAACGCCGACCCGGCAGCGTTGTGCTACGAAGCCTACCAATCAGCCGATCGCCGCGATATTGAATTTCTCATTTGCGATACCGCCGGGCGCTTGCACACCAAGAGCAACCTGATGGCGGAGCTCGAGAAAATTAAGCGCTCACTCGCCAAGCACGACCCGCAGGCGCCGCACGAGCGTCTCCTGGTCGTCGACGCCACCACCGGCAGCAACGCGTTATCCCAGGCGCGGGAGTTTCATGCCGCGGTCGACCTGACCGGTCTCATCGTGACCAAACTCGACGGCAGCGGTAAAGGCGGAGTCGTCATCGCGATCCAACACGAACTGGGAATTCCGACCCGCTTCGTCGGCACGGGAGAAAAGCTGGAAGACCTCGCGCCGTTCGATAGCCGCGGCTTTATCGAGCAGATGCTCTGATTGCGCGCTCAGCGGGCGAGCGGGGCCAAGTCCTCGACCCAGACCAGCTCGCACGCGCCGTTGCCCGAATCGGTGCGGCTGAGCGAGCTGCGCCATGTGCCGATCTTCGGCCCGGTCGCTTCGACGAGCAGCCCGGAGAGGTGAATGAGTTCGCCGGAGCGGATCGACCGGCAGCGGGATGCTATTTCATCGGTGGAGGGAATCAGATGGAGATTGGTCGCGTGCGCCACGATCTCCTCTCGCGGGATCGGCGGCAGACCCTGATATTCGTACCAGAAAAAGCGGGCACTCTGGCTAATGCTGAGTCGATCGAGCACGGCCTGGTCCGACATCGAGCCCCAGCCAACCGCCAAGTCCACCGGAACGAGAGCTGCAGGCTGATCATAGCGATAGATTCTGCGGTGCAGGACGCGGGCATCGAGGGAAAAACGGGCCAGCGGTCGGAGATGAAACTTACCGTGATCGAAGGGGACGTCCTCGTTCCTGGGACCGGTTTGCGAGGGTTCCGCGGCCACCAGCACACCCGGCTCATAGGTAATCGGCGCCGTGAGCCTGCCGTAGGCAAACCAGGCTACGACGAGGAGGGCAAGGAAGGAAACCGATTTCACGATCGCTCCTCTTAAAGCAGCAGGTTTGATGCTCCCCGCCGCCCTCGTTGCAGGGAAGTCCGGCCGCTACATCACCATCCCGCCGTCAACGGTCAGGACCTGGCCGGTGATGTATTTCGCTTCTGGGGAGGCCAGGAACGCGACGGCCGCGGCGATGTCTTCGCCTTCGCCAAATCTTCCCAGCGGAATGCGGGGCAGGACAGCTTCCTTAATTTGGTCGGACAAGACATCGGTCATATCGGTGACGATGAAACCCGGCGCGACGGCATTGACGGTGATGCTGCGGCTGGCCAACTCGCGGGCGAGCGTTTTCGTTAGGCCGATGAGCCCCGCTTTGCTGGCCGCGTAGTTGGCTTGCCCGGCGTTGCCGGTGAGGCCGGCGATCGAGGTGATGTTGATAATGCGTCCGCTGCGCTGCTTGATCATCGAGCGCATGACGGCCTGGGTAAAACTGAAGGCGCCTTTCAAGTTCGTGTTCATGACCGTGTCCCAGTCGTCCATTGACATGCGCATGCTCAGACCGTCGCGAGTGACACCGGCGTTGTTCACCAGGATGTCGACTCGCCCGAAATCGCCGAGAATCTTCGCGCTCGTCTCCTGTACCGCCTTGTGATCGGCGATATCCACCGCGTAAGCTTTGGCAGCGTCGGCGCGGGAGGCGTTGATCTCCTCCGCTGTTCTCTGCGCATTCTCCTGGCTGCGACTGACGGAGGCAATGCGGGCGCCTTCGCTTGCGAGCCGCACCGCAATGGCGTGACCGATCCCCCGCCCCGCTCCCGTCACCACCGCAACCTGATTTTCAAATCTCATGATGGCTGTCATCCTGCGGGTAGAGGCGGCGTGCGTCAATGTAGCCGTTTCGCCATGCGAAGCGTGGAGGTGGACATGGCCGGATCCCTTGATCTTCGCTGCCTACCGCGCCTTCCACAGGGAGGCGGCTACAGCTTCGAATCGTTCTTCATGATCTTGCCGTCTTTCATCACGAAAGAAACCCGCTCCGTCGCGGTGATGTCCACGGTCGGATCACCCGGCATTGCGATCACATCAGCCAATTTACCTTTTTCCAACGTCCCGAGCTTGTCCGCGATCCCGAAGAGCTCAGCGTCGACCGAAGTCGCGCTGAGGAGGGCATCGATCGGCTTCATCCCGAGCCCGGTCATGAGGGCAAACTCCTTTGCATTCTGGCCATGCGGGAACACGCCTGCATCGGTGCCGAACGATATCTTTACCCCGACCCTGAGCGCGTTGCGGAACATTTCCGAGCGGGCGGCGGTCGCCGCCTTGCCCTTGGCCTGGATAGCCGGCGGATACTGGTCGATTTTTTGCATGACCCATTCCGAGGCCATCAGGGTAGGCGTCAGGTAGATTCCTTTTTGCTTCATCAACTGGAGCGTCTCAGGTTTCAAAAAGGAACCGTGCTCGATCGAATCGACCCCGGCGTTGATCGCTTCCCTGGCCGCTTCGTCGCCGTGGCAATGGACCGCGACTTTCTTGCGGAGCCGATGCGTTTCATCGACCAGCGCGGCCATCTCGGCCGGGGTCAGTTGCGGCACATCCACTTCATCGGCTAATGAGAGCACACCGCCCGAGACAGAGGCCTTTATCACATCAGCGCCGTTCTTCACTTCAAAACGCACTGCCTTCCGAATCGCTTCCGGGCCATCGGCGATCCCGTTCGTCCAATCGGGTTCGGCGCCGAAAATCATGTCGCGAAAGCCGTTCGTGCCATCGAAATGACCGCCGGTCGCACCAATCCCGTGAGTCGCCACGAGCATGCGTGGGCCCTCGATGATGCCCTTCTGGATAACGTTGCGGAGCGAGACATCGGGGAAGTCGTGCGAATTCGGGAAGCCGCTCCCGAGATCGCGCACGGTGGTGAAACCCGCCTCAATTGTGGCCCGGGCGTGGGGAATCATCTCGAGCGCGAGCTGCGAGATATTTTCATCCAGCATGCGCAGGCGGAGTTCGTTGTAGTTGCCGGAAAAGTCGAAGGTGAGATGCGTGTGTGCGTCCATGAAGCCGGGCGAGAGCGTGGCGTCGCCTAGGTCAATCACCTGTGCGTTGGGTGGAATCGGCAGGCTGCTACCGGCAGCGGTAATTCGGTTTCCCTCCACGATCACGACGCCGGCAGGCAGGAGCGTTTTTGATTTGCCGTCGAAGAGCCGGGCGGCTTTGAGCGCGATGACTGCGGCGGGCGTAGGCGAAGGCGTGCCCTGGGCGTTTAACGAGTGGGCGAAGATCAAGCCGCCGACTGCGGAGACGAGGCAAAGGTAACGAAAGGCAAATTGCATGCGGGAGAGTGGACGGCGACCGGGCGGTATGTCAACGCGCCTGATTCGCGACCCGGCGCAGAGGAGCGAATTGGCAGGCGATCTGGAGAAAAAGCGACAGGCTTTAGCGTGAGGCTCCCACGAATAACTCGCGCGTGTAGATCGACCCCGCCGGCGTGAGGCGGCTCGACTTCAGCTGAAACGAATCGATCGGGACCAAACCCGCGTCGAACTCAGCGTGGTCGCGCAGAAAGGGCCGGATCGCGCCGGGCGCGACTTGCTGGCAGCGAGCCAGTGTGAGGTGCGGATGCCACGGGCGAAGATCCGGTTCGATCCCCGCCCCGAGCGCGGCATCGGCGACGCGTTTGTGCAGTTGAAAGAGATGCGGATGCCCATGACCAACACCGAGCCAGATGATCTTCGGTACTCCTCTTGCCGGAAAAGTGCCGATCCCATGCAGCGGAAGAAAAAAGGATGAAAACTCGATCCCGAGAAGCTCGGTCCGCAGACTCTCTTCCGCCTCCGGAATGACCGGCCCCAGAAAAGCCAGGGTGAGATGAAGCTGGTCGGCCGCGATCCAGCGCACTCCGCGCACCCGCGGATCCAACCGCGCGAGCACGTCGGCGATCGAAGCGGGCACTTCGAGACTAACGAAAAGCCGCTTCGCTTGCACCTGGCCCGTTCACGCTTCGTTGTTCCGTGCCATGGCCGCGTCACCGAGCCGCCCAAGCCATCCGGGCACGCGCTGCTCGGCCCGCGCTTCGCGGCCGGATTTCAATTCGTCCCCGTCCACTCCGGCGGCGCCGGGCAGGATTCGATTGACCAGTTTGATCACTTCCCCCGTCAGGCTCGGCATGAGGGCATTGCTGATGATGGCCAGCCGCGCCGGCAAGCCAATGATGAGCGACGCCTGGCCATGACGGCAGGCTTCCACGATTTTCTCGGCCGCCCGTTCGGCGTCGACCGCGGCGAAAGGAAGCGCGGTGGAAAGGGAGAACCAAGTATACTCGGCGCCGTGATTACCCTTGAACTTCGCGTTCACCTGCGAACCGGTTCGCATCATCCCGGGAGTCACGGTGGTGACGCGGATGTCGTCCTGCGCGAGTTCGGCGCGGAAAGCGTCGGAGAGGCCGACGAGCGCGAACTTACTCATGCTGTAGGGCGCCATGTGCGGCACGGCCACCTTACCGCCGATCGAGGAGATATTGACGATCCGTCCCCCACCCGCCCGTCGCAGGTATGGGATGATCTGCTGAATCAGGTTGAATGGCGCCCAGAAGTGCAAGTTCATAGATTTCTCAAAATCCGCGCGGCGCATGTTCTCGAGCGGGCCCACCTCGATGATGCCGGCGTTGTTGATCAAAACGTCGATCGTTCCGAAATGATCGAGCACGGTCTGAACCGCGCCTAACGACTGATCGCGGTCGAGCAGATCGCACGGCACGGCCAGAGCATCGCCGCCCAGGCTCCGCAGCTGATCACAGGCGCGGGCGAGTTCAGCCTCGTCCCGCGCGAACAAGGCAACCCGCGCGCCCTCGGAAGCGAGCCGACGCGCAATCGTCAGGCCCAGCCCGCGCGAGCCGCCGGTAACGATCACGACTTTGCCGGCGAACGAAAAATCGCTCTGAAGCGAACGCGAGATTGCCCAGGTGGCGAGACCGATCCCGCCTAGGGTGAGGAAGAGTGAGCGTTTCATCCGTGACTCTAACAGCGAAAGAGCGGACGGGCGAGATGGAGCAGGAGGCCGGGGAGTCTAAACGTCCGCCTCTACGGGGGCGGTGATTGGTTCTCGATCCTCGGCCGGTTTGCGCACACTGAGTGAGAGCCCAAAAGCAATCAGCAGGATCGCCGCACCCGCGAGGAAAGGCGTGCGCGCATAGAGGCTGACGGGTTTATCCAAATCAAACATGAGCAACCAGCCGCCGAGGAGCGGTCCGATCAGCCGACCGACGCTGCCGGCGGATTGCATGAGCCCGAGGGCCCGCCCCTGCCAGCTTCGATCGATCATCTGCGAGGCAAGACCGTTCAAGGTCGGGTTGACCAGGCCGTTGGCGATGGCGAGCGCGGCGCAGACCGCGAGCAACATCGGGATCGTCGGCACGAACGGCAGGAGCGCCAGCGCGATGGCGAGCAGGATCAAACCGGTCCGGGCGAGTGCGGTTTCGCCAAACGTTTTCACCAGCCGGCCGATCAGGCCGCCTTGGAGGATGACGCTTATGATACCGATAAAACCGAAGAGGTATCCGGTCTTGCGCGCGTCGAAGCCAAAATGCTTCTCGGTGAAGAGCGCGAAGAGCGTCGTCATGATGGCGAAGCCGGTGATGGTAAAAAAATAGGTGGCCACAATCGTGCCAAACTTCCGGGCGTCCCCGTGCTGGAAGATGGCGGCCATCTTTGTGCGTTGATGCGGCTGGGCGCGGTATTCGGCCGAGAGACTTTCGGGCAGGATGAAATAGAGCAGCACGACGTTCACGGCCGCGAGACCGGCTGCGAAAAAAAACGGCGCGCCATACGAAATGTGGCTCATCACGCCGCCGATCATCGGCCCAAAGGTGAACCCAAGGCCGAAGGCCGCGCCGATGATGCCCATCGAGCGGGAGCGATTTTCCGGGGTGCTGACATCGGCGATGTAAGCCTGCGCGGTCGAGATGTTACCGCCCGTCGCGCCATCGATGATGCGGGCGGCGAAGAGGAGTGGAAGCGAGTTGGCCCAGCCCATGACCAGGAACCCGAGCGCGGTGCCAGCCAGACTAACGATGAGGACCGGCCGGCGGCCAAACCGATCGGAGAGGCGGCCGAGGATCGGCATGAAGATGATCTGCATCCCCGAGTAGATGCCGGTAAGCCAGCCGATCTCGAGCGGCGTGGCGTGGAAATGTTGCGCATAGAGCGGCAGCACCGGGATGACGATGCCGAAGCCCACCATGTCGATGAAGACGGTGAAGAAGATGACGAAAAGCGGAGACATGGGTCAGGGAGGGTGAATCGTGATCCGTGAATCGCGATTCGTCGGAAATCAAGTGCGTCGCCAACGATTCACGAATCCCGATTCACGATTCACGGTTTCCCGTCACCCGTGCTTGCGATTGAAGCGCGCCACTTCCCGCGCGGTCTCGCGATCGGTTGCGCGCTTCTTCAAGTCGAGCCGCTTATCGCGCGCTTCCTTGCCTTGGGCAACGCCGATCTCGGCTTTGATCCGGCCATTCTTCCAGTAGAGCTTGAGGACGACGAGGGTGCGTCCCGCGATGTTCGTTAGGCCGTAGAGCTTGTCGATTTCACGACGGTGCAGGAGGAGCTTGCGCACCCGCTTGGAAGCCGGCACCTCGTGGCTCGCCTGCAGGTAGGGCTGGATGTCGGCGCCGTAGAGAAACGCTTCGCCTTTCTCGATCCGGGCAAAGGCGTCGCCGATGTTGGCCTTGCCGGCGCGGATCGATTTGACCTCGCTCCCCTTCAGTTCGACTCCGGCCTCGAATCGCTCGAGGATGTGGAAATCGCGCAGCGCTTTCCGATTGAGAATGGTCTCAGCGGGCATGGTCGGCGTGGACCGGCACGCGAGACAGATTTACGCCTCGGTGGCGGTCTCGTCGTTTAATTCTTCGTAGCTGAGTTTGCCGGCGATGATTTCTTTGAGAGCGATGTCGGTGAGGGAGGACTTGGGGGTGGCTTCCACGAGTGGGCGATGACCGAGGCCAAGCTGACGCACGCGTTTGGAAACGACGTTGATCAGCAACTGCTGGTTCGGGATCACTTTGGCTGCTTCTTGCAGGAGTTGAGCGGTCATATTTCTCAAGGAGCGGACGAAACGGCTGCTATCAGAGGGAAATTGCAGGATGGCCGGGGAACCGTTCGTTAATGCTGAAGAGGTGGAAATCGAAGCGAGCATCGGCGGGGCAGGCGGATTCGGATAATGCGCGCAGGTGGCCGCTTGTCAACGGATTTTCTCGTGGCGATTGATTCACTTGCCATCCCCTGGGAAGTGCGCGAAATAGGTGCGCTGCGCGACCCTCGGGGAAGACCCGCGTGATGGCGTCGGCGAGAAAAGTTCGGGCTGTGGCTCAGCTTGGTAGAGCGCCTGCCTCGGGTGCAGGAGGTCCAGGGTTCAAATCCCTGCAGCCCGATTTTTTATCTTCTTTTGAAGACAGCGAATTGAAGCCCACAAACTTGCTTCACCTGCTCCGATGAACGACTCCGTTCTCACCACAATAGCCATTACTGGTTTCGGCATCGCCTTCTTCCACGCCGCAATCCCGACGCATTGGCTGCCCTTTGTCCTGGCGGCACGGGCGCAACGTTGGAGCCGGCCCAAGACGCTCGCGATTACCGCGCTCGCCGCGACCGGTCACGCCTCCTTTACCGCATTTCTCGGCCTGCTCGTGGCCTGGCTTGGGATTGCCTTGAGCGAGCGGATCGGGAGCTGGTTCCCCCGCATCGCGGGCGGTGCGCTCATTCTCTTCGGGCTCTTCTATATCGTTAGGCAGCTGACCGGGCACACCCACACCCACCTGCACCTCGCGCGCGGCCACTCGCACGAGCATGAACACGGGCATGACCACCCCCCTGCGGGCCTGTCACTCTCCAAATCCGATGTCGCCGCTGTCGTCAGCCTGCTCGCCCTCCTCACATTTTCACCCTGTGAAGCATTCGTGCCGGTCTACGTCTCCGGCGTGCGCTATGGCTGGCACGGCTTCGTTTTGCTCACCGTCATCCTGACCGTGGGCACGATCGTCGGCATGGTCGCCTTTACCGCGCTCGCCCTCACCGGCATCGAACAGGTCAAGCTCCGCTCTTTTGAGAAATATGAAGCCGGAGTGATGGGCGTCCTGTTGTGCCTGGTCGGTGTGCTGATTATCCTCTTCGAGAAATGAGCAGCGAAACATCAGCACTTGCGGTCGGCGATCCGGCGCCCGCCTTTAGCGCCACGGCGGTCGGCGGAAAATATGGCGACGGCCAGGTCGTTAGGCTGGCGGACTTTCGCGGGTCGCCGGTCGTGCTCTACTTTTATCCCAAGGATGATACGCCCGGCTGCACCGCCCAGGCCTGCGGGTTGCGTGATGCCTGGAGCGAGTTGGAGGGCTGCGCGGAGATCTTCGGCGTCAGCGTCGACTCCACGAAGAGCCACGAGAAATTTATCGCCAAATACCAGCTCCCCTTTCCGCTTCTCTCCGATCCCGAGAAAAAAATCGTGAGCGACTACGGCGTTTGGGTTGAGAAGAGCATGTATGGCAAGAAATACATGGGCGCGGAGCGGACAACCTTCGTGATCGACGGAAACGGCCGGATCACCTCCATTCTGCACAAGGTCAAACCGGCCGAGCACGTCGAGCAACTGCGCGCTGCGCTGTAACTTCCGCTGTCCTCAGCGGATCTCCCGTTACGCGTTGTCCCACTCTCACTGCGCTGAGACAGCGCGCGCTACAAATAGGAATCACCCATTTATCAGACGCGAAATGAGTTGCCAAGCGCACCATTCAATTTACCTTCGCTGCTCGTGACCGGGTTTGGTCGCGGATTTGGTTTCAGATGCTGACCTTCGGCACTCCGAAATCGGCTGATTGAAATCTTCCCTATGGGCTCGCTGAAAAAACGACGAAAAGCAAAAATCTCCAAGCACAAGCGCCGCAAGCGGATGAAAGAAAACCGCCACAAGAAGCGTTTGCGTTACAAGTCGTAATTTAGTCGGTTACCCAGGCTGTCGCCGCGGCCTCGCCGAGGTTCTCGATCGCGCTGTTCCTCGCACGCGTTTCGTCGGCACCTTTTCGCCGCATGAAAAGCATCGGGTTCCTCTGCGCCTGCTGCCTCGCCCTAACACTAGCCACGGCTGCCAAGCCGCCCCGGCTGGAGAACGATGTTCTCCGCGTCGACCTCTCGCTGCAGGAAGTGGCGCGATCGCCGTTTTCGACAAGCGCGTGAACCGCGCCTGGCGCCAGCAGGTCGAGCCGGGTTACAAGGTTATGCTGGAATCTCTCCGCCTCGCGCCCGCTTCCATCTCCTGCCGCGTCACAGGCCCGGGCCAGAGATGCGACCTCACAATTAAGCTGAAGGACGGGGCAACTGCCGGCTTTGACCTCACGGCCGCCATTCCGGGCCTAACGAATCCACCGTTTACGCTTTCCCGATGCGGATTCACTACGACTTTGCCGCTACCGGCGGCTATGCCTTTCTCGCCTGGCTCTATCGCGACCACTTCCTCTCCCTTCACCCGGAGATGCCAACTCGCGCCCTGCCTCAGCCCCGATCATCCTTCGACCATCGAGGAGAACTAGGAAGCGCGCCTCGAGCTGGCGCAAAAGGCCCAGCAGCTCGGAACCTTCGTCGGCTCCGGGGAAGGCCTCTCGCCAGCCTGGGCCTTGGCCGGAGTCGATTTCTCGAAGGCAGCATGTCGGTTGCGCACTTATGCCGATCCCGACTTGAAGATTCCATCCGGTGGCTACGATACCGACCTGGGTGAGAGCTACGCGCGGGACGCCTCTTTTATTCTCGATGAAAAACGCCGGATCCCGCTTCACCAGCTCGGCTTTCGCGATTACGTCGCGAGCACTTGGTCTGGCGCGACACGAACTTCCAAAGCCGCCGCTTCGCGTGGAAAAAAGACCTGTTTAAAATCCTCTACGTCACCATGCCGATGGGGCATATCGACCGGCGCCTGTGGAAAGTTATACGGCTGAATATGTCGCCAGTTATCGCGCGATCGCCCCGGTCCGCGCACGGATCGGCTTTGGCCGCATGACCGGCCACGGCTGGCTCACCCCGGATCGGTCTGTGCAATACACCGGCTGGGACACGGGCGATCGAGTGGTCGTCAACTTCGGTTCCGCGCCCTACGAGGCGCCGGGCCGGCCGACCGTCGGGGCGCGATCTTTTGTCCTGCAATCGACCGGCGCTCGTCAGCCGGCTGAACCTCCGGCCCGCTGGTTTGCGCCCGCTCTGCCCCGACCTTACCCTCTCCCGAATGACACGCCGGCTGCGAATCTTTCTTCTTTCCCAAGGGTTACTCGCCTTGATTTTCGGTCTCGGCCTCTCGCTCTCCGCGGCGCCACGGGCAGCGCAAAAACCCGCCAGCGCCAGTCCGAAGTCCTCCAAGAAACCCACCGGTCAGGATGACTCGCTCGTTTTGCGTCCGCCGCGGGACCTCGCGTTACAGCCCGAAGGCGAACGCAAAGCCCGGGCTCTGGTCGATTTCGTGCTCGCGCTCGACCTTCAGGATGACGGGGAAAGCGACAAGGCGCTGGAAGCTTTCGAGCGGGTCCTGACGATCGACCCGGGAGAGATCAACCTCGCGACACGGGTCGCCTTCCTCCTCACCCAGCAAGGCGATTACCCGCGCGCGATTGATATCCTGAAAGACGCGGTGAAGGCCGAGCCGAAGGAACCCGGACCCTATCTGCAGCTGGCTTACATCTACGCCAAGTATCTCAAGAAGACGGAGCCAGCGATTCGTTATGCGGAGGAGGCGGTCAAGCTCGCGCCTAACGAGATTGACGGCTATCAGCGCCTCGCGGAGGTGCAACTGACCGCGCACAATCGCAAAGCCGCGCTGCAGACCCTGGATCGCGCGACCAAGGTGGAAACCAATGTCCCCGCTTTCTGGACTCAGCTGGGCAAGCTCTATCTCGCCCTCCTTGCCCAACCTGACAAGAACCTGAAGCCGGAAGAACTTGAGAAGGTCAATACTGTTTTCCGCAAAGCCCTCGCGCTGGCCCCGGGCGATGCTTCGGTCCTGACGGATGCGGCCGATTATTTCGCGGCCTCGCAACAGGTGCAGGAAGCTATCCCGCTCTATCTGCGGGTCCTGGAGCTCCAGCCTAACGATTCCAACGCGCGCGAGAAGCTGGCGACCGGTTTCATGCTGACGAATCAGCGCGGCAAGGCCATCCAGATGCTCCAGGAAATCATCCATCAGCATCCGGAAAAGTATCAACCGTATGAGCTGCTCGGCCGCGTCCTCGAGGAAGACGCCAAGGCGCTCGCGCAGGCCGGCAAGCTGGAAGAGGCCAAGGCCGAGTTTTCCAAGGCGGCGGCGAATTTTGAACAGAGCCTGCTCATCAATCCCACCCAGCCCGATAACTATCTCCATCTCGCGGAGCTGCTCATCGGCCGCCTGCGCGAGAACGAGCGTGCCGTGCGAGTGCTGAGAGACGCGCGCCGCCGTTACCCTAACTCACCGCAGATCACCTATCTCCTGGCCATTGGTCTGCGGGAAGCGAAAGAGACGCAGGAGGCGGTCTCTACTTTCGAGGAGGCGCTCCAGGAGAGCGCGGCTTCCGGGCAGGAGATTGGCAGCGGCCGCTTCTTCTTCGAATACGGCGCGGCCGCCGAACGGGCCGGACTCTACGACAAGGCGGCCGAGCTTTTCAAACGTTCGATCGACCTCGACCCGGCCGACGCAGCCCAGGCTGCGAACTATCTCGGTTTCATGTGGGCAGACCAGAATATCCACTTGGAAGAGGCGGAGGAATACATCAAACGCGCGCTCGCCACCGACCCCGAGAATGGCGCGTTCCTGGATAGCCTGGGCTGGCTTCATTATCGCCAGGGAAAATATGAACAGGCCCTGGCCGAGCTGCACAGCGCGGTCGAGGCGCTCAAGGAAGACGATGCGGTCGTCTTCGAGCACATGGGAGACACATATGCCGCGCTCAAGCAGACAGACAAGGCCCTGGAATACTGGCAAAACGCGCTGGCGCTCGATAAGGAGAACAAAAAGCTGGCCCGCAAAATTGCGCAGGCTAAAAACGAGTTGAGCAAAGGCGCCCCGGCCGGCCCAACGCCGATCAAGTGAAAAGATATCCCACACCCTGGCAGCGCAAGACGATGTGGGCGTCGCTCACCGCCATCTTCGTCGTCGTGCTTGTCATTATCGTGGGCACGGCCGTCTATCTCAGCGCGAATCTCGTCGCCTTCCTCCAGCCCATTCTTATCCCGGTCGCGATCGCCGCCATCCTGGCCTACCTGCTCGACCCGCTCGTGACTCACCTCGCCCACCGCGGCTTCGGACGGACCCGTGCGGTCCTGACGATTTTTCTCATCGCTTTCGTGGCTCTTACTGCCCTCTGCGCGTGGATCGTCCCCCTCATATCGGTCCAAAGCGCCAGTGTCGCGCGCCAGCTCCCCGCTCTGACTGAACGGACACGCGATCGCGTGGTCGACATGATTTACCGCTACGAGCACACCTTCGGTATCAACTCCAAAAGAGGCGAGGCTGGCGCCGCGACCGGCCTGATTAACTGGCTCCTGGCCGGTCCCACCCCTACGCCCGCGCCTGATGTCACCCCGAAACCCGTGGCGGGTCCCCGCTCGGTCAGCGGCGAAGTCATTTCTCCCGCGCCGACCAAGCTCACCTCCGCCGATCGCCAGCGCATTCAGGATTGGGTGCAAAAACAATTGCCCGCGATCGAGAAACAGTTGCCCGACCTCCTGGGTAAGCTTTGGCTCCTGGTCAAGACCAGCGTCGGTGGCTTTCTCGGCGTCACCGGCTTTCTCCTCAGCCTTGTCATGGTGCCGATTTATTCGTTCTTCCTGCTCAAGGAACGTCCCGCGATTCAGCGCCGCTGGCAGGAATACCTGCCCTTGCGTAATTCTCCGCTCAAGGACGAGGTCGCGACCACCCTCCTGCAGATCAACAGCTACATCATCGCCTATTTCCGGGGCCAACTACTGGTCTGCCTTGTCGACGGTCTGCTCATCGGGACGGCGCTCAGCCTCTACGGGTTGAATTTTGCACCGCTCATCGGCCTGCTCGTAGTCCCCCTAACGATGATCCCCTACCTTGGGATCGTCATCTGCTGGATCCCCGCTGTCCTCATCGCGGCCGCGCAATGGGGCGACTGGTGGCACCCGTTCGTGGTCACGCTTATTTTCATTGTCGTGCAAAATCTCGAGGGTCTCTTCTACGCCCCGCGCATTGTCGGCAATTCCGTCGGCCTGCATCCTATGACAGTGATCGTGTCGATCTTTGTCTGGGGTTTGCTCATCGGAGGGCTGCTGGGTCCGCTCCTTGCCATCCCGCTCACCGCGACGCTGAAAGTGTTGCTCGCCCGCTACGTCTGGGGCCCGCGCCTGCGGGAGGAAGTGATGGAAAATATCGAGAGTGTGCCGGTGGTCCACGAGACCGAAGCAGAGGCCGAGCCTGCTCGTTAGGCGAGCGACGTGTTACCCTTCCCCGGTTGCCAAGCGGTCCGGCGCAATCTAGGGAACGGTACCATGCCCGCCAAGCTCAAGCGCGTCCGCCGGAAACGCCGCCGCCAGGCCTCCTGGCTGCGAAGCTTACAGCTTCGCGGCGGCCTGGTCGTTTCGCTCTTCGTCGTGCTCGGCTTTGGGATCGGCCTCTTCGCCTTTTCCTCGGCGCGGAGAGGCTGGATCCGCTGGCACAAGGCGAGCCTGCTCAAGACCGCCGCCGCTCGCCTCGATCATGACAATCTGGGCGAAGCGGAGACGATGGCCCGCCAAGCCCTCGCGATCGACCCGAACTCGCTCGCCGCGGCCCGGATCCTCGCCGAATCCACGGAAAAACAGAACCAGGCTGAGACCGTGGTCTGGCGCGCCCAGATCGCGCGGCTCGATCCCGGCCTCGAGAGCGAGCTAAACCTGGCGTCCGCCGCCTTGCGCTTCGGCCAGATCGACCTGGCGCGGGACGCTCTCGCGCGCACCGCGGCGGAGGACCGCGACAAGGCCACCTACCACATCGTCGCCGGGTGGTTGTCCCGGGCGCAGGGCAACACCGCCGAGGAAGAACGTCATTTCGCCGCCGCCGTCGCGCAGGAGCCAGGAAACGACGTCTATCAGTTCAACCTTGCTGTGCTCCAAATCCATGCGCCCGATCCCGAAAAGAGCAGCGCCGCGCGCAACCAGCTCGAGCGCCTGAGCAAAGACGCTCAGTTCCGCACCGAAGCTTTGCGTGCGCTGCTCAACCACGCCGTGCGGCAAAACCAGACCGACGCGGCTAACGACCTCGCGCAGCAGCTCCAGATGAGCCCGCAGGTCACCTTCGCCGATTACCTGCTCTGCCTGGATCTCTACCGCAAACTTAGCCCCAAGAAATTCGACGCTCTGCTCGACAAAGTGAAACCGGTCGCCGCGCGCGACCCGAATGATCTGGCGGAGCTGCTCGCCTGGATGAACGAGAATGAACTCTCGCGCAGCGCCCTCAAGTGGAGCGACAAACTACCAGCCGACCTGACGAGCCGGCCACCGGTCGCCAGCGCGGTGGCCGAGTCGCTGGCCCAGACGAAAAATTGGTCGCGTCTGAAGCGCTGGACCGGGAGCGGTTCCTGGGGCGACGACGACTACCTACGGCTTGCCTACGAGGCCTACGCGGCGCGCCGTTCTCGTCGCACTACGGGAGAATCCGAAGCCGAGTTCGACGCTCTCTGGAATGCTGCCGAAGAAGCTGCCGCCGATGAACCGGAGCACGAGCTGACCCTCGCGCGTTTCGCTTCGAAATGGGACCTCCTCACACAGGAGGCGGAACAGCTCTGGTTGCAGGTCGCGAAAGTCCCCACGACGCGACGGGAGGCGCTCGATGCTCTCTATGCCCTTTACCGGCACTCGAACGATCTGCCCAATCTGCGCCTGATCGCCCAGCGCCTCCACGAGAGTTCGCCGGAAGAGATTCCTCTCGCGGTCAATGCAGCGCGCTTCGCTTTGCTCCTCGATCGCAACACGGCCGGCGGTCGCACCCTTGCGCAGCAGACCTACGCAAATGCGCCTAACGACGCCAGCGCGGCCATCACTTACGCCTTTGCGCTCTACGGCACCGGTCGCACCGCCGAAGGAATCGAGATTCTAAAAAAGGTCCCACCCGACCAGCTCACTGAGCCACATGCCGCGGTTTACGCAGCTCTCTTATTCGATGACGCAAATCAGCTCGACCAGGCCGACCGATTCATCGCCATCGCAAAGGCCCAGGCACTTTTTCCCGAGGAGAAGCAATTGCTCGAGGAAATTACCGCCCGCCGCCAGAATGCGGCTGCACCGGCCAGCGAGGCCTCTCCGTCCCTCTCTCCGAGCCGGTCGGACGGCTGATCCGTCTCCCATTCCTCCTCCTCGCGGCGTGCTTTGACCTTGTCAGGGGCTGCACGACTTTAATGGGCTACCGCTGGGAATTATTAGTGCAGAATGCTGCTTAATAACCGCTGCAACGCGTGGTAAAACGGGGTGGTTTTCATCTACGACGATTGGACCTGAGAAACCTTACTATTTTGACAGGTAACTTTCCGCTCGGTTTGGAGAGAAAACTGATGACAGCCCGCCTAGATATTCCATAATCCTCAGCCGTGCTAGGACTCATCTAGCCGTCCAACCAACATGAAATCAAAGCCAAAGTCAGTCGTCAGTGCACGCTTCCTCACCCTGTGCGGGTGTGGCGTAGTTTCCGTAACCTCAGCCTTTGCGCTGAGTCCGAACCGCATGCAGGTCACCCCCTCTTACCACAACGACGTTTCGCGACCCCTGCGCGAACTGGCGGCCGAAGAGCGGCCTGGCTATCGCCAGGAACGCGAGGCGGCGGAAAACCCTAAGATCCCAAACTCACACGTCGATAGTTCCGATCAGGTTGTGGAAAGGGTTTCGGCGCTGCGTTTGCTCGCACCGAGCATTCCGGCACCGATCCTTAACTTCGATGGCATCCCCTTCCCCGGTGTTGGGTGCAGTTGCGCGCCACCGGATACGAACGGCGCGGTGGGTCTCACTCAGTATGTGCAGATGGTGAACGAAGGTTATCAGGTCTTCGACAAAGCTACGGGCAACTCGCTGCTCGGTCCTAACAGTATCTCATCGCTCTGGAGCGGTTTCGGCGGCGCCTGCCAGACCGGCGGCTCGGGCGACCCGGTCGTCCTTTACGACCAACTGGCAGATCGCTGGGTCATTACACAGTTTGCCAGCCCCACCGGAAGCACGCCGATCACCGATGAGTGCGTCGCTGTCTCTACCACAGGTGATGCCACCGGCACTTACTACCGTTACGGATTTCATCTCGGGGCAAACTTCTACGATTACCCCCACCTCTCGGTCTGGCCCGATGCCTATTACATGAGCATGAACGTGTTTAACTCCTCGGGCACGGCTTACCTTGGACCACAACCCTTCGCGCTCGATCGCGCGAAGATGCTGACCGGCGCTCCCGCCAGCTTTGTCAGTCCGGTCGGCCCACTCGGCGCCGCAGTGCCGCCCTTCCTGCCGGCCGATCTGGATGGTTTCACATTGCCGCCCGCCGGCGCGCCAAACACGTTTCTCGGCTTCCCGAGCGGTAATAAGTACTCGGTTTATCATTTCCACGCGGACTTCACCACGCCGTTGGACTCGACCTTTACGACCTTTGCCACCCCGACAGCGGCTGGGTTCACCCAACTCTGCCCCTCCACGCGCTCCTGCGTGCCGGAGTCAGGGGTCACATCGTCGAACAAGCTCGACGGGATCGGCGATCGGCTCATGTTCCGCCTCGCCTATCGCAACTTTGGCGATCACGAATCGCTGGTCGGCAACTTCACGGTCAGTTCCGGTGGCGTCGCTGGCATTAGGTGGTTTGAATTGCGCGGGGTGACCGCCGGGCCGGTCACGGTTTACCAGGAGAGCACCTACCAGCCCGACACGACGTGGCGTTGGATGGGAAGCGCCGCGATGGACGGGCAGGGCAATCTGGCGATTGGCTATAGCGCCTCCAGTTCTACGATCAAGCCTCAGCTACGCTACGCCGGCAGGCTGGCGGGCGATCCGCTCAATACACTAGCGCAGGGTGAAGGTCACCTCTTTGACGGGACCGGGAGCCAGACCGGAACCGGTAACCGTTGGGGAGACTACAGCGCGCTGACGGTTGACCCGTCGGACGACGCGACCTTCTGGTTCACGAGCGAGTACTACGCCAGCACAACGACGTTCAACTGGCGCACGCGCATAGCGAGCTTCAAGCTGGCTACGGGAACTCCGACACCTACACCCACCCCGACACCCACCCCTACACCCACCCCCACTCCGACGCCCACCCCTACGCCTACCGCCACCCCGACACCAACTCCAACGCCGGCTCCGGATTATTCCTTGTCGATCAGTCCGTCCAGCAACAGCGTTGGTCGCAATGGCGGGACGGCTATCTATACCGTCACGGTTAATCCTATGAACGGCTTCAACTCGCCGGTCACCTTCTCCGTAAGCGGTCTCCCTTCCGGAACGACCGGCGTCTTCAGCCCGAACCCGTCCACTACAACCTCGACGCTGACCCTCACGGTTAATGCGTCGACAAGGAAGGGTAACTACACCTTCACCGTCACCGGCAATGGAGGGTCGCCGACGATCACGCGCACCGTCGCCGCGTCACTGAACAAGACAAACGCAAGGAGTCGCTAGCGGTCAGGCAGCGACGTCGCCTTCGGACGGCGTGTTTGCAGTCGAAAGGCTGCAGGCACGCCGTTCTGCTTTTGCGGTAAGACGCCCCTCGGGTGAGCTGCGGCTGACCGAATCAGTTGATTGAAAGACGAGCCGCCGCTCAGGGGAAGACCTGTCGATGGCGCAGTCGTTTGAGCGAACGTGCCTAGATGTGCGCGGTCCCCGCAGAGTGGCGAATGCTCGGCGGACTTTTCGCCAAACCACGCCGGAGAATCAGCGGGTTTGGACGGACACCGGCGCCGGACTTAAGCGCCAGCAGCGTGTCCCAAATCTTTACGCACATTAGCCAGAGAGCGACGAAGGGCAGCGCGGCGATCCAAAAGAGGGCTGCGCCTGCGACCAATGCAGGTTCAACCAGAGCCGTTTTCAATCCGGCGAGATCGAAAGTGTGGAGGGAGAAGGTGGAGTTGGCGAAGGTTGAGGTCATGGCCGTGAAGGGTTTGGTTGGTTCTGCTCCAGCAGTTGTTCCCCTTATGATGAGCAAAAGGCATGCCGTCAGGGCGTGCCCTTCCAATCTTTTCCGCTTGGCGCCCCGGGGTGCCAGCGGCGTGCTGCGGGGTGCGGGCCGGCGGTTTCTACTTTATTTCTCCCCTGCCGGCAGCAAATTCCGGGATGCGAAAAACCGCGCTACTCGGCTTCGCGATTGGGGTCGTGCTGGGCTGCCTTTTCGGCGCCGTGATGGACGTCATGCCGAATGGAAGCGGGCAAGACCAGCCCGAAATGCTGAGCGTAAACGCGCGCACCGGCAAACCGCAGCTTCACATCAAGGGCAAGCCCGAGATCAAGTAGCGCCATCGGGCGCCGGACCGGCGCAGCGACACCTGCGCCACTTCGCTCTTTTCCTTCCCCTCCCATCTCTTATGTTCTCCCATGTCTGGTTTCGAGAGCGACATCACGGTCAATGTGATTGCATCGATCATCGTCTCCGGGCTCTTCCTTGGCCTGGGGTTCCTCTGGGGCAAATACAAAGAGCGACATCGCTTCGGAAAGAAGCTGGAGGATTACGACTTCTATCCTTACGCGATTAACCGCGACAATTTTCCGGAATTTAGCCGGAAGGATTTCCGGCTCGGGATGCACTATTTTCTGCGCAATTTCGATCCGATGGCCGCCCGCCAGCTCATCTTCATCGGCGAACAGAACAGCGTCCAAGCCCAGCTCGAACCGGCCGAGCAGAAGGTCTACGCCCGCCTCTTCGCCCGCTACGACGGCAAGAAGGTCGCCGATGACACGCGCGAATACCTGGAGAATTTCACTCGCATTGTGCACCTCGTGGGCAAATCATTCCCTAACCTCGGGATCGAGATCCTGCTCCACGATCTCTCAAATCCATCACGCTCGCTCGTAGCCCTCGAGAACAATGTCACCGGGCGCCACCTCCACGACGGCACGACTAATCTCGTGATCGACCTGAAGAAACGGCAGCTCTCGCAGGAGGAGAAGTTGAATTACGAGCTCAACCTGGGCGGTCGGAAATTCAAATGCACGACCATCCCGATAATCCGTCCCGAGTACGGCGTGGTCGGCGCGATCTGCATCAACGTCGATGCCAATTACCTAACCGAGGAAGTTCTCAACTCCTCCGAGAAAGTGATCAATTTTTTCCAGACCTTCTGCCGGACGGAAATGCAGCTCGACGAAAACATCCTGAGCCGCGACGAGTATGCGAAAGCCTTGAAAGGGAAACACCATTTTAAGGACGACAGATTCGACTAAGGCAGAAAGCTCGAACCTTTCGGCCCGGGCGAAGGTCGCGTCGACTGAGTGGAACCCGACTTAGAAAACAAAACGCCCCGCGCCTGCGGCGCGGGGCGTTCGATTCTTGTGAATTTTCCGGCTAGACGGTCGACTTGGGGGTCGATGACATCGACGCGCTGGTCACATCTTCCGCATCGGAGTCCTCAAAGATCTTCTCCGCTTCGTCTTCGCGATCGCCCTCGGCGTGCACCGCGATCAGGTAATTACCCGACTTGAGCTTCTCTTCGTAGCGTTTGGCTTCGATCTCAGGGATGCCGAGACCGACGAGGCCGCCGACAACGCCGCCGGCCGTGCCACCAATCGCCGCACCGCTCAGCGCCGCCATGATCGGTCCCGCTGCGATGAACGGCCCCACTCCCGGGATGGCCAGTGCTCCGATACCCGCGAGCAAACCGAGCACGCCACCCGTGACTCCACCGGCCGCCGCGCCGGTAGTGGCGCCCTCTGGCGCCTTCGTGGCTTTAACGTGACCGATGTCGTGAGCCCCTTCGGTGTCCGGCAACAGGATGGAAATCTCGTTGGCTGGGAAACCGGCTGTTTGCAGGTTTTGCACGATCTGCTCGGCCTGCTGGTGATTCTTTGCGATTCCGAAAACTTGTGTTTTTGACATGATTTTTAGCTGTGTGTTTTTTGTTGAGTTTGTTGGGTTATTCCGACTTTTTCACTTCGAGCTGGTTGTCGATCTTCGCTCCGGCCGCAGCCGAGTTCGCGAGTTCCGCGATCCGGGCTTTTTCCGCCGCGCTCTTTACCGGACCACGCAGCGTGACTGCGCCGTTTTCGGTAATGATCTTCACGTTCTTCGCCATCATACTGAGGGAATCATCCTTCATCAGGGCGCGCCGAATTTGCGCCGTGACCTGGATTTCATCCTTCGAGTTGGATTGATCGCCCGACGTCTGGGTTTCGCCAGAGCGATCGCGTTTGTTCTTGGCGGAATTATCCGCCGCCGGGGAAGAACTCTCCTCCTGTGCGAAGGCGGAGAGGGAGAGTGCCGAGAGGCACAGGATCGATAACATTATTCGTTTCATATTTTTTGGGTGCGACCGCCAACAGGCGGTAAGATTGAAACGCGATTCCCGTTCCGACCGGTTGCTTTTTTCCGTAAAAAACATTCACCAACACCGGGTGCCGCCGGTGAACTCTCTTCCCTTACCCGCGCCAGTGGGGGCAAGTCCGAATCTGAAGGCGACAGCGGCCGTCCCGGGCGCCTCGTCCTAAACCATGAATCGCCTTATTCTCGATTGGATTACCGTGGTCGACCTCGGTTGCTGGTGCGCTTGCTTCTGGTGGATGCATCGGGTGTCGACCCGGCAGGACGCGATGCTCGAGCAGTTGCGAAGACAGGCGGAGCGAATCGAAAGAGTTTCCAAGCAGGAACACGCCATACTCTCCGAGCTGCACCCGAGCGTGCAAAAGATTGAAAAGGAACTCGACGAAGTGTCTGAGAAAGTCGCTCCGGCCGGCAGCAGATAGTCCGCCTCACGCGCGGCAGCTCACTTTCCGCGTTTCAGACCTTCCGAATTCCGGTATTGCTTCCCGATGTTTTCCGCGACCGAGATTCGCCAGCTCCGCGCCCTCAAATCACCCCTGGGGATTCAGCGATTCCTCGATGATATTCCGTATCACCTCGCGGCGACGGCCTGGTCCCCCAGGCTCGTTCTGCGTGAGCGCACCGCTCATTGCCTAGAGGGTGCCACTTTCGCGGCCGCCGCTCTCCGCGTCCTCGGCTATCCGCCACTCATCCTCGACCTGGAGGCAGAACAGGACACCGACCATGTCATCGCGGTCTTTAAAGAGCGAGGGCATTGGGGGGCCCTGGCCAAGTCGAACTTCACCGGATGCAGATATCGTGAGCCGGTCTATCGGACGCTGCGCGAGCTGGCTCTCAGTTATTTCCACATCTACTTCAACCTGCGCGGCGAACGCACCTTGCGTCGCTACTCGCGCCCGGTAAACCTGAAGCAGTTCGATCCCTACGAGTGGATGACCACGGACGAGAACATCTGGGTCGTACCGAACCATCTCTGCGATATCCCGCACACCCCGCTGCTGCGGCCGGCGCAGGTTAAAAACCTTTCGCGCGTCGATTCACGGACGATTGTCGGCGAATTCGTCGGCTACCAACAGAAGAAGAACGCCGCGCTTCCGAAAATAGCGCGGCAGATGTAGCCTTTTCTCACTCGTGCCGGAGAGGCACGAGCGTT
Source organism: Spartobacteria bacterium (assembly GCA_039933235.1). Taxonomy (GTDB): domain Bacteria; phylum Verrucomicrobiota; class Verrucomicrobiia; order Chthoniobacterales; family UBA10450; genus Palsa-1392. Next base: position 4,319 of record JBDTOL010000066.1, on the reverse strand, counting down.
AATGGCGCAACGGATTCTGGTGACTCGACGCTCTCTCCGCTGGCTGGAGCCCCACCTAGCGGAGCATTAGTAGCTGTCTGCTGAGGGACTTTGCGAAAGAGCCAGCCCAGCGCTTTAACGGCAAGCTCTACGGGTAGGAACGGTTTCACGATGAAATCGTTTCCACCATTGAGGACTGACTGCGCCTGGGTGCCAAAATCCGAATGGGCTGTCACGAAAATCACCGGAGTTGTGCGATGGGAGGGCATCTGCCGAATCTCCAGGCAGAGCTCGAGCCCGCTTCGGCCCGGCATCTCGACGTCGAGCAGGATAAGATCGAAATGTTCCTGCTTCAGTAACTGCTCGGCGGAGCGCGCATCATCGGCGCTAACCGGCAGGAGATTGGCCTTGCCGAGGGCGAGGCAGATGACTTGTCGCGAGATAACTTCGTCATCCACCACGAGCACTCTCGAGAGATTAACGTCTCCGCAATCAGGACTCGCGGTTTCATCGTTCAGGCCGGCGAGCAGGTCCAGGGCCTGGCCCAGAGTACGGATGACAGAGTGTGTCGCTCGTTTCGGTGTGGCATGAAGTTCCATCAATAACGCTTCCAAGGCGCTGGCCGACTGCGCGATCCTGCGGAAACCAAGGACTCCGGCAGAACCGACCAGCCCGTGCACCTGTTCATGCATTCCCAGCAGCTCCGCGGGGTGCGATTGGTCCGGGCCGGACCTGGCCACGACCAGATAATCAGTCCGCAAACTCGCCAAGGCTTGCGACACCTTCAGCTGGAAAGCCGCGACCAACTCTTTTTCGGCAGGCGCCTTCGCCTGTTGCGGAGCCGAGGTGTCATCGCCACTGGGAGCAAGATTGGGCACTGCATCGCCCAATAGCTGGCGAATAAGGGCCAGTATCTCCGACGCGTCACACTCTGCCCTCGAGACACATTTTGTTGCTCCGGCGGCTTCCGCCTCTCGCACGAGATTTCCACGGTAGGAATTGCAGAACACAACTACCGGAAGCGAAGAAGCACCGGGCTCGGAACGGATGCTCTTCAGGAGCTCCAGCCCGTCGCCTTCCGGCAAAGCCAGGTCCAGCATCACTAGATCGATCGATCCTTGATGCACCGTCTTCCTCGCCTGCTTCGCGTCGTGGGCCACCTCCACCTTGAAGCCGAGGGACTGGAATTTTTCCAGGTAGACATGCAAAACGATCTGGTCCGCATCGACGAGCAGGACCGTCTTTTTCTTTGCTGGAGTATAGATTCTCTTCATTGCACTACACCTTGCCGTATTCGAGCTTTTGCAGGAACTGGGCCATCGCGCCCTGCAGACGCGGAAATGTTTCGCGGAGCTGTTCGAAGAGCTCCATCGCGCCGGATAAATCGTCCGCCTTGCCAGACCGCTCCAGCGCCCGGAGGGGCGCCGTAAAGGCCTGCACTCCGCAGGAGAGACTGGAGCCGACCAGTTTGTGGGCGATCGTCGCGACCTCAGGTCCTGAGTTCGTTAGGATCGCCTCCTTCAGGCCGTCCAGCATGAAAATCGTTTGCGCCTCATACATCTCCAGCAGCTGCCGCATCTGCCCGGGATCGTTGTCGGTCGCATCACGCAGTTGACCGAAATCGATTAATTCGTCGTCTGGCACCGCGTTCTCCGCGGGAATTGGTTCAACCTTTCCGGCGATGGGCGTGGCGGCGTTTGGCTGGACTACCTCATAACGAGCCAGGGCGGCCTGGAGTTCGTTTCGGCGCACCGGCTTACTGAGATAGTCGTTCATGCCCACGGCCAGGCATTTTTCGCGATCGCCTTCCATCGCATTCGCGGTCATGGCGATAATGTGAAGAGGCTTTTTCCAGTCAAATCCCGAGGCACACTGCTGTTCGCGCTCCCGAATAGCTTGCGTCGCCTCATAACCATCCAAGTGGGGCATTTGGCAATCCATCAGGATCACGTCAAAGCGGACCTTAGCCACTGCTCGCATGACTTCAGCCCCATCCCCGACCACCTCCGCGCGGCAACCGATCTGTTCCAGCAATCCGATAGCTACCCGTTGGTTTACGGGATTATCCTCGGCCAGCAGAATGCGCAGTTGCCGGCTGGGCGCGGGAGCAAGAGTCGGCACCGACCTGGGCTTCATTACCTTCCCTGTCGGGCCGAAAGCCCGGTTTCCCATGACTCTCGCGATGGAGTCGAAGAGAAGCGATTGCTTGATCGGCTTGACCAGGCTTTCATCAATTCCACTCTCTCGGAGCGTAGCGGCGTCCAAACGCGCTCCGATGGACGAAAGCAGGACGAGCCGCACCCTGGCCAGTTTCTTTTCGCGCTTGATGGCGCGCGCCAGCGTTACACCGTCTGTCCCCGGCATCTGGAGATCGAGGAGAACGATCTGATAAGGGTCGCCGGCAGCCTCGGCGGTCCGCAGTTCAATCAGCGCCCCTTCGGCGTCGTGCGCCGCCCCGCTGCGCATCTTCCAGGCGCGCGTCTGATGCCGCAGAATTTCACGATTGGTCTTGTTATCATCGACAATCAGGACCCGCAGATTGGCCAGGTCCTCCGCGAGCGCGAGCTGGGCGGGCGCGCTGTGGGCTTGTTTCGTTAGGTGAGCGGTAAACCAGAAAAGAGAGCCTTTCCCAGGGGTGCTTTCGACTCCGACCGTGCCCTCCATGCGCTCGATCAATTGCTTCGAAATAACGAGCCCCAATCCGGTCCCGCCGTACTTGCGGGTAGTCGATCCATCGGCCTGGCTGAACGCCTGGAAAAGGCGCGCCTGCGCCTCGGCCGGAATTCCGATCCCGGTGTCTCGCACTTCAAACCGCAGGCACGCCTGGGTCTCCGTTTCGCTTTCCAGGGAGACCCTCACCACGACTTCGCCTTGCTCGGTAAACTTTATCGCGTTCCCTGCAAAATTGATCAGCACCTGGCGCATCCGGCCGGGATCTCCGCGCAGGTGGGCCGGCACGTTCGATTCGAGGAGGCAGGCCAATTCGAGCCCTTTGCTTTCGGCGCGTTGCGCGAGCATCTCAAGGCTCCCGTGGACCGTCTCATGCAGGTCAAAATCGACTTCCTCAAATGTAAGTTTGCCGGCCTCGATCTTGGAGAAGTCGAGGATGTCATTGATCACGGTAAGCAGTGACTCGGCGCTGCTCTGGATCGTCGCGGCGAAGCTCCGCTGTTCCGCGCCCAGATCGGTGTCGAGCAGCAGTCCCGTCATGCCGATGACTCCATTCATCGGGGTACGGATCTCGTGGCTCATGTTGGCGAGGAACTCACTCTTCGCCAGAGTCGCGGCTTCCGCGGCGGATTTTGCCAGGAGCAGTTCGCTCTCCTTTTCTCGCAGCTCGGTTACATCCTGCGAGGTGCCAAACAACCGGATGATCCGGCCCGTCTGGTCCTTCAGGGTGTTCTCCCGGTTATGAAGAATCCGCACCTGCCCGTCGGACCAGACAATGCGACTGTCACTGCCGGCATCCCGGTCATCCGACAGTCCCACATCAAGACCTTCCACCGTCTCGCGTCGATCGGGATGGACACAGGCCAGGTAATGCTCGTAGCTCGGTTGAAACTCGTCGGGAGTGAAACCGAAGAGCCGGAACTGCTCGTCCGACCAGGTCAGTTTTCGCTCCGTCACATCCCATTCCCAGCTGCCGACCCGTGCCACGCGTTGCGCCTCGGCCAACCGGGCTTCGCTTCTCCTGAGCTCTTCCTCCGCTCGCCGGCGCTCGATCGCGAGTGCGATCTGGTCGGCCACCGACGACAGGAATTTCTGGTCGCGCGCGCTATATGCGTCGTGCTTCTCGTAGTGTTGCACGACGAGCACACCGATAGTCCGGTCCGGCGTCCGCAACGGCACACCGAGCCAGGAAGGTGAATCGGAACCGATCAGCTCAAGCTCGCCCTTGGCGTGCATCCGCTCATTCACTTCCTCGGTCAGCAGGAGCGGCTGTCCGGTGCGCAGCACGTAACTGCTTCCACTTAACCCTTTTCCGACGGGCTGGGGATCCGGCATTGCATCGATCTCATCGACCCAAAACTCGAAATGGAGCAGGTCGCTGGCGGGATCATGCAACGCGACAAAACAATTCTCCGCCGAGAGCAGCTTGCCGATGGAACGCCAGGCGAGCTCGAGTAACTCATCGAGGTTACTCGTGGTCGTGACGCCGTGCAGAATGTCGGAAATAACCTGGCGCTCCGCTTCTGCCCGGACGTGTTCGGTGATATCGGCAAAGACGACCACCGCCCCCACAATCTCGCCCTGCTCGTTGCGCGTCGGCGTCGTGGTGTAACGGACCGGGATCGCCGTTTCATCTTTGCGCCAAAAGAGATCGGCAGCGGCGCCGACCT
>JBDTOL010000065.1:0-22695 GCA_039933235.1 Spartobacteria bacterium | reverse complement strand
ACTTCTGGCCTATCCCTTCGGTCGATGCAATTTCTTCGACGCTCGCTTTGCGCAATCGCTGGACCGAGCCAAATCTTCGGAGGATCAGATTTTTCCGGTTCTGACTCACCCCGGGACAGTCGTCGAGGATGCTCTCGCCGATCCGTTTTTTCATCAGGAGCTGGTGATAGGTATTGGCAAAGCGGTGCGCTTCATCGCGGATGCGCTGGAGCAGACGCAACGCACCCGAGTCGGGCGGCAACTGCAACGGCATCGCGCGCCCTGGCCGATAGATCTCCTCAAATTCCTTCGCGAGTCCGATGATCGGCAGTTCGTGCAACCCGAGCCGCTGCAATTCGCGGCAGGCGGACGAAAGCTGGCCCTTCCCGCCATCGACGATGATGAGGTCGGGCAACCGCACGAACTGTGTCGAGCCCTCACTTTTGTCATCCCGATCCGGCGTAGCGCGGAGAGGGACCCCGCAAGCGTCGCTCGGCGCGTCTTGCTTGGCGATTTCCGCACGTTCCTCGGGAGGTCCCTCGCCGTCCTTCGGCGGCTCGGGATGACAAGCAAAGCGCGCGAGCGCTTCCTGCGGATTCTCCTGCGAGAACTCGGCCGCGTCCGGATTAGCCTCGCGCGCCTGGAGGAGCACGCGCGAATAACGCCGCCTAACGACTTCCGCCATGCTGGCAAAATCATCCTGTCCTTCGACTGTCCGAATCCGGTAGCGCCGGTAATTGTTCTTGTCCGGCACACCGTCACGGTACGAAACCATCGAGGCGACGACGTGGGTGGTGGAGATATTGGAAATGTCGAAGCATTCCATCGCCCGCGGCAGGCTCGTCAGTTGCAGCGCGTCCGCCAGCGCCCGCACGTCCGCCTCGGGATCGATCGTGCTTGGGAGGCTGTGCCGGGTGAAACGTCGCATCGGCTTGGTCGTGCGGCGCAAATCTTCCAGCATGTTGCGCAGCTCCGCCGCCTTCTCGAATTCGAGTTTGGCGGCGGCTTTTTTCATCTCTTCCTCGAGCGCGTTCATCATCTCGCGGGAATGACCCTCGAGGAATTCGGACGCCTGGGCGACGCGCTGCCGGTAGGTCGCAGCGTCAATCTCGCTCAACCGCATCGGCACCTGGTAGGTCGACGACTTCAACTCGCGTTCGGTCGGCGAGCCGCGCCCAAAAGTGAGCACGCCGAATTTTTTGCGCATGAAGTTGAGCGTCTGGCGCAAGGCGCCGGCATGCGCATACGGCCCGAAATAGCGCGCACCGTCGTCCTTCTTGAAACGCGCCAGGCGAAAGCGCGGCCATTCCTCGGCCGGATCGACCTTGACCACGAGGAAACGTTTATCGTCGCGGAAAGAGATGTTGTAGCGCGGCCGGTATTCCTTGATCAGCTTGCCCTCGAGCAGGAGCGATTCCGGCTCGCTCGCGACCGTGTGCGTTTCAAAATCCCAGACCGCCTCGAGCAGCGCGCGCGTCTTGAGATCGGCCACCGCCATTTTCGAGGGCAAAAAATAGGAGCCGACCCGTTTGCGCAGGTCGCGCGCCTTGCCCACGTAGATGACGCGGCCAAACCGGTCTCGCATCAGGTAGACCCCGGGCTTATGCGGCACCTCGTGCACTTTCTTGTTTAGGTCTGGCTTTTCCTTCGACAGCGGCACGGGATAACTGGTGTGGTGGCGGCCGTGTCGGCCGCAACGTGCGAGAATAGACGCAAATGTGGGATGTCGCCATCGTGGGGAGCGGTCCGGCCGGCGCCAGTTGCGCCGCTTTTTGCGCGATGGCGGGGCTGCGCACCCTCGTGCTCGAGCGGGCTACGTTCCCGCGCGAGAAAGTCTGTGGCGACTGCCTGAACCCGACCTGCTGGCCCGTGCTCGATCGGCTGGGGGTAGCCGCTGAGGTGCGGGCCGCGCCGCACGGCACGCTGTCGAGCGTCGATTTCATCGGCATTGATGGCCGCACCGCGCGCGCGCCGCTCCCCTCGGGCGAGCGCGCCGAGATCGCGCTCAAGCGCAGTGTGCTCGATCAGATTCTGCTCCGGCGCGCGGAGTCGTTAGGCGCGGAGGTGCGTCAGGGCGAGACGCTGCTTTCCCTCGAGCAGGGCGAGGGATGGAAGATTGTGAGCGACCATTCCGAGGTGACGGCCCGCCTTCTGGTCGCGGCCGATGGTCGCAACTCCACCGTGGCCCGCTTCTGCAACCTGATGCCGCGCAAAGGACCCGATCGCGTCGCGTTGCAAACCCATGTTCCTTTGCCGCCGGATTTCGGCGACCGAATCGTGCTGCAACTGCTCCGCGAAGGCTATTCGGGCCAGGCGCCGGTGGGCGACGGTTGGCTCAATCTTTGCCTGGTCAGTCGCCCGGGCGATCTCCCGGCAATCCGGCGCTGGGCGGAGCGGGAGTTCTCCATTCCACGCGATCACGCCTGGCGCACCATCGCACCCTTGGCGCGCGCCGCGCTGCCGGCCGCCCGGCCGGGTTTGTTCCTGGTTGGCGATGCCGCGCGGGTGGTCGAACCGTTCACCGGCGAGGGAATCTATTACGCGCTCCGTTCCGGCGAACTGGCGGCAGCGGCGATTGCGGCGGAAGACCACGGGCAATACGCCGTCGCGCATCGCCGGCTCTATGAGGGCCGCCTCTGGGTCAACGCGCTCGCCCGCCACGCCGTCGAGCATCCCCGGCTCACCACCAGGGTGTTGCGTTTTCTGCCTAACGAGAAGTGGATGCTGGGTTTGTTGACGCAGAAAGTTGTGCGGCCTTGACCGTGTTCGACATCAACATGGCAATGGTCATCGGGCCCACTCCGCCCGGCACGGGTGTAATCGCGGAAGTCTTCGGCGCGACTTCGTCAAACGCCACATCGCCAACCAAGCGGTAACCGCGCTTCGCCGCGGGGTCTTCCACGCGATTAATCCCGACATCGATCACGACTGCGCCCTCCCGCACGTGCTCCGCCCTAACGAACTCGGCCCGGCCGATCGCGGCCACCACCACATCCGCCGAACGCGTTATCTCCGCCAGGTTCCGGGTGCGCGAATGGACCACCGTGACCGTCGCATCCACACCCTTTTGCATGAGGAGAAGCGCGAGCGGTTTGCCGACGATCATGCTTCGGCCGAGGACCACGACGTGCGCGCCGCTCAGCGCGGTGCCGCTTTCCTGAAGCAGGCGCAGACAGCCCAGCGGTGTGCAAGGCACAAAACCGCTCGCATCGCCGAGTGCTAGCTTCGCCACGTTCATCGGGTGGAAGCCATCGACATCCTTTGCCGGGTCGAACGCGCGAATGATGGCCGCTTCATCGATCTGCGGCGGCGGCGGGGACTGGACGAGAATACCGTGCACCGCCGGATCGCGATTCAATTCCTCCACCCGCGCGAGCAGATCGGCCTGCGTTGTGTCCGTGGGCAGCTCGAGTTTGACCGAATGCAAGCCGAGCTCGCGACACATTTTGTCCTTCGAGCCCACGTAAGCCTGCGAAGCGGGATCGTCCCCTACTAGCACAACGGCGAGCCCGGGCGTGATGCCTTTCTCCTTGAGCGCACTGATTTCGTTCCGCAGCTCGGTGTAAACCTTTTCAGCGGTGGCGCGGCCGTCGATTAGCTTCATCGCATCTCCACTAGCTGCATCATCGCTTCCTGCAAACGGCTGCGTTCGTGCTCGAACGATTCGGCGTCTGAAGTGGCCGCGACCCGGTGCGGCGGTCCGAAGATCACCCGCACCCGGGAAAAGGGCTTCGGTAAAATGAACCGGTCCCAGCTCTTCACTCGCCAATAGTTCGAGTATTCCAGGTTGATCGGCACCACCTCCGCGCCGGATTGCTGCGCGAGGAAGACGATGCCTTGTCCGAGCTCGTAAGCCGGACCGCGCGGACCGTCCGGCGTGATGACCACGTCGCGTCCGCTCGCAATGACTTCGGCGAGCTGCCGGATGGCGCTGGCGCCTTTTTTTGAACTGGACCCGCGCACGACCTCAAATTCGAAGCGCTCGACCAGGTCGGCCAGGATTGCGCCGTCGCGGCTCGTGCTGATGAGCGCCGCACCCCGCCGCTCGGGCAGATAGCGCTTGATCACAAAAGGCAGCAGAAGCAGGCGATTGTGCCAGAGCGCGCCGATATAACGCTCGTTAGGCGGTGTCCCGATGACCTGCGCCTGATCTTCAATTTCGAAACGCAAAGTCCGCGCCCAGATTTGCAGCAACCGGTGCCCGAAGGCGACCAGCCATCTCGCGCGCCAGCCTTCGATCTTCAAAGCTCGGAGCTCGCCGCGCTCTCGTCCTTCCAACGGTAGGCGCGCGGATTCGGCAGGCCGATCTGGTCGAGGATCCTCCAGACCACCGTGTCGACCACCTCCCGGACCGATGCCGGGCGGCTGTAAAAGGAGGGAATGGCTGGAAGAACGATCGCGCCGGCTTCGAGCAGAGTGACGACGTTCCGAGCGTGAATCAGACTCCACGGCGTCTCGCGCGGGACGAGGATCAGTTTGCGGCGTTCCTTCAAAAAGACATCGGCGGCCCGGAGAAGCGCGCTGTCACTCGTGCCCGATGCGATCCGGCCTAACGTCGCCATCGAGCAGGGGACGACGACCATGGCGTCGAAGCGGGCCGAGCCGCTAACGAAGGGGACGTTGAGGTCGTTCTCAGCGTGTTGCGCCACGCCTTCGGGAATCTGGAGGCGGTCGACTTCCTGCGTGGCGACCTGTTTGGCGTGTCCACTCAGGACGAGATGGACCTCGTTGGCGGCGGGGTCGATTTGATCGAGCAACCTTTGCAGATAGATCGTGCCGCTGGCGCCGGTTGCGGCAATGACGAGTTTCATTCGCGCTACAGAACCACAAATCCGGCGCGCACTCTAGCAGTCGTTGCGCTTGGGTGCGCTACCAGCGTTGCAGCCGCGCGGCTCCTAACGCAAAGTCGGGTATGCATCCGAAGCTGTCGCTGGTTCGTGATCATGCACAACATGCACGGCGATTGCTGATCGTAGTGCAAACTGGATGAGCCACTCCTTTGCGCGCGGAACAAGTCGAGGACACCGCGCTGAATTTCCGATGACGCAACGCCTGGTCAGCGCCTAGAGGTAGCCCGCGGCCTTCAACTTCTTCGTGAGATCGATGCGGCGAAGGAGAAGATCGTTGTAGAGCGTGCGGGTGTCCTTCTCCGGCGCGACCCTTGTCTTCTTTTCCACCACCACGAGATCGTCGACCAGCTTTTCCAGGCTCAGCGGCTTCCCTTTGACCTGGCAATAAGTCCACGCGGCCTGGATCGCGGCACCCAGCGCCGCCCCTTCAGTGACGCGCAGCGCCACAGTAGGCAGGCCGAGCACATCGGCGGTGATCTGGCGAAAGACCGCGCTCTTGCTTCCGCCACCGGTCAGCCGAATTTCTTCCGAACGAATGCCGAGATCTTTGAACCGGCGCAGGCCGTAGGCGAGACCGAGCGTGACCCCTTCAACCACGGCGCGCGCCATGTAGTCCGGCGTCATGTTTTCTGTCGTTAGGCCATGGAAAACGCCGGCGCCCTTCGGCAGGTTCGGCGTCCGCTCGCCCTGCAGGTAAGGCAGAAAGGTGATGCCGCCGGCACCGGCCGAAACCGCTGCGACGCGTTCCTCCATCTCCGGAATTTCCCATCCAAAAAGCTCGCGCACCTGCTCGGTCGCGACCGCCACGTTCATCGTGCAGGTGAGCGGCAGCCAATGATCGGTCGCGTCGCAGAAGGCCGCCACCTCGCCCTTGGGATCGATCACCGGTTCCTCCGCGTAGGCGCAAATCGTACCGGAGGTGCCGAGGCTGACCGTGACGATCCCTGGGCGAATGTTGCCAGTGCCGATCGCGCCCATCATGTTGTCGCCGCTCCCGGCGCTCACGAGCGCGTCGTCGCCCAGGCCCCATTCCTCGCGAAGCACGCTGCGCAGGAGACCGGCGGGACGCTTTGAGGAACGCAGCGGCGGCAACATCGTTTCCAGCTTAGGATCGATGAATTTGAGGATCGGTTTGCACCACTGGCGGGTGCGCACGTCGAGCAGGCCGGTGCCGGAGGCGTCGCCGTACTCCATCTGGCGCTCGCCGGTCAGCCAGAGGTTGAGGTAATCGTGCGGCAGGAGCACGCTCGTTAGGCGGCGGAAATTGGCGGGCTCATTCTCCTTCAGCCAGAGCAGCTTCGGGGCGGTGTAGCCGGGCAGCATTGGGTTGCCGATCCGCTCGATCAGCCCTTCCGCGCCGCCAAACTCCTTGTTGAACTCCTCGCATTGTTCCTCCGTCGACACGTCGCACCACAGCTTCGCCGGGCGGAGCGGTTCATTAACTTCATCGAGCGCGACCAGACCGTGCTGTTGACCGCTCACCCCGATCGCTTTGATCTCGGCCCGGCGCTCTCCCACTACCTCGAGGCATTCGGCGACAGTTTTCTCGGCCGCTTCGATCCAGATTCGCGGGTCCTGTTCGACGTGTCCCGCCGGCAAACCCGCGATCGTGCCGTAGCTAAACTGAGCCCGCGCCACCACTTCACCCGATTCGACGTCGAGGACGAGCGTTTTGGTGCTCTTGGTGCCGCTATCGATTCCGAGACAAAGCATGATGTGTGAAAGAACGAGGTGGGCTGATTTGAAATTATGCGTCGTTGGGCGCAATAAGATAGCGATGATCAAAAAGCTTCTGCATACGCGTTATCGGGTCAGCGACCTGGAAAAGACGGTTTCTTTTTATCGGGATGTGCTCGGTTTGGAGGAGGTGCGCCGGCACACGTCGGGGCGCGGTTCGCAGCTCGTCTTCCTCAAGGCGCCTGGGAGCGAGGTGGAGATTGAGCTCTGTAAATTCGACGAAAGCGGGCCCGTCGTGGTCGGGCCGGACCTGACCCATCTTGCCTTCGAAGTCGAGAACATCGAGGAGTTCGCCAAAAAAGCGGCGGCCAAAGGCTATCCGCTATCCGATGGACCGCATCCGAATGGCCGGGGCGGCGCGATCGCCTTCATCGACGCGCCGGAAGGGTATGAAGTCGAGCTGATTCAGCGTGGAGAGGGTGATCGTTAGGCTTGCACAGGTGCGGCCTTTGCTACTAGTATCTGCGGTATGATTCGCCGCTTCGCTCCGCTGCTCGTTCGTGGGATGGCCCTCGCGCTGGCCCTGGCGCTGCCTTGCGCCGCCGCGGCCAAGTCGAAGAGCCGCCAGGTCCGGCGCGCCACGCCGGTGAGCGAGGCGGACCTCGCGGTCGCCTATCAGTCGGAGGAATTCGGTTCCTCACTGAGCGTGCCGAAGACGCGGGCCGCTTCCGTCATGGTGGTGGACGCGCGCAGCGGCGAAATCCTCTACGAGAAAAACGCGGATGCCACCCGCGCCGCGGCGAGCACGCAGAAGCTGCTCACCGCGTTGATCGTGGCGGAGGAAGGTTTTCTCGATCAGCGAGTGAGGGTGGAGAAGGTCGATATGCTGGCCGAGCCGGTGCGTTTGAACATCAAGACGGGCGAGACCTATCAACGGATCGATCTGCTGCGCGCGCTGCTCGTGAAAAGCCCTAACGACGTGGCGCGCTGCCTGGCCCGCGACAACGCGGGCAGCATCGAGCTGTTCGCCCGCAAGATGAACGCAAAGGCGCGCGCGCTCGGCGCGACCCACTCGCATTTCGTCAATCCAAACGGGCTCCCGATTCCCGACCAGTACTCGACCGCGCGCGACCTTGCCCTCATCGCCCGGGCCGCCTACGCCAATCCCACCATCCGCTCTATCGTCTGCCTGCCGCAGCTGGTTTTTCGTTATGCGAACGGTCGTACTCGCGAACTCGAGAACACGAACAAGGTCCTGAAACGGCTGCCCTACTGTAACGGGATGAAGACCGGCTACACCGAGGCGGCGGGCCATTGCCTGATCGCGAGCGGCACGATCCCGGGACGCGACGTCATCGTTGTCGTGCTCGGCGACAGCAAGTCGCGCGTGTGGGAAGATGCTTCGGCCCTGCTCTCGTGGGGCCTGAAGAAGCTGTAGTTTCCGCGCCGGAGGGCGCGCCCAATGGCCGATTATTTCCAAGAGCAACTGCAAGCGCTGCGGGCCCGTTCGCTCCATCGCAAGTTACGCGAGATCGGCACCGCGCAGGGGCCGGAGGTGCAGATCGTCGGCCGGCAGTTGGTCAATTTTTCTTCCAACGATTATCTCGGGCTGGCGGCGGACCCGATCCTGCGCCAGGCAGCCATCGCTGCGATCGAGGAGTTTGGAGTTGGCGCGGGCGCATCCCGCCTGATCAGCGGAACGCAGTCGCCGCACGTCGCGCTCGAATCGGCGCTGGCGAAATGGAAACGGGCCCCGGCGGCGCTCGCGTTCAGCAGCGGCTACGCAGCTGCAGTCGGCGTCCTGCCCGCGCTCGCCTCAAAGCAAGATGTCGTCATTCTGGACAAGCTTTGCCATGCCTCGTTGATCGATGGAGCGCGACTCAGTGGCGCCACCCTGCGCGTCTTTCCCCACAACCACCTCGGCAAGCTCGAGAGCCATCTGGAATGGGCGCAGCGCGAGCATCCGGACGCGCGCGTGGTGGTAGTGACGGAGTCGGTCTTCAGCATGGATGGCGACCGAGCGCCCCTGCGCGAGCTGGTGGAATTGAAGGAGCGTTTCGGGGCCCAGTTGCTCCTGGACGAGGCGCACGCCGTCGGCGTCCTCGGTCCCCACGGGCGCGGCGTCGCGGCCGAGCTCGGGCTGGAGGAGAGAATCGACGTGCAGATGGGCACGCTCAGCAAGGCGTTAGGCGGGAGCGGGGGCTACATCTGCGGATCGCGTCACCTGATCGATTGGCTGATCAATCGAGCACGCTCTTTCATCTTTTCTACCGCGCCGCCCCCGGCGGTGGCGGCCGCCGCGACCGCCGCCATTCAGTTTCTCCTCTCGGAGGAAGGCGAGGCGAGGCGCAAGTTGCTTTGGAAGCGGATCGTCCAATTCCGCAAGTTGCTGCCGGAACAGGCCGGCGACTTCGGGAAGCCGGCCGCCGCCATTATCCCGTGGATGGTTGGTGAAGAAGGGCAGGCCCTCGAGCTGGCCAAGGCTTTGAGCCAGGCAGGCCTTTTCGTCCCGGCGATCCGTTACCCGACGGTGTCGCGTGGCGCCGCCCGGCTCCGGATCACGATCAGCGCGGCCCATTCCGCGCTGCAGATCGCTTCGTTAGGCGAAGCGATCGGCCGGCTGACCCCGTCCCGAAAAGATTAGGGTCCGGCCGCGGCGCTCTCGCGCAGGAGGGGTGTTGGGATATACGCGGGATTGGTGTTGACGTCGGGCGGCCCTTGCGAAGGAATATCAGCCTCGGGACCTTCGGCTGGCGGTGCGGCTTCCGCGCCCGTGGCATAGTTGGCGTAGCGCGTGTTCTTGTCGTCGCTGCCGGTTGATGCCGTTTTGACGGTGGTGCAGCTCGACAGGAGCGCCGCGGCGAGGAGTAAACTGAGGGTGTTTTTGGCTGTCATATCGACTCCGAACCCGGGCCAAATAGGTGGTTCTGCCCGGTTCGCCTATAATTACTATATTTCACGTTCTACACGCAACTGTTCATTTCGAACGCCGCTGCGAGGGATAAATGCCCCTCTTTTTGCCGGCCTCCCCTGGCCGCGACGATCATCAGGTTATTCGAAGCGCCCGAGGATCGCTTTCAACCTCTCTCGTGTTGCCGGTGGCCAGATCTTCCGATCGGTCACCAGCGCCGAATCCAAAGCGCGATGCTCCGGCCAATCCGGCTCGGATGGAATCCGTGGAAGCAATGCGGCCAGGACGGTTCTGGCCGTCTCGGCGTTGGCCAGCAGATGGCCGATCACGGTCTGCGCGGAGACCGGTTCTTCCTCGAGCTTCCAGCAATCGTAGTCGGTGATCATGGCCATGGTGGCGAGCGCGATCTCGGCTTCGCGCGCCAGCTTGGCTTCCGGGAGGTTGGTCATCCCGATGACATCGAAGCCGTGGCGCCGGTTCAGCTCCGATTCAGCCCGGGTGGAAAAGGCGGGCCCGTCCATATTTACGTAAGTGCCGCCGTTATGCACCGCCAAGCCCGACGAACTGGCGACCTCCGCGAGGAGATGGCGCAGCGGCGTGCAGATTGGTTCGGCGAAACTGATGTGCGCCGCGATCCCGTCGCCAAAGAAGGTGTGCTCGCTCCTTCGGCTGGTCCGATCGTAAAACTGGTCGGGCAAAACCACGTCGCGCGGTGCGTAGCGCTCCTGCAGGCTCCCGACCGCGGTGACGCAAATGATCCAGCGCACGCCTAACGAGCGGAGGGCGTAGATGTTGGCCCGATGATTCAGTTCATGCGGCAAAATGCGATGGCCGCGGCCGTGGCGCGGAAGGAAGTAAACCGGCCGGCCCACGACCTCGCCGCCGACGATGACGTCAGAGGGCGCGCCAAAGGGCGTTTCCAAGGTGTGTTCCTGCGGATTGCTCAGACCCTCGATCTGATAAAGCCCGCTCCCGCCGATGATCCCGATAGCCGCATTTTCTAATTTCATTTGCGCGGCGATTATTCAAAAGCGGTGGTACTTGGGAAGGGGATAATAAAGCTTGGCCTCGAAGAGGTGAGGAAGAACAGGTGGCGGCACCTGTTCGTCGTGCTGCCGGAACCGGTTCGCCACGCCGCCCTAACGACGAAGAGCGAGGCGGGCCGTGGCGGGAGCGCCGCATTTGTGTAACGTTGGCGCGCTTCCATGCCCAAATTTTTCATCAAAACCTACGGTTGCCAGATGAACGAGCGCGATTCCGAACAGGTCGCGCGGTCGTTGCTCGATCGTGGTTATGTCGCGGCGACAAGTGAAGCCGAGGCCGACGTCGTACTGCTCAATACCTGCAGCGTGCGCGACATGGCCGAGCAGAAGGCGATCGGCAAAATGGGCATGCTCGGTCGCATGGCGAAAGAACGGCCGGATGCCGTCTTCGGTTTCCTCGGCTGCATGGCCCAGGCGCGCGGGGCGGAATTATTGCAACGAGTGCCGCACGTCGACCTCGTCGTGGGGACGCAGAAGTTTCATCGTGTGGCCGATTACGTGGAGGAATTGCTCACGCAGAAGCGCGCGCGCGGGATGGACGACCCGCGCTGCTCGATTGTCGATACGGACGAGGAGGCGGGTTCGCAGGAGACGATTCGCGAACACACGTTGCGGGCGCGCCAGGCGACCGCTTTTGTCTCCATCATGCAGGGGTGCAACATGCATTGCACCTTCTGCATCGTGCCGCGGACACGGGGCGCGGAGCGAAGCCGCACGATCGGCGAAATCGTCCGGGAGGTGCGGGAACTGGTCGCGCGCGGGGTGAAAGAAGTCACGTTGCTTGGCCAGATCGTGAATCTCTACGGGCGGCACGAGTTTCCCAAGCTGGCCGGTAAAAGTCCATTTGTGCAGCTGCTGGAAGCCGTGCACGAGGTCGAGGGATTGGAGCGCCTGCGCTTCACGTCGCCGCATCCGATCGGTTTTCGCGCCGATCTCGTCGCGTTGCTCGGCCAGCTGCCGAAGCTCTGCGAGCACGTGCATCTGCCGCTCCAGTCTGGCTCCGACCGGATCCTCAAGGCGATGCATCGCACCTACACGGCGGAGAAATACCTGCGGCTGGTGGAACAGATTCGCGCGGCCCGCCCGGAGATTGCCCTAACGACGGACGTGATCGTCGGTTTTCCCGGGGAAACCGAGGAGGATTATGCCCGCACACGGGCGCTGGTCGAGCAGGTGCAGTTCGATAACGCCTTTGTCTTTCGCTATTCGAAACGCAGCGAAACACCGGCCGCGGAGATGGAGGATCAGATCGACGAAGGGACCAAGGAAGCCCGGAACAAGGATCTTTTGACGTTCGTCGATGCGGCGGCGAAGCGGGCGGGCGAGCGACTGGTCGGGCGGACGGTGCAGATTCTCTGTGAAGGACCGAGCAGGACGAATGCAGCGCGACTCACCGGGAGGACGCGAGGCAACAAGATCGTCGTCTTCGAAGGGAGCGACACGGATATCGGCGCGTTGCTCGATCTGAAGGTCGTCCACTCGACCGGGTTCAGCCTCTCCGGGATGAAAACCGGGCCAGAGGAGAGTTGTCATTTTGCGGCGATGGAAGAACTTCAGCCTCCCGTGCCGGCTCTCCCATGATTTACTCGTTCTCTCTGCATGCCATCGGTGTAATCGCCGGTGCGATCGTTGTGCTGCTCAGCCTGCTCGCAATTTTCCTTCCGGCCCACACCCTCTTGCCGCGCTTCCCGCGCTCTAGAACGGCCGGGGCGGTTTTGCTGACGATCGATCTGATCTGGTGCTTCTGGCTCCTGACAACGATGGAAATGGGCGAGTTCTCGCACTTTCGCCGGCCGCTCATGGTCATCCTGCCGATCGGTTTTTTTCTCGTCCTGAGCTTCGTAGAGGAATTTCTGGCGGTGCGCGCGCTCGGGATTCTCTGTCTGCTGGCGGCCGAGCCGTTGCTTGATGCCGCGTTTCTGCGTCCGGAGCTGAGCAGGTTGCTCGTCGTGGTGCTGGCCTATGCGCTGATCATCAAGGGACTGCTCTGGGTGAGTTTGCCCTATCTTTTGCGCGACCAGATTGATTGGAGCGTGAAAAGCCCGGGACGCTGGCGGCTTCTTTCCAGCCTCGGACTGGCCTTCGGCGCCGCCATCCTGGTCTGCGCATTTGTGGCCTACTAACGCCGGCCTCTCTTCCTGCATTTCCTATTTTGTCATCCTGAGCCGCGCAGACGGCGAAAGGACCTGACAGTCGAAGTCCGCGCTTCCTGCCTATGCTGGCCCGTCTATTGCAGTTGCGAGGTCCCTCGCCGCGCTCCGCCGGCTCGGGATGACAAGCGTTGAGCGCT
Source organism: Spartobacteria bacterium (assembly GCA_039933235.1). Taxonomy (GTDB): domain Bacteria; phylum Verrucomicrobiota; class Verrucomicrobiia; order Chthoniobacterales; family UBA10450; genus Palsa-1392. The sequence continues at coordinate 9,945 of JBDTOL010000065.1, read as the reverse complement.
TCGGCATCTTCTACGCTTGAGCCGAATCCTGATCATTCGCGGTGGAGCGCTCGGCGATTTCATCCTCACGCTGCCCGCGATCCGGCTCTTGCGCGATGCCTTCCCGGCAGCGCACCTCGAGATTCTTGGTTACAAACAGATCATCTCTCTCGCGGAACTGAATGGTCTCGCCGACGCCACCCGCTCGATTGAATACGCCGCTCTCTCCAGCTTCTTCAGCCGGGGAGGGGAACTCGCTCCCGACTTGGTCGAATACTTCGCCAGCTTCCAACAGGTTGTGAGCTACCTCTTTGATCCGGATGAGATTTTTACGACGAATCTGCGACGCGCCGGCGTGCGCAATCTGCTCGTCGCCTCGCCCAAGGTAACAGGCCTCGAACACGCCGCGCGGCAACTGGCCCGGCCGCTTGAAGGCTTGGCCCTCTACTTGGAAGAGCCGGCCGCACGGATTCTGCCTAACGACACGGGCAGGCGCGACCCTTCGCTGATCGCGATTCACCCCGGCAGCGGGAGCGAAAAGAAGAACTGGCCGATCGAACAGTTCGCCGCGCTCGCCGCTTCCCTGCTGGACTCGAATTCGCTGCGAAAAATCCTGCTCGTTGGGGGAGAGGCCGACGAAGCGCGGCTGGCGCATCTCACCGCTAAATTGCCGAACGAACGAGTGGAGCTGGCCAGAAGTCTTCCCCTGCCGGACCTCGCGCACCGGCTGCACGAGTGCGGGATGTTTCTCGGCCATGACAGCGGCATTTCGCATCTCGCCGCGGCCGTCGGCACACCCTGCCTCCTCCTCTTCGGCCCAACCGATCCGGCGATCTGGGCGCCGGCGAATCGACAGGTTCGGGTCCTGCGTTCGGTCGATCGGACGATGGCCGGGATCGAACTGTCGCAGGTTCTCGCTTCGTTAGGCGAACTTACGAGCTGATCCGCATCGGCATCAGGACGTAGAGGAACGGACTCTGGATCTTGATCACGCCCGGGCTCATCTCGTCGATTAGATCGAGGAAGATTTCGTCCTCAATCAGGTTGCGCAGCGGCGCCATGAGGAACTCGGGGTTGAAGGCGATGGAGAATTCGCGGCCCTTGTACGCGACCGGCAGCGATTCTTTTGCCTCGCCGACCTCGGGCGTGTTGGCGGTGATGTCGATGTTGTTCTTGGAGAAATTCAGTTTGATTGAGTTCGACTTGTCGCTCGCCAGAAGAGAAACGCGGCGGAGCGAATTAAGAAACGTCTCGCGCTCGAGCGTGACGCGCTCCTTCATTTCGCCGGGAATGACCTGGCGATAATTCGGGTAATTTCCCTCGATTAATTTCGAAACGAGCAGGGTGTTGTTCAGATCGAACGCGATCTGCCCGGTGGTCAGGCTGACCCGGACGTCGCCGTCGTCGGACAGCAAACGCTGCAACTCCGTGACCGCCTTGGTCGGGACGATAATATCGGCCTCGTGGCTCCGCGGAAATTCCAGGTCGATGTCGAGCATGGCGAGACGGCGCCCGTCCGTCGCGACGAGGGTGAGCTTGTTATCTTTGAAACTGAAGAGCACGCCGTTGAGTACGTAGCGCGTCTCGTCGGTCGAGATCGCGTAGGAGGTTTTGCGCAGGCCGTCGCGCAGATCCTTCTGCCGGATGGTGACGACTTTCGAATCGTCAAACTTCGGGAGAGGCGGAAACTCCTCTTCCGGCAGCCCGAGGATTTTGAAAAAACTTTGTCCGCTGCGGATGGAGGCGGCGTTCTTGCCATCGACGTCGAACTGGATCTCGCTCGAGGGGAGCTCTCGGATGATGGTGAAGAGGCGGCGCGCCGGCAGCGTGGTGGCGCCCTCCTTGTCGATCTGCGCTTCGAAACTTCCGCGCACGCCGACGTCGAGATCGGTCGTCGTTAGGCGAACCTCACCCCCGTTCGTTTGCAGGAGGACGTTGGAAAGAATCGGCAGCGTGGTCCGGGTGCTGACGACGTTCTGAACCTGTTGCAGACATTCGAGAAGTTTTTCTTTCGAGACGCTAAATTTCATGAAAGCGGATAGGAGTCGTTAAGATGTAAGGCTTCCGATTTTATCCGGCAACCGCAATCTCTCGCAGCGACGCGTCAACGTTGCAGCGCACTATCGATGAATGAGATGGTCTGCCGGATCTTATCCTGTTCCTTCATCCGCTTCTTCACCAGCTTGCAGGCATGCAGCACGGTGCCGTGATCGCGGCCGCCGAAGGCTTCGCCGATTTCATTAAGCGACGCCTTCGTCAATTCGCGCGCGAGATACATCGCGATCTGACGCGGGAAGGCGATGTTGGCCGGGCGTCGCTTGCTCGTCATGTCAGCCAGGCGGACGTCGAAATGCTCGGCCACGCGGCGCTGAATCTGATCGATCGTCACCGCCCGCCGCGCCTCTTCCTGCAGGATGTCCTTGAGCAGGTGCTCCACCACTTCATTGGTCAATTCCTTGCCGCTGAGGGAAGCAAACGACGCGACGCGCATGAGCGCGCCTTCGAGCCGCCGGACATTCGTTTTGATCCGTGTTGCGAGGAAATCAAAAATCTCGTCGCGCAACTTGATTTTCAGCGTGTGAGCTTTCTTGCGCAGGATCGCCATGCGCGTCTCGACGTCGGGCGGCTGGAGCTCCGCGGTCAGCCCCCACTCGAAGCGCGAGACCAGCCGGTGCTCGAGGTTCGCGATCTCGGAGGCAGGCCGGTCGCTCGAGAGAACGATTTGCTTATGCCCGTCGAAAAGGGTGTTGAAGGTGTGAAAAAATTCTTCCTGCGAACGTTCCTTGCCGCCGAGGAAATGGATGTCGTCGATCAGGAGCAGATCGGCCTGGCGATAGCGCTTGCGGAACTTGACCAGGTTGTTGTGCTGGATCGCATCGATGAACTCGTTGATGAAGAGTTCGCTCGAGAGATACATTACGCGCGTGTTCTTGCCCCGGGCTCCAATGTATTGGCCGATTGACTGCATCAGGTGCGTTTTGCCCAGCCCGACCCCGCCGTAGATGAAGAGCGGGTTGTAGGTTTTGGCCGGGGATTGGGCGACCGCGAGGCTTGCGGCGTGCGCGATCTCATTGTTAGGCCCGACCACGAACGATTCGAATGTATTGCGCGGATTGAGCCCCGGCGTCTTGTTCGCGCGTCCCGCCGCGGCTTGCGCCCGAGACGAAATGCGCGGTTCCGGATCCGCCGCATCGGAGCCGGCGGAGGCATCGACTGCGCAGACGAATTTGACCGAGCGCGGGCCGCCGAGCACGGCAGTGATCGACAACTGCAAGGCCGGCATGTGATTACTCTCGATCCAAAATTGATAAATGTTGTTCGGGACAAGCAGGGTAACCTCGTCGGCGGTCGCGCCGGTCATCTTCACGGCGGAAAACCAGCGCTTAAAAGTATCGGCGCTGACCTCCGGTTTTAACGCGGCAGAAACCTTCGTCCACAACTGGGCACACTTCTCGTCCATGGCGACTTGTTAACAGCGTTAAATAACGCAGGAAGCGAGCTGCGGTGCAGGGTTGGAAGTGGCGTGCGCAGGCCGAAGCGGCCGAAAAAGCGAGGCAAAATCTTCGTTAGCCCGAGGGAAGACTCTGCGTAAAAATTCAATACACGAGGGGAAAAGGCAGTTTTTCAGGTTCTGGGAAGCGGCGCGCGGCGCGCGAGACTGCGCGGGAGTGCGGGCCCAAAAAGTTTCTAGGTTTCTCATCATAATCTCGACTCCGACCTCAGGGGGTTAGCTTGTTCACATCTTGTTCACACCCGGTATCTGTCGCTCCCGGCCTGCGGCTTCAGATTAGAAATCCGGTCTCACCCTCACAAGAAAAAAGCGGAACTTTATTTTGCTCTTTCGCACAAAAAACTCTTGACGGTAATTGATCTCTGGCGTGGTCAATTTCTTCCCTCGCAAACCGTTTTCGATCGAACAAAAGCTCGTTAGGCAAGGTCTTACCCGGAGCTGTTGGAGGCAGCGGCCGGCTCGAACTGGCGGTCGCGTCCGGGCGCAAAAATGTTCGCGCGAGAGCCGATTTGCCCGAACGTCGGGGGGAAAATGCCATGAAAGAGTTTAGCAGAATCAGCCACTATACGCCGGTTTCGATCGCCGCCGTTGCTTTGTGCGCTCTTCTTCCGGGCGGTTGCCTGAGCCCGCCGCCGCCCTCGCCGACCGTCACCCGTGTAATCCTGATGTGGCTGAAACATCCCGAGCGGAAGGCGGATCGCGCGAAACTGATCCGCGCGGCGCATTCTCTGCGCATGATCCACGGGGTGGAGCGGGTGGAAGCGGGCGGCGCCATTCCCACGCTCGCCCCGGGAGCGGATCGGAGCTTTGATCTAGGGGTGGTAATTACTTTCCGCGACCGCGCTGCGCTCGTGCGTTACGAAAAAGACCCGCGCCACCTCGAGGCGATGCGGCGTTACCTCCGCCCGCTCGTCCGGCGCTACGAGGTCTATAACCTGGGCGGTCGTTAGGCATGAGGTCCTTTTTGCCGGTGGCTTTGGCGGCCGTTCTATTTCCGGTTATCTCGCTGCAGGCGGATGAAATCCCGCCTCCATTCGGTTTCCGCTGGAACGATGCCGTCTCGCGAGTTGAGAAGGTGCTGAAGGGAGCCAAGGCCAAGGTGACCAACCGCGAGCAAGGCAGCGGCACGGAGATCTGGACGGTGGAGGGGCTGATCCATCCCGGGCTGAAGCGGACTCTCTTTACCTTCAAGAGCGGATCGTTAACCCAGATCGAGCTGCAGTACGAATATCCGGACTGGACGCTGGAGCATTATAACAACCGGATGGGCGAGATCCGCCGCTACTTCGACGAGAAATATGGAACCGGCCGGCTCATCTCGCGTTCACGTGACAACGACACGGACGTAATTCAAACCCTCGTCGGTTACCAATGGGTGATCGGGAAGTCGGCGCTCGAGCTCTTTTATTTTTCGGCCCAGAAAGAGCCTAACGTTTACCGGAATATAACGGTGACCTACAAGGCGATCTGATCTGGCGCAGGATTTCCGGGTAGCGCACGCGTCTCGCCGTGACGAACTTTTGCGGACAGCACCCACTCAGGAAAGTTCGCGAACGCGGGACGCATTCGCCAGGCACGCGAGACGAGTGCGCTACCCAAAACCCGGCGCGACAACGGACAACTCTAACGCGGGGCGTTTTCTTTCTGCATTCGCTTTAGACGACTGCGGAGCGCGACCTTCGTCGCCGCGCTCATCCGGTCAATGAAGAGAATGCCGTTGAGGTGATCGACTTCGTGCTGGAGGGCGCGCGAGAGCAGGCCGCTCGCCTCGATCTCCAAGGGCTCACCCTCGAGCGATTGCGCCCGGACGACGACCTCAAGCGACCGGCGGATGTCCGCGGTGATCTCGGGAAAGCTGAGGCACCCTTCCGCGGCCACCATCGTCTCCTCTCGTAGTTCCACTTCCGGATTCAACAGGACGAGCGGCATCGACAATTTCGGGTCCATCTCCGCGCCATTCAGGATCAGCGTGCTCTCCTGATCTTCCGCGCCGGCGACATCAATCACGGTCAACTGCAACGCCTCGCCGACCTGCTGGGCGGCCAGGCCGACGCCGTTCGCTTCGTGCATCGTTTCGAGCATGTTCGCGGCTAATTCGCGCACCCGCTCGTCGACCGCTTCGATCCGGCGTCCCTTGGCCCGCAGGACGGGGTCGCCGTAACGCACGATCGGCAACTTCATTTCCCGGCCGCCTCGGTGAACGCGGGAAGATTTTTCACCCCGGCCAACTTGAGGGCGTCCATCACCTTGATGATGATGCCGAACGACGCCTTCTCATCCGCCTTCAGGACGAGCGAACTTTTGCGCGCCGGCGGCAGGTTCTCGATCGCCGATTGCAGTTCATCGACTGCGATCGCCTTGCCATCAAGCTTGAGCGCGTCTTCGGCATCGACGCTCACGATGGCGTGCTCGATTTCCGCCGGCTTCGCGCTCGACGTCTTCGACTCGGGCAGATTGATCTGCACCTCCGGTTGATCCTTTTTGAAGGTGGTCGAGACGACGAAAAAGATGAGCAGGATGACCAGGATATCGACGAGCGACACGATGATGATCGAGGGCGGGCTTCGCTTCCGAACGGCAAACTTCATGGCGGCGGCGGGCGAATCCGATCAGGTGAGCGGGGTTGGCGCGTGAGTCATCCCCGGCGTCGGGACCGAGGCGGTCATCCGGGGCGCCGCCCCTTCCGAGACTCGGCCGTAGTAGCATTTACTGATTAATTCCACGACCAGCGTTTCCATTTCGACCGACATCACTTCGACCTTCTTCGAGAAATAGCTGAACGCGATCAGGGTCGGCACGGCGATGGACAAGCCGAAGACGGTCGCGTTGAGCGCCTCGGAGATGCCGAGCGCGATCGCCTTGGTGTCGGCCGCGCCGGTGCCGAGGCCGAGATGGCTGAAGACATGGACCAGGCCCGAGACTGCGCCGATCAAACCTAACAATGGCGCGATGCCGGTGATGATCTCGAGCACGATCAGGCCGCGTTCCAAGATCACCATCTCGTGCCGCGCACGGGTCTCGACCGCTTCTACGTTCTCGGAGCGCGGCGCGCGCAGATGCTGCAACGCGACCCGGGCAATGCGAGCGAGCGCGGAATCATCCTCGCGCACGATGCGCGAGAGTCGCTCGGGATTTCCACCGGGCGAGAGCCGCTCGATCTCGCTCTCGATCACGAGCGGGAGGACGTTTTTCCGGCGCAAGGCAAGCGTGCGGAGGATGATAACGGTCAGGGCGACGATCGAGCAGATAAGCAGCGGCCACATGAAGAGACCGCCCCGGAGCAGAAAATCGACGACGGATTGCAGGGGATTAGAGGCTGCAGCGAGAAGTAGGGTCATCGGTTCGCGAAAATCGTGAAGGATTCTTCCATTGTAAAGCGGCCTTCGGGCAGCGTCGCGAGGAGGTCCTCCGGAATGGGCGGGAACTTCGTCTCCTGGATCGAGCGCAGGGCGATGCTGGCGGCGGCTTCATTAGCGGTGTTTTCAGTCATGCGCAGGTTGCGCACGGTGCCATCGCCCAGGATCTCGAAAGTGACAGACGTCGTGCCAATGCTGATCAGGTCGATCTTGGCTTTTGTATAGTAATACCAGCGCGACCCGATCGCATCCTCGAGCAACTTTTTGTAGCGCCCCTGCGGCGTGCCGACCGCGTTGACGGCCGAGCGCCCCCGATTGTTGATCCCGCCGCGGATGACAGTCTTCTGCTGGAAATCCCGGTAACTGGAGGCCGGCGCCGGCGGCGTCGCGGATGGCTCCGGCGTCGGAGTGGGCGTTTCGGTGGGCGTGGGGATTTCCGATTTCTCTTCCGCCTGGGGCGGCGAGGGGATCGGCGTCGACGTCTGGGTTAAAAGCGCAAGTTGATCCGGCGCCGGAGTGGGCGCAGCCGGCGTGGCCGTTTCGTTAGGCGTGGGCGACTCTTTCGGCGCTGCGGTTGGAGTCGGTTTTGGCTGAGGAGTGGCACCGGCGCTCGCGAAGGAGTTTTCGTGCTCCTCCAGGTTCATGAACGGCCGATCCTTGCCGTCCTGACCCGGCAGTTGGCTGTCCGTGGTCGCGGCTTTTTCCGCCGCGGCGATCGAGTTCTCGTTCGCCTCAAATGTTTTTTCCTTGGGCGCTTCGGCCGATTTGCGGGCGGGATCCACCGTGGTCATCGGCGCGTTTTTTGGCACGGTCGGCGGTGGAGTCGGCGCGGAGAGCTGCATGATCGTGAGCTGCGGGACCTGATCTTCGATCGGCAGAACGATCTCCTGCTCGCGGCCGGCAAAGGCGGCGAGCGACAGGCCGATCAATAAATGCAGGGCGAGGGAGGCGAGGACCGCCCACCACACTATGCGTCGATCTCGATTTGGATCCGTCATGACTGTCCCGTCCCCCGTAGGAAGGCCGGCTGACGAGAGCACGGGCCGGGACGGTGCGCGAGTTTCTTCAGGCGCAAAATTATCTCACCTCGACCGGGGTGACAACCGGCGGGGCATGGTCTTGCGGGCGTGGTGGAAAAGATACTGCTGAGCATAGCCGCCCTGCGCGCCGAAATGTTTCGCGGCAAAATCGCGCAACTTGCCCGCGGCCATCTTGCGCCGGCGCGGGAAATATCTCTGGAGCAGGACGCGTTCGACCCACACGTCGATCGGAAAGGCGCGCAGACGTTCGTAGGCAAAGAGCATGACGCAATTGGCGACCTTCGTCCCCACGCCCGGCAGCGCGCAAAGCCGGGTGCGCAGTTCGTAGTCCGGGAGACCGGCCAGTTGATCGAGGTCGACCTGGCCCGCGGCGATCAATTGCGCGGTGGCGAGGAGATTCTTCGCGCGATAGCCGAGCGCGCATTCGCGCAGATCGTTTTCCCTCAAGGCGGCGATCCGCGCTGGGGTCGGGTAAACATGGACGATCTTCTCTCCGAGCGACTTCGCTTCTCCGAAGCGCTGACGCAGAGTGAGCGAAATCTGGCGGATGTGCGCCACCTGTTTCATCGACGAAGTAATGAAGCTGGCGAGACATTCCCAGCGCGGCTGGCGGATGATGCGCAGCCCGCGGCAAAAGTTTGCCGCGCCCTGCATTGCGGGGTCTGCCGGGAAAGCAGCGCAGATTTCCCGTAGCGGATGATCGAGCGAAAAGTAGCGCGCCACGATCTCGGGTAGGGTGGGCGTCCCGCCCGCCGGCGAAGGCGTCTCGCCTCCGCGAACTTCCAGAACGTCGCCGCGCTGCTCCACATAAACCGCCCGTTCGCCGATCGCCCCAAGGAACCCAGCGCCGAGCGATTCCCAGTGAAACGTCTGTCCCGAGTCGAGAGTGAGCGCGAGATCGAAATCGGGCGCCGGCAACTTCATGGCCGAAGATACGTTAGGCAACGTCTCTGCAAAAACTCTTTGCGCTCCGCGCGAATTCTGGCAGCAAACAACCCTGTGAACCCGCGTCTCCTGATCGATACGATCGTCCTCCTGACCTATTTCTTCGGCATCGTCGCGCTCGGGCTCTGGGCCGGCCGGCGGAACAAGAACCTGCAGGATTTTTCCCTCGGCTCGCGTTCCATCCCCTGGTGGGCCGTCCTCGCCTCGATCATCGCAGCCGAAACCAGCGCGGCGACTTTTCTCGGGACGCCGGCCGAAGGCTTTAAGACGCGCGGTTATTTCTACGGGCAGCTCGTCATCGGCACGATCCTGGCCCGGGTCATCATCGCCTTTACTTTCATCAAGCCGTACTACGATTACCGGGTGCAGAGCGTTTACGAGTTTCTCACCGTGCGCTTCGGCACCATGACGAAAAACATGGCGAGCGGGATCTTCCTTTTCACCCGCGTGCTCGGGATCGGTGTCCGGCTTTACCTGGGCGGCGCGATCATGGTCGTGATCTGGCGATACCTGTTTCCGAGTCTGCCCATCACACTCAATACCTACATCTGGGGCATTATTTTCGTGACCGTGATCACGACGCTCTACACCGCGGTCGGTGGGATCAAGGCGGTTGTCTGGACCGATCTCATCCAGGCGATCCTTATGTTTAGCTCGGTAATCTTTGCGATCTTCCTTCTCCTGCACAACATCCCAGGCGGGTTCGAGACGGTGAAACAAAATCTCGGCGGACTCGGCAATGTAAAGGTGTTCCAGACGGGCTGGGATCCGAGCCTGGCCTTTGGCCCAGCCCTGAAAGCGATGATGGAGGAGCCGTACACGCTCTTCGCCGCTTTCATCGGGTCGACCATGCTCACGATGGCCACCCACGGGACCGACCAGGACATGGTGCAGCGGATGTTGACCGCGCCCGACTATCGCAAGTCGCAGCTCTCGCTCATTCTCAGCGGCCTGATGGACATTCCGATCGCGGGCGCCTTCCTCACCGTCGGGATCCTGCTTTCGGTTTACTATGCGGTCGTGCCCGACCCGGGCATGCCGGCGGCCGACAACGAGATCTTCGGTTACTACATCGTGCACCAGATGCCGGTCGGGTTTCGCGGCCTGATCATCG
>JBDTOL010000064.1:0-44790 GCA_039933235.1 Spartobacteria bacterium | reverse complement strand
GAGCTGGATCTTCGCGGCCAGGGCCCGGCTTTGCAGGTCCTGGTAGCTCTGCAGATCCAGCAGCGGATTTTCGCCATGGGCGCGGTCGAATTCCTCCGCCACGTAGTTGACGATGATATCGTCCCAATCCTTTCCGCCGAGGCGATGATCGCCGTTGGTCGCCACCATCTCGAGCCGATGCTGTTCGATCCGCATCAGGGTGACGTCAAAGGTGCCGCCGCCAAGGTCGAAGACGAAAACGGTCTGGTCTTCATCGAGCTTGTCGAGGCCGTAGGCGAGCGCCGCGGCGGTCGGCTCATTGATAATCTGCAGGACGTTCAAACCGGCGAGGCGGCCGGCCGTGATGGTCGCGGTGCGCTCGGAGTCGTTGAAATAGGCGGGCACCGTGATGACCGCGTCGGTCACGGGAACCTTGAGATACTTTTCCGCGTCGGATTTCAGCTTCTTCAGGATGAGCGCGGAGAGTTCCTCCGCAGAGTAGTTCGTCCCCCCAAATTCGCGATGGAATTGCTCCTTCGATTTGCCAATTTCGCGCTTCACGAAGTCAACGATCTTCTCCGGCTCCGCGACCGTGTTGTTTTTCGCGATCGTCCCGACAATGGCGTTACTGCCATCGAAGAGAACGACCGAAGGCGTGATACGCTCACTCTCAGCGTTGGGGATGATTTGCGGTTTCCCGTAAGCGTCGATGTGGGCGACGGCCGAGAAGGTAGTGCCGAGATCGATTCCGACTGCTTTGCGATTGGTCATTGTTTTGAAGGCTTCCTAGTTTCCCTTGTCTCAACTGCGCTGCTCTCAATGCAGTTTTCGTGCCTCCGGCGTTTCAATCTGGGCGAATCCTTTTCAGCCCCGGCTGGCGAAGAGCGCCGCGCTGAATCAGGCGAAGCGTTTCGCGATGACTTCTTCCGCGCGCAGGACCCGGTCGTGCCAGGTGAAACCGCGCTTCAACCGCTTCACGATGCGGCCGTCTTCCTCGGGAGTTTCCGCCGGTTCGAAGCTGATTACCCGATGAAGGTTGCGATCCACCGTCTCCTTCAGCTCGATCTCGTTGACCTCGAGCCGATGCAGGATCTCGAGGAGGAAGTGCAGGATGTTGGTCAGGTTATCGTGCGAACGCGCTTGCTCCCCGCCCGCCTCTTGTTCCTCGGCAACCGCTCCGACCTGGCCAGCGAGCGCGCTCAGGTCGTCGAACAGGACGAGCAGATCGCGGATGAACGGTTTCTGCAGGGCGTCGCGCACGAAGTTGTCGCGGTAACTGATCAGTTCCTGGTGGAGCGAATCGAACAGCTTTTGGTTGACCGTCTCGCTGTCGCGAATCACCGCGAGCTGTTCTTCGATCCGTTCGAAATGGACTGTCTCGAATCTCCGAATGATGGATTCCTCGAGCGACTCCATTCGCTGGTTCAGCGCGTGCACCGCGCCGATCAAGGCGGTGATGGCAGAGTCTGCCTCCGGCCGCTTCACCGGGGACGTGACCGCCGCCGCACTCAGTTCGTGCATTTCCGCCGCGAAATCCGACTCGATCTCGATCGCCTGGCTCATCGTGCTCGGCGACCGGCAAAGTGGCGGCGAATCGCCTCAACCAGCCCCGGAACGTCGTGTTGCTGCGCCTGGACGTCGATCGTTAGGCCGCGCTCCCGCGCCGTCCGGGAGGTGATCGGGCCGATGCTCGCCGCCTTCATTCCCTGCGGCCAAGGTAGACCGAGCGCGAGAAAATTCTCGACCGTTGATGAGCTGGTAAAAGTGATCATATCAGCCCCTTCGGTGACCAGTCGTGATCTTGCTTCCGTCCGATCGTCCGTTTCCGCGACGGTTCGGTAGGCAGAAGCAACATCCACAATGGCGCCCATGGCTCCGAGTTCCTTTGGTAGCAGGTCCCGCGCCTCCTCCGCCCGCGCGATCAAGATGCGCAGGTTTTCGATGTCGCCTTCCTTCCGGAATTCCCGCACCACCGCCTCGGCCACAAATTCGTCCGGCTGCAGATCCACCTTGAGGTGAAACTCCCGCACCCGCTGCGCCGTGGCCGGCCCGATCGCAGCGATCCGCGCTCCGCCGAGATCGCGCGCGTCGTCGTAGAGCTTGTAAAACATTTCAAAAAAAGCGGTCACGCCATTCGGGCTCGTGAAGACAATCCAATCGTAGGAGTGCGCATCCTGCACCAACTCGGCGAAGGCCCGCAGATCGCTCGGCGGCGCAATGCGGATGGTGGGTAACTCCATCACCTCGGCGCCGAGATTGCGCAGCTGGTCGCTCAACGCCCCGGCCTGTTTGCGGGCGCGCGTGACGACGATGCGCCGGCCAGCCAACGGCCGCTCGGCGTGCCAGTGCAACTCTTTCCCTAACGACACCACCTCGCCGAAAACCGCGACCGCGGGCGGCGCGAAATCCGTCTCCGCCACCTGCCGTGCGATCTCCCGCAGGATGCCCCGGATGACCTGCTGCCGGCCGGTCGTTCCCCAGCGCACGAGGGCAACGGGCAAATCGGGCCGCACCCCATGCTCCATCATCTGCTGCGCGATCGCCTCGATCCGTTCCACCCCCATGAGCATGACCTGCGTTCCTCCCAGCCTGGCCAACGCCTCGAAATCGATCGCGCTCTCCACCTTCTCGGGGTCCTCGTGGCCGGTGAAAAAAGTGACGTGCGACGTGATCCCGCGATGCGTGACTGGAATGCCGGCATAAGCGGGCGCGGCGATCGCTGAAGTGACCCCGGGCACCACTTCATAGGGAATGGAGGCGGCCGCGAGGGCCAGCGCTTCCTCACCGCCGCGGCCGAAGAGGAACGGATCGCCGCCCTTCAGCCTAACGACCTGTTTTCCGGCGGCCGCCTTTTCCACCAAGAGGGCATTGATCTCCTCCTGCTTCAGGGTATGCGCGCCGGCTTTTTTCCCCGCATAGATGATCTCGGCAGTTTCCGGCGCCCACTGCAACATCTCCGGGTTGCAAAGATAATCGTAAATCACCACCTCCGCCCGTTCGAGAAGTCGCTTCGCGCGCAGAGTGACCAATCCAAGATCGCCGGGGCCCGCGCCCACGAGATAACAGCGACCGCTTTCTGATTTAGTTGCCATAAAGTTGTGCCCGCAATGCGGCGGCGAGCGCCCCGGGTTCGGTCGTTGCGCCAGTCACCTCACCCATCCGCGGTGAAGGAGTGTGGTCTTCGAAAACCTGGGCGTGCAGCCGCAGCGTGCCATCGGTCACGATCGCGTGAACACCGACGGGGGAATCGCAATCCCCGTTCAGCAGTCGCAAAAACTCTCGCTCGGCGGTGAGACATATGTGCGTCGACGGATCGTCCACAGGCTGGACAAGGCGGCGGACGCGCTCATCATCCCTGCGCACCTGCAGCGCGATGATCCCCTGGCCGCCCGCCGGAACGAAATCGTCTGGAGAAAGAATTTCCGCATTGTAGGGCGACCGCTCCGGTTGCCCCGGCCCATTGGGCAGGCGAAGCGCCCGCCCTACAACCTCCAGACCGAGCCGCTCGAGGCCAGCCCGCGCCAGGATAATCCCGCTCCAATCTATATTTTGATCCAGCTTGCGCAGCCGCGTTGGAACATTTCCGCGCAGATCGACCGCGACAAGATCCGGTCGTTTCCACGCCAGCTGTCGCTGGCGCCGGATGCTCCCCGTCCCGATGACGCCACCGGCGGCGATAGCTGCGAGGCCGCCGCTAATCCTCGTGAGCAGGACATCTTCGACATTGGCGCGAGGAAGCGTTGCCGCGATCTCCAGTTCTTCTAATTTTTCACTCGGCAGGTCCTTGGCGCTATGAACCGCGAGGTCAATCCGCCTAACGAGCAGCTCCTGCTCGATCTCGCGCGTGAAGAGCCCTTTCCGGCCCGCCTTCCGATCGGTGACGCGGGCGCTCTTCTCGTCCCCGCTCGTGCGGATAATCTCAACCGAAATTTCAAGGGACGGCCACGCCTTGCGCAAAGCCTGCTCAACCAACTTCGTCTGCGCCAGCGCCAGTTCGCTCCCACGCGAGCCCAGCACAATTTTCCCGGAAGCGTCCACTCAGCTTCCCGAGGTGCGCAACCTGCCCTCCGGCAGATCGGGCGCGAGGTTGACCCGGTCCCGCGCCGAGACGAACCACCCGCTGAAATCGTCCACATGCTCCGCGATGATCTCTTCCCCGGCCGCGATCTGCTGCCGGCGCAGGGCGAGCGACTGCTGAGCGATCGACTGCAGCGAGTCGATGTCGTAAAGGAAAACGCCCTCCATTTCGTTGACGTCGGGCGCCACGTCGCGTGGCACCGCGATGTCGATAATGAAGAGCGGGCGGTCGAGCCGGTCGCGCAGGAGCGGCGTCAGATTTTCGCGCGTCACGATCGGGGTCGGCGCGGCGGTCGAGGAAATAACGATGTCGACCTCGCGACAATGAGTTTCCCAATCCTCCATCGGCACGGCGCGCCCTTCGACCAGCGCAGCCAATGCCTCCGCTCGCTCGACCGACCGGTTCGTCACCCGGATATCGCGGACTCCACGCTTGCGCAGCGCGCGCGCGGTCCGTTCGCTCGCTTCGCCCGCCCCGAGCAGGAGCACTTTGCGAGATTCGAAATGGCCGAAAATCTGTTCCGCCAGATCGACCGCCACGGAACCGACCGAGACCGCCCCACGCGTGATCCCGGTCCGCGAGCGGACCTGCTTCGCGACCCGAAACGCGCGCTGAAACAGCCGATGCAGAAAAGGACCGGCCGCGCCTGATTCACGCGCGGCGGCGTAGGCTTTCTTGGCCTGGCCGAGAATCTCGGTCTCACCCACGACCATCGAGTCGAGACCCGACGCGACCCGGAAAAGATGTTGCACGCACTGGAGCGATTCGTGCCGATAAAAAGCCTCCATTTCATCACCCGCCGCGACCATTCCCTCCGCCAGCAGACAACGCGCGACCTGCGCGGTGGCGACCGGTTCGGCAGACGCGGCATAGACTTCCACGCGGTTGCAGGTCGTCAGGAGCAGCGCCTCGGTGCAGCCGGCTTTTTCGCGCAGGATCCGGTCGATCGCCGCGTGCCCCACGAAGCGTTCGCGCGTTTCGACATTCGCGGTGTGATGGCTAAGACCAACGCAGAAGAGATTCATCAGAGGGAGTGCGCCTGCGAGAGAAACGTGATGCCCCAGAGCAGGGTGAGCGCGGCGCTAAAGGCGACGACGCAGAGGGCCGCGATCCGGCGCGGCGCGGTCGTGCCGAGATGCCGCGCAAGGAGGATGGCGGCATAGAAGATCCAGACTCCTAACGACCAGGCGATCTTGACGTAAGGCAGCGGCTGACCGGTGAAAAAACCCGCGGCGATCCCGGCCGTGAGCAGGATGAAGCCGAGCCAAAGCAAACGAGTAATTGCCGCGAAGAGATCGGTCAACGGCGGGAAATGATAGAACATCGAGTTGATCTGCCGCGACTTGAGCTGCCGCTCCTGCACGAGGTACATGAGGCCCGCCACGCAGGCCAGCGCGAACGCCCCGTAGGCGATGAGCGAGACCGAGGCGTGCATTTCCAGCCAGGGAGAGGGCGACGAAACGCGCGGATGCGGCAGGTCGATCGGCGCGAGCAGGGCAAACGTCTGCAGCGCAAAAACCAGCGGCGCAGTGAACGCGCCCATCAGCGAGAGGCGATAGGCCGGGCCAATCAGCAGGTAGATCAGGGAAACGGACCAGGCCAGAAAGATGAAAACCTCAAAGAGATTGGTCAGCGGACAACGGCCAAGCGCGTGGCCGCGGACCGAGAGAAATGCCGTCTGGAAAACGAACCCTAGGGCGATGGCGGAGAAGTTGAAGCCGGCCGGCCGGTAGTTCCGCGCTTTGATCGCGATCACGGTTCGCACCATCGCGAGAAAAAAACAGAGGGTTGAGATGATGAGCAGCCAGCGATCCATCGGTCCGGAAGGTAAAAGGCGGGGCGCGCCTTGGCAATCGCGGCTGGCCAAACAGCGAAAGGGCGCGGTTCCTGCTTTTGCAGCTTCCAACATGAGAACGTTGGCGCGCAGATCAGGCGAAAACGAGAGGGCAGCGAACGAAGCACAGGGCCTTCGGCGAGCCCTCGACAATTCCTACGCGCAGCTCCGTGAACGGGCGCAGGCCGAATGGCAGCGCCGCTACTCCGGTCGCGATCCGAGCGATGCGTGTGTCAGTGTCCGCATCCGGCGGGACGACCGGCAGGCGCTTCCGCCTCCTTCAGTTTTTAGAGATTAGTCCGCGCTGTAGCGTCCGCTGGCCCAGCGGATCGTGCGACGCGACACTGTGCGGTGCATCACGCGCCGGTGATCAGGCACACCGTGCGTTGACGATTTTCGCCGACCCGCTAGCCTCCCGGCCATGGCTGTTGATTCGCTCGCTCGTTTGCACGCCGGGATCCGTGACGTTCCTAACTTCCCGAAGCACGGGATCGTCTTCAAGGATATCACCCCGATCCTGGTCGATGCGCAGCTCTTCCGGGAATCGATTGAGGTATTCCTGGCCCGCTGCCGCACCCTTCCGATCGACAAGGTGGTCGGGATCGACGCGCGCGGTTTTCTTTTTGGGTCGCCGGTGGCGTACGCGCTCGGCGTCGGCTTTGTGCCGATCCGCAAAAAAGGGAAGTTGCCCTTCAAGACCGCCAGCGCCGCCTACTCGCTCGAGTACGGCGATGCGGAAATGGAGATGCACGTCGACAGCATCGAGCCGGGAGAAAAAATTGTCCTGATCGATGATCTGCTCGCGACCGGCGGCACTTCGGCGGCAGCGGCGGCTTTGATCCAAAAGGTCGGCGGGGAATTGCTCGAAGCGCAGTTCCTGATCGAACTGGAATTTTTGCACGGCCGAGAAAAGCTCGCGCCCACGCCGGTCGAGACGTTCCTCAAATTCTAGGAGACGCGGCGGCCGGTAGGGGAACTCGCATAGTTTAATCTAACTTTCGCCGTTACCCGCGTCCCCTGCCCCACAACTGCACCCGCCCCCGCAGCTCCCGCTGCGGTCCTCGACGATCACTTCCACGGGGATCTCCTGCAGCGCGAGCTGATCGTGGATCGCGTTGAGCAGATCAAGCGCACGGCCCGCCGGCATCGCGGCGCAACGCAACTCGATCCGCGCGTTCTTCCCGGCTAGCTCCGGGTGCGCCTCCGCCAGCTCCCCATCGAGCAGGAAGGAAACGTAAGCGTTGAATTTCTCCTGGAGCTGGAAGAGCTGGAGATCGGTGCCATCCCACGAGCGCGATTCGAACATGACGAGGAGCAGCTCGTCCGTCTTCGCATTGTGGGCGAAAAAGTCGATCACGCCCGCCTGCTCCACCCCGGCAGGTGTCGCGGCAGCCGCACTGCTGATCTCATTCCCGGGTTGATCGGACATCGTGCGCGATCTTACGGAAAGATTGGTCATCCCGCAACGGACCCGTTAAATTGCAAGGCGCCATGCGCAAAGCCTTCGCCCTCGCCGCGCTCCTGATCGTGCGCGCGCTTCCTGCCGCGGGGCAGTTCGCGCCCGACTTCGTGCAGAACGCAAGCTACTGGAACGATGGCAAAGCCGAGTTCGATATCTACGACGCGCAGATCATGCGTTACGGACAGCCGCGTCAAAGTGAGGTCCTCCACATTCTCGTGCGAGAACCATTCGACCTGAAGCAAATGGTCAAACCGGACGACTGGCAACGCCCCGGCGTGATCCACGTCCTGAAGATGAACCAGGTCCTGCACATCCCGACGGGTCTTTACGTCTATCAGCAAATGCATTCGAACTTCTGGCGGAGCGACAACGCGCGCCTCGCCAAGTTTTCCCTGACGAGTAACGACAGTTGCGGCAACACCTACAAGGAAGCGCGCCGCGGGGCGGAGGTTTTCACCTATCAATGGCACACCTACTGGGATGGGATGGCCGAGGGCCGCGAAAAGGTGACGCTCCCGCCTGAAGGATACTTTTACGACGAGCTCCCGCTGCGCGTGCGGACGGTCGATTTCGCGAAGCCGAGCGGCGACTTCGAGATCCAGCTCGCGCCTTCCATCATCAATTCCAAAAAAGATAAACTCGTCTGGAAACCGGCCCAGGTGCATTTCGAATCCACCGAGCGAGAGCGCTACGTCACGGTGCAGCACGATGGAGGCACGGATCGCTTCGTTCTCGACCGGGATTTTCCCTATCTCTTGCGCAAATGGGAAGCGGCCGACGGAAGCCGGCTGCAGTTGAAACGGAGCTTGAAAGTCGACTACTGGAACTACCACGGGCTCGGCGACCGCGAGCGCGCCCTGCTCGATCGCCGGTTGGAGCATCCAGACTAACGAATTCGCCACGATCCGCTTAAAACTGCTGTCATCGCGGCGCGGCAATCCACTGCAAAAACGATTGAACCCGCCGGGCGGAGCCGGTTAACTGGCGCATGGCAAAAAAAGCGCGGAAATCCAAAGGCCTCACTCTCCTCGGCCGCAGCGAAACCTCGGTTCCGCGAACTCCCTCCGCCGCTATCCTCGAGACTTTTCCTAATCCCACCAAGCGGCCCTTTTGGGTCCGCTTTCATTCGGCCGACTTTACCTCCCTCTGCCCGATCACCGGCCAGGCGGACTTCGCGGAAATCCAGATCGATTACCAGCCGGCCAAACGTTGTCTCGAGACCAAGTCGCTCAAGTTTTATCTCGCTTCCTACCGGAACGAACGCGCCTTCAACGAGGAGGTCGCCAATCGCATCCTCGATGACCTGGTCAAAGCCTGCGCGCCACGGCGGATGATCATCGAGGCGGAATTTGCCTCGCGCGGCGGCATCAGCCTGACCGTGAGCGCGACCCACCCGGACGAGGGCGACGACAGCGGTGCGCGATGAAGCGCGCGGTGGTTCTCCTCAGCGGCGGGCTCGACTCCGCCACCGTCCTGGCCATGGCCCGGGCCGACGGCTACCACGCGTTTGCCCTTTCCTTTCACTACGGCCAGCGCCACGCCTGCGAGCTGGTAGCGGCAGAGCGGATCGCAAAGTCGTTAGGCGCAGTGGAACATCGGATCGCGCAGATCGATCCCGGCGCTTTCGCGGGCTCGGCATTAACGGCGCCGATCGAGGTCCCCAAGGGGCGTTCCGCGACGGAGATGGCGAGCGGCATCCCGGTCACCTACGTCCCGGCGCGCAACACCATCTTTCTCTCCTATGCGCTGGCCTGGGCGGAGGTGCTCGGCGCGCGCGATATTTTCATCGGCGCGAATGCGATCGATTACAGCGGTTATCCGGATTGCCGGCCGGAGTTCATCCGTGCCTTCGAACAACTGGCCAACCTCGCGACCAAGGCGGGCGTCGAGGGAGCGAAGTTCTCCGTCCACGCTCCGCTCCTGGCTCTGAGCAAAACCGAGATCATTCGGAGCGGAGCGGCTTTGGGCGTCGACTATGCCCTCACCCATAGTTGCTACGATCCGACGAGCGACGGGTTCGCCTGCGGCACCTGCGATTCGTGTCAGCTGCGCCTGAAAGGTTTCGAAGAAGCGGGACTGGTCGATCCGATCTCCTACGCGCGATGAACCTGCGCCCAAAGCTCGGGATGTTCCTCCTCACCCGACAGGAGCAGCGGACGATCGCGTTCATCGTGCTTGCCGTGGTGCTCGGACTCGCCACGAAGCACTATCGCGACTCGCGCTCCCGTCCGGCCGAGCCGCCTAACGAGACAGCAGCGGTCAGCGCACCTGTCTCGCCCTCTCCCGGTGGCACGCCGATGCCGGTTCGTTAGGGAGATTTTTCGGCCGGGCCTCCGTTCTTGATCCGCGCATCGAGCCCAGGGATTCGTCCGTAACCGACAAACCGGGGGCGCGTTCCGGAAGTCGTCGCTTTAGTCGATCGGACGGTCTTGAAATCGAACACGCTCACGCCGAACTGCCTTTCCCCTTCATAGGTGCGCCCGTCGCTCGCGCCGACCATGATCGGGTGGCCGTTTTCTTTCTCCTCCCCAACGTAAATCATCGTGTGCGTGACCGGCGGATCGCGTTCCACGCTGTAGGTGCCGGTCCAGAAAAGAAGGTCGCCCGGTTTCAATTCGTCGAGCTCAAAGGAATCGAGTTCCCGACTCAGAACCGCGCGGAAATTTCCGGCTTTGCGCACCCAGACGTATTGCCCGCTCGCGTCGCGCGGGACCTCATCGAAGCCATTTTCGCGCAGGACGTAATAGATGAAGCCGGAACAATCCATGCCGCCGTCGCCGGGATCGGCGGAGCCGTATTTGTAATCCAAATTCTGTTTCGTCAGCGCGAGCGCGTCGCGCAGGAGCTTGCGCACCGGCTCCGGGTTCTCGTCGAAGTCCTTGAGCTCTTCCGGTGCGACCGTGGCGACCTTCAGCTCCGGAGTCGATGAAGGCGAGGGCGATTCCTCCGGAGACGGCGTGGGAGTCTCAGTCGGTGTGGGGCTTTCGGTCGGCGTGGGTGACGGCGTCGGGGTTGGCGAGCTCTTCTTCTTCTTTTTCTTCTTCCTCGGGGTCGCCTCCTCGTCCGGCGTGGGAGAAGGCGAGGATTTCTTCCGTTTCGATTTCGGCGTTTCCTCCTCTTTCGGCTCAGGCGTGGGGCTGCTCTTCCTCGTCGTGCTCTTGGAACGGCGGCGCGACGGGGTCGGCGTCGGCGTGGCGAAGAACTTCTTGATCTTTTCGCCTAACGACGGCTCTTCCGCCTGCACCCGGGCGGGGGCCACGGGCAGGAGGATCAAACAGAGCAGCACCCCGCCGAGGCGGAGAAAGTTTTTCCTTCCGTTCCGGCGGACAGAACGCGCACGGGGCATGGGAATGCTCGGGTTCGAATGCCTAACTATTGTTCGCGCCGAGTTCCTGCAGGATCGCCTTGTTCATCTTGATCCCGAGCGCCAGGTTCTCCACCGGGAAATTCTCGTTAGGCGAATGCGCCCGGCAATCGGGCAGGGCGAGACCGAGGAGCAAGGTTTCCACCCCGAGGATATCGCGAAATTGCGAGACGATCGGAATGCTGCCGCCCTCGCGGATAAGCGCGACCTCTTTCCCAAAAGCCTTCTGGAGCGCGCGCTGCGCCGCCTCGCCAAAGGCCGAATGCGGGTCGGTCAAATACCAAGGGCCGCTGTGCCCGTCGATGATCTCCATCGTCACGCCGGGCGGCAGATGTTTCTCGAGATGTTTGTGGACCAGTTTCAAAATCTTGCCTCCATCCTGATTAGGCACGAGCCGAAAAGTGAGCTTCGCCATGGCTTGACTGGCGATGACCGTCTTGGTCCCCTTCCCCTGGTAACCGCCGCCGATCCCGTTGATCTCCGCCGTCGGCCGCGCCCAGAGCCGCTCCAGCGTGCTGAAACCCTTCTCGCCAAACACGGCCGGCGCGCCCGTTTCCTCTAGGATCTCCTTGTCCCCATCGATCGGCAGCTCGCGCCACGCCTCGCGCTCCCACTCCTCGAGCGGTTTGACGTTGTCGTAGAAACCTTCGATCGCCACGTGCCCGTCCTCGTCGTGGAGGGTGGCGAGCAACTGGACCAGCGCGGTGACTGAGTTTGCCACCGCGCCGCCGAAGACGCCGGAATGCAAATCCATCTCGGAACCCTTTACCCGCACCTCGCAGGCCGTCACCCCGCGCAGCCCGTAGCTCAGGGTCGGCACCCCCGCCGCGATCATGCCGGTGTCGGAAACAACCGCCACGTCGCAGCGTAACGCCTCTTTGTGCTCGCGCATGAAATTCGGGAGATTGTCACTGCCAACCTCCTCTTCGCCCTCCACGATCAGGTGCAGGTTGACCGGCAGATCGCCGTTCTCCTTCATCGTCTCCTCGATCCCGAGGATGTGGGCCAAGATCTGGCCCTTGTTATCGGTCGCGCCCCGCGCATAGACGTAGCCGTCCCTCAAGACCGGATCGAAGGGCGGCGAATCCCAGAGCTCGAGCGGATCGGGCGGCTGGACGTCGTAATGCCCATACAAAAGCACGGTCTTGCGCCCCGGCTGATGCTTGTTTTTGGCCCACACGATCGGATGTCCCGGGGTCGACACGAGCTGCGCCTCGAGGCCGATTCCGTTCAGTTTTTCCACCAGCCAATGCGCGCATTCGGCGAGATTTTCGGCGTAGGCGTCGTCGGTCGAAACGCTGGGAAATCGCAGGAATGTAAAAAAATCTTCGAGATGAGAATCACGCATGCCGAAGAGTAGAGCAGGTTCGCACGCCGACAACTAACGACTTGCCGAAGGTAACTGATTTGCGCAGCCTGCGACGCATGAGCGCACCCCGCGAGGCGGCCGAGGAACAGCAACTGGTCCGCGCGCTCGGCGTCCCGAGCCTGACGGCGAACATTGTGAACTCGACGGTGGGCGCGGGAATCTTCGCGCTCCCCGCGCTCGTCGCGGCGCAGCTCGGGCCGGGTGCGCCGCTCGCCTTTCTCCTTTGCGCGCTTGCCATGGCGGTTTTTGTGACCTCATTTGCGCTCGCCGGCAGTCGAGTCTCGTTAACCGGCGGACTCTATGCCTACGTCGAGACCGCCTTCGGGCGCTACGTTGGTTTTATCGCCGGCGTGCTCTATTTCCTCACCGCGATCCTGGCCTCCTCCGGGATCGTCGCTCTCTTCGCCGACACGATCGGCGCGATGGTGCCGGTCTTCGCCAACGGCGGCCTGCATTTCCTCGTGGTCCTGCTCGTCCTCGGCACGCTCGCCTGGATTAACATCCTGGGCGTCCAATCGGGCGCTCGCGCGGTCTGGATCGTGACGATCGCCAAGCTGCTCCCTCTCTTCATTTTTGTGGGAGCCGGGATTTTTTTCGTTAACCGGGCCGACGCCCTAACGATCGATTGGCCGGGCGCTTCGCCCCTCGGGCGTGGTGTGCTCCTCCTCCTCTTTGCCTTCGTCGGCATCGAAGTTGCGCTCATGCCAAGCGGCGAGGTGAAGGATCCCGCGCGCACCGTTCCGCGCGCGATCTACCTCGCGCTCGCCATCACGACCGTGCTCTACCTTCTTATCCAACTGGTCGCACAGGGCATCCTGGGGGACAGCCTCGGGAAATTTTCCACCGCGCCCCTCGCCCAGGCCGCTTCGCGCTTTCTCGGGCAACCGGGCCGAAACCTGATGCTGACCGGCGCCAGCATCTCCGCGTTTGGCTTCCTCGTGAGCGACGTGCTGAGCTCGCCGCGTGTGCTCTTCGCCTTGGGGCGCGATCGTTTCCTCCCCAAAGCTTTCTCGCAAATCCACCCGCGTTTCCGCACGCCGCACATCGCGATCCTGACCTATTGCGCGATCGCTTCCGTCCTCTCCCTCAGCTCGACCTTCCAGCAACTGGCCATTCTCTCCAACGTCGCTGTGCTAGTGCTTTACTTCCTGTGCTGCGGCGCGGCGCTCCAGCTGATGCGGCGGGATCCCCCCGGCGCAGTTCGGCCTTTCCACTTCCGCGGGGCGTGGATCTTTCCGGTCCTGGGAATCGCCATCAGCCTCGTGATTCTGGCCCAGGCGACAGGAAAAGAACTGGCCATCACTGCGGTTGTGCTGGCGGCAGCGTCGATCCTGTTCCTCGCGCAGCGCTGGACGAGAAAGGCCGTGGCGGACTAACCCTCCACCATATCTTGTGCCGGGAGGCGCCGGCCCCACCGCAAATAGCGTTTATTTTGCTTGTCAGCCTTTGGCGGCGGTTGTATGCACGCCGCAGGTCTTATGCATCTGCAATCCCTCGAGCTCTTCGGGTTCAAATCCTTCGCGGATAAAACGGTTTTTAATTTCCACGAAGGCGTCACTGCGATCGTCGGGCCTAACGGGTGCGGAAAATCCAACGTGCTCGATGCCGTTCGCTGGGTGCTGGGCGAGCAATCGGCTAAGGCCCTGCGTGGCGGCGAGATGGCCGATGTCATTTTCAACGGCACCGATTCGCGCAAACCGGTCGGTTACGCCGAAGTCTCCCTCACCTTCACCGATTGCGCAGCCGAACTCGGCGTCGACTGGCATGATGTCCGGGTGACCCGCCGTGTCTATCGCGACGGGCTCTCGGAGTATTTGCTCAACAAAACGGTCTGCCGGCTGAAAGACATCCAGAGCCTTTTTGCCGACACCGGCATCGGGCGCAGCGCCTATTCGATGATGGAACAGGGCCGGATCGACCAGATCCTCAGTTCGCGTCCGGAAGATCGGCGCACCGTCTTTGAAGAAGCCGCCGGGATCACGAAATACAAAGGGCAAAAACGCGAGGCGCTCCGCAAGCTCGAGGCGACGGAAGCGAATCTTCTGCGGTTGGGCGACATCATCAAGGAGGTGAAACGCCAGATCGGCTCACTCCAGCGCCAAGCCGGCAAAGCGCGGCGCTACCAGGCCTTGCTGGGCGACCTGCAGGTGCTCGATACGCATCACTCGCGGTCGCAGCTCGATTCGCTCGAAAGCGAACTGCAGAGCGCGCGAGCGGCGACGGCGCGTTTCGACGAAGAACAGCGGACCGCGGAGCGCGCGATTGAAGAACACGAGAACGATGTCGCCGCGCAACGCGGGCAACTTGAGGCGGTCGACGCGGAGATCAACGCGGCACGGGAGGGAGTGCAGCGGCTGCAAAACGAGATCGCTTCGCACCGCAACCGGATTGAGTTCAACCGCGAGCGAGCACAGGAATTAGCCGCGCTGATCGAACGTTACGAGCTCGATATTCAGACCGCGGAAGGGAAGCTCGCGCAGCAGGAGACGGAGATCCACGACACCGACCTGCTGCTCGTCGAGACGGAACGGCTGTTGGCCGCGAAGAAGTCTGAACTCTCTGAGCTGAACGAACGCGCCGCCGATGTGCGACGCGACCGAGAGGCGAGCGAAACGCATTTGCAGACCCTCGAGCTGGAGATCTCGAAAGCGGAAAACCGGCTGGCCGATCTGGAAGCGGAAATCGCCGGAACCACCTCGCGCCGCGCCGCGACACAGCCGCGGCTGGCCGAGCTGGCCGCGTCGTTAGGCGAAGCCTCCGACGCCCGTGATCTGATCGCAGCTCAGTTGTCCGCTGTGAAAGGCACGGCCGAAGAAAAACACGACGCGTTGCAGGATCTGGCCACGCAGATTCCGGCCGCCGAGGAAGAACTCAGCCGGCAGCAGCAGGAGCTGCGCGAGGGCGAAGCAGCGCTCATGGCGAGCAACCGCGCGATCGCGGAACGGCAATCCCGCCTCGAAATTTTGCAGCAACTTAACGCCGAGGGCGAAGGCCTGACCGAAGGCTCGCAGGCCGTGCTCCGCGGGCTCGACAATCCCACGCGAATCCTGCCGGCGCTCACGGGCGCGCTCGCATCGCTCATCGAGGTCGAGGAGGAATTCATTCCCGCGGTTGAGGCGGCACTGGGGAGAAACCTGCACGCCATCGTGCTGCAGGACGGTGCGCTCGCGAGCGAGATCATCGCCACGGTCTCTTCCCGCAAGCTCGGCCAAACCGCGCTCCTCGTGCCGGAGTTGAGCGTGGCGGCCGCAGACGCGCCGCGCGACCTGCCGGAGGGCGCGATCGCCTGGGCGATCGAAAAAGTGCGGGCACCGTCCGCTTTTGAATCGATCGTCAGGCACTTGTTAGGCGAAGTGGTTTTGGTGACCGATCTCGACCAGGCACAAACCCTGAAGCGAGCTTTCCCCGCGCTCGCTTTCGCCACCCTCGCGGGCGAACTCGTCTCCGCCAAAGGGGTGATTTACGGTGGGCGGATCAACGAGGAAAACCGCTCGCTCTTCGCGCGCAAGGCGCAGATCGCCACGCTCGCCTCCGATCATCGCGCCCTGCTCGACGAGCAGGTGACCCTGGAGACAGGGCACGAGGAGATTCAGCGTCTGCTCGAGGAAAAGATGGAGCGACTCGAACAGGCGCGCACCGCGCACCAGACAGCGCGAGCCGATCATTCTGCCACTGTCCTGCAGGTCACCGCGGTCGAGCGCGAGCTGCACGAAGCTGCGCGCAAGGTGGACGCGCTCGACTGGGAACGCAGCACGCTCGAGCAGCAACTCCACAGCTCGGCGGAACGCGTCGCGCAACTGGAAGGCGACGCTGCGACCCAACGTTCTTTCCTCGACGATGCACGGCAGCGCCAGACCATTCTGCAAGCAACGGCCGAGACCGCGCGTCTGCGCGACGATGAACTGGCTGAGCAACTGAATGAGCTGCGCCTCGCCGTAGCGACCGAGCGCCAGCGCCATGAAGGGCTGCGCACGCAACGGCAGCCCATGACCGCGCGCCAGGCGGAGCTGGCTGAGCTGATCGCCGCTCGCCGGGCCGACATCGCGAGCTACCAGGCGCGCCGCGAACAGCAGAGCGCGGAGACCGTTGCAGCCGAGCGCGCGATCGGAGAAAAAAGCGCGGAACTTTCCGGAGCGGAAGCGGCGGTCCTGGCGATCGCCGAAAAACGCGCCGCTCGCCTGGCGCAAGTCAACAATCTCGAGGCCGATCTGCGCGCCCGGCGCAAGGCGCTGAACGATCTGCACGACGCGCGCGGCAAGGAGGAAGTCCGGCAGACACAGATGCAGCTGAAAATGGAGAGCCTGGCCGAGCATGTGATGCGGCGTTACCAGGTCGACCTGCGCGAGTTTGCTCCCGATCGCTACGCGTTTACGAAAACATTCCGCGCGCAGGTCAAACAAAGAAGCAAACCTGAGTCCACCGCAACCGACGACACGGCTGAGCTCGACGAAACGCAGTTGCGCGAAATCATCGATCAGCTCACCCGTCAGCTCGACGCGATGGGCCCGGTCAATCTCGATGCCGTGCATGAGTATGACGAGCTGGAAGAACGTCACACCTTCCTCGAAACCCAAAACGCCGACCTGACGAACTCGCGCCGCGAGCTGCTCGACGTCATCGCGCGAATCAACCAGACGACCGAGAAACTATTCGCCGAAACCTTCGCCCAGGTTCGGATCAACTTCCGCGAAATGTTCGCCGAACTTTTCGGCGGCGGCCGCGCCGACCTCGAGCTCCTCGACGAGAACGACGCGCTCAACTGCGGGATCGACATCATCGCGAAACCGCCGGGCAAACAACTGCAGAGCGTCTCGCTCCTTTCCGGCGGCGAGCGCACCATGACGGCGGTCGCGCTCCTCTTCGCCATCTACATGGTGCGGCCGAGCCCGTTCTGCATCCTCGACGAAATGGATGCGCCGCTCGACGAATCGAACATCAACCGGTTCATCAAGATGCTCGACCGGTTCGTGGCGCAGAGCCAATTCATCATCATCACGCACAACAAGCGGACGATCGCGAAGGCCGACATCCTTTACGGGGTGACGATGGAAGAGCGTGGCATCAGCCGGCTCGTCGGGATGCGCCTGACCGAAGCCAGGCCGGAAGGCGAACGTCTCCCGGCGAAAGAGTCCGTGCCGGCACAGCAGCGCCCGCTCGAGCTCGACGACACGCCGGCCGAGAGTGTCGCCGCCACTCGTTAGGGCCTCGCCTGCAGCGCTGGCGTGGCCGAGCTGGCAAAGGTGGTAGGCAAAACAGGACGAATTGTTTTACGATATCGTCCGCTCGTTAGGCCCGCCGCATGACTAAAGCTTTTCTTCTCGCCAGCCTTCTCCTCATTGCCCTGAGCCACCCGGCTTGCGCCTATGGCCCGGACGGGCACAAGATCATCGGCGGGATCGCCGATCGCCGCATGACCGGCACTCCAGCTGGGGGTTGCGTCTCCGCGCTGCTCGATGGCTACACGCTCGAGGAGGCTTCGATCATGGTCGACACGATCAAGCAATGGGACAAACCCGGGATCAATGATCCCAAGGTGCAGAAATACTTTTCGTCGCACCCGAAGATCGCGGAGCAATTGCGCGCCTTTTGGAAAGCCAATCCGCCCACGACCGACGATAAATCGACCATCCCCTCGCACCATTGGTTCCACTACACGGACGTGCCCCTGATGGGAGCGGAAAAATATGGTGACGGCAAGGAAGGGCGCAGCCAGTGGGATATCGTCCACATGATGCGCTATTGCATCGCGGTCCTGCAGGGCAAAGAACCGGAAGAGAACAAGCGCAAGATCACCAAGCCCATCGCGGTCATCCTGCTCGCGCATTTGGTCGGCGACATCCATCAGCCGCTCCACGTCGGTGCGCAGTATTTCAATGGGAGCGGGGAACCGGTGAACCCGAAAGGGGGCGGCGAGTTCTATCCCGACGAGGGCGGAAATTCCCTGCGCCTCAAGCTGACGCGGGACGCAGTCCAGCGGAAGAAGGACCCCAAGCTGCATGGATTCTGGGATGGTGATGCGGTCCTGTTAAACCTGCCGCAATTCCCCGACACGATGCCGAAAGAAGAGCGCCAGGCGAAGATGGACCTGGCGGACCGGGAATTGACCGACCGCCTGGCCAAGGCGGAGCCAAAGAATTGGCGGCTCCCGGACGCGCTGCCAGTGACCGATTACCCCGAACGATGGGCCAACGAGATTCTGCCCCTGGCCCGCCAACTCCACGCGCGGCTCCGCTACCAGAATGTTACGCCCAAGCTCGACCACGAAAAAATGTTGGCCGACGGCGAAGTCGTCGAGCTACCGATGCGCGACGGGCTTTCCTTCAGCAAATGGTCGGCCCGCACGGTGCTGGAAGAAATGCATCTGGCCGGATGGCGTCTGGCTGGGTTGCTCGAGCGGGCGCTCCGGTCGACCGAGGCTCCGAATTCGCCCCCGCCGCAACCGGTGGGGCGAGCCTCCGTCGAGCCAGGCGGGACGCCCCGCAGCGAGACGCCAGCAGATTCCGGAGCTCCCTAACGATTTGGCGCGAGCGGCCCGCCCGCATCGCCCGGCGGTAGATTCGCCGCCTTCCAATCCATCGCCATGCGGATGCGAGCCCGCCCGCTGGGATGATCGAAGAAGATCATCTCCTCCACGGGTCCAGGGTTGAGCTTGCGATAAGCTCCCAGTTTCAAGGCGACCTTCGCGAAACCGTCCGCCTCGCGCGCGGTGTTGATGCCGAACGCATCGGCCTCGCGTTCGGTTACCCGGATGGCGGTGTTGAAAAGAGGTGTGAGAAGAAAAAAATAAATCGTGAAAAGCAGAATGAGAAGCGGCAGCCCGGCTGGATCCGCAATCCCGCGCACGCGCCAGCGCGCCCCCCAGCGTCGGACCGTGCGTTCGAAAAGGAGGAAGGAAAAAGCAAAGGCGCCGGTCACAAAGAGACCGAGATAAAGAATCAACTTAAAAGCGTGATTGAGCACGTAATGCCCCATCTCATGCGCCATGACGGATCGGATTTCCGGGAGCGTGCATTGCTTGAGCAAATTGTCGTTCAGCGAGATGCGGCTGGTGCCGAAAAGTCCGGACACGCTGGCACTGACTCGGTTACTCTGGCGTGACGCGTCCACTTCAAAGACCTGGTGCACCGGAATTTGATTGGCGCTCGCCATCGCCAGGATGGATTGGCTGATTTTGGGATCCGCGAGCGGTTTGTAGGCATTGAAGAGGGGCGCGATGAAAACGGGCGCGATCAACATCTGCAGAGCCAGAAAAAGGAACCCGAGGCCGGATCCCCAAAGCCACCAGGTCCGCGGCGCGCGGCGAAAGACGGCGTAGAGCGCCATCATCACAAGGGCGCTGATCACAACATCGAGCGCGAGCCCGATGAGCTGCTCCCGGAACCACGGTCCGAAGCTCTGGTTGGCGAGGCCGTAGGCGTGCTCGCGAAAGAAGTCGGAGTAGGTGACCAAAGGGAACGAGATCAGATAAGCGACGAGGACGTACGGGACCGCGTAGAGAGCCGGCTGAAGAATCCTGGAAGGCGTGATGCGCTCGGCAAAATCGCGCAGCCGAGCCGAGAGTCCGCTCGCGAGGAGAAAAACCGCGATCGCCGACGCGAGCAAAAAATTCCAAAGGATGAGCCAGTAGCCGCCCTCAAAATAGGCGTCCGACTGGGCGCGTTTCTCCGCTGGGACGGTCTTGAGCCAGGCCTGGGTAGCGGCGACCGGATCGAGCGAGTGCAAAGCGGGCAGCGCGCCGGCGGGAGTTCCAATCGGCGATTGCGCAGAGGTGAGCGATGCTCCCATCGTTAGGCAGATCGCCAACAAAAGGACAGCGAATTTCATCTGTACTGAATAGGTGAAGCGCGCCGTGATGAGAAGCTTCTTCCCGCACGGCCTCGACATTTCAGACGGCCGCGATTATTTTGCACGGTGCAACGGCAATTGCGATGGCTCCTCCTGGCGGTGTTGCTGGCATTCCTTCCGGGAGGTCCGCTGGTGGCCCAGACGCCGCCGCCCGCCAATGCAGCCTATGGCGCCTATCCGGCAAAGTACCAGGAGATCATCACGTCCTGGCTCAATAACAGCCTGGGCGATCCGCGCAGCGCGCAGATCCGGTTCACGAGCGAGCCGCGCCCGGGGGAGTTGGATGTCGGCAAAGGCCGCAAAGTCGCCGGGTTCCTAGTCGATTTCACGGTCAACGCCCGGAACATGTTCGGCGCCTACACCGGCGCGCAGAAGCACACTGCTCTGCTCCGGGACGGCCAGGTCGTGACCGCGACCGGATTCGTTTTTCATTAAGCACCGCTCTCGGGTAAACGATCCAGGAGTCCTCGAGCCATTTACGGCGTCGGGCGCAACTGCAAGTTCGCCGCCGGGGGTGAAGGAACAACACGCAAGAGCAGCGTCTCTGCTTCGGCCGCGTTCGGTTTGAGAAAGTAAGTCGTCTGGAACGACCGCGAACCGGCGTCCGGCGCAGTTTCGGCCACTATCGTTAGGCTGAGAGAAGGGGGCCGGAACTCTCCTCTCAGGCGCGCTTCCCGCAAGCGCGGCTGATCCTCGCTCTGACCTGCTCCCAAGAATCGCACACCGGAAAGACTGATGCCCTCGGGAGGTTGGCTGAGCAGTTCAATTGCAGCTTCCTGCGGCCAGATGCTCACCCCGAAATGGCTCAGGCTGGCCGTCGCCCGGCCGCGCAGATCGAACGGCGTTCCGTTCACTTCGCCGTGCAAGGAATCGATCTCCGCTTCGGTATCGTGAAAGCGAATGTGCGCCCGCAGGGCATCGACCTCCGGCCAGGGAGGTGGCGGCGCAAGGTGGTCCTGGAACAATGAAGCCTCGCCGGTGATCGCGGGAGCCGACAGTTTCCCTTCCCATGAGACATTTCCGGTAGCCAAGCCACGCTCGATTCCAAAGCGCCATTCGGCAGGCACCATCTCGAGGAAGAGCGCCGGCGCCTCGACAGCGGCCGAGAAGGGTTGCGCCGGATCGAGCACCTGGCCCGACTCCAAGTGCTGCTTTTCCAAACGAAGCGGCAGGGAAGCTCGACCGGTCACAGGTGTCGAGACGCCAAATCTTGCGCTCGCCTCTGCGTCGAGGCGACCTTCGGCTATGCGCCCGTGAAAATCGATCGCGCTGGGCTGCACCGCCGCCTCGGGATTCTCGAGCCGCCAGGTCGTCGTCACCTGGAGGGTTCGCAGCGGGCCGAAGGCGGCGAGTTTGCCGTTGAGCAGGCCCGGCCTTAACGATTTCTCTCCCAGCACGCTCCCGAGTGCCGCTAGATCGAGCTGAGCCACCGAGAGATCGACGTCGAATTTCTGCTCCGGGTCGAGCGCCGCGAGCCAGCTCTGCGAGGTGCGCCAGCGCTCCAGGCTGAGCGGGAGAAAAAGCGTTCCGCCCACGCGCCGCGTCCCATCGAGCACCAGTTCGAATGATTGGAGCTCCACGAAGTTGGTCCCGAACATGAGAAAGCCGCCTAACGAGAAGCGATCGTTCGCCAGCTTGAAAGTGCGAAAGAAAATATCCCGGGGCGAATAGCTCCCTTCCAGCGTGAGATCGAGCGGCGCACGGAGGGGCGTGACCGGCAGGTGCAGGCCATGCGCAAAGAGCTGCACCGTGCCGGAGTGAGCCGCGGGCGTGCCGTCGCCGCGCCAGTCGAAGGTCACGCCGCCGCCGATCTTCTCGGAACGCCAGCCAGCTGGAAGAAGCGGTGCATAGACCCCCAGGTTTTCGATCGCGCCGGTCAGGCGCCCCGCGAAACGGTGGGCCGCCGTTAGTTCGACCGTCCCCTGCGCGCGCAGGAAATCCTCCCCGTGGCGCGCCTCCAGATTTTCTAAGGCCGCTTCCCGGCCATGTAGCCGGAGCGACGCGCCTAACGAGTCGACGTCCACGCCGCGATAGGTGACTCCCCGCCCCTCCAAGGTGAGGCGACCGGATGCTTCCGCGCCCACCAGGTCGACTTCGCCAGCGGCGGTCAGCGCGCCGGAAAAATCGCCGGTCCGTGCGCCCCAGAACTGGGCGAAACCATTCAAATCGGGGATGGAAGCGTTGATCTGCCCACGGAAAGGCAGCTGCGCCCAGGTCGTCGGCTTCTTCGGCCAGAGCAATTCGCCGTTGACGGTCAACTCATTCTGGCGCTGCCGCACGTAGAGCTGATCGACCTCGAAGCGGCGATTGTAATAGGTCGCGCCGAACATCACGCTGTCGGCTCGCCGCGCCCGCCAGGCAAAATCGGTTGCCTCCATCCAGACGGAAGCCGTGGCGTCGAGAAATTGCCCCGGGTTACCCCGAAAAGTGAATTTTGAGGAGCGCACGGAGCCGGTGATCGGCTCCAGGAATCCCATCGCACTGGAGATTTGCGCGAGTGAGACATTGGCCGCCGAGCCCGCGAGATCGAGCACGAATTTCTTGCTGGCGCGGACTTGGAAACTCGCGCGCAACGTCCCGCCGTACGTGTCCAGATGCAGATCGATCCCGAGCCGCCGCCGGGCGAGACGCGAGAGGTCGAGCGTCAGCGCCTCGAGATCCAGCCCGCGGGCAAGCGGGATTCCCGCGATCGTCAGGCGCGAGCCCTCCCACGAGGTGGCGCCGCGGAGCTTGGTGAAGGTCTGCCGCAGGAGCGGCGCGGTGACATAAATCTCGCGCGCAAAAAATTGGCCCGACTCGATCACATTCGCGGTCAGCAAGACTCCGCGAAAGCTCACTTCCGTCAGGCCTGTCGCGAAATCGAAATCGAGATCGTTGAACTGAAATTCATCCGGCAGGAGCCGCTCCCATTGCCGCCAGTCCTGACCCGCCACTGAGCGGGGCGCTTCCGCTACGCGCAAATGGCCCTTGAGGCTGTCCACCCGAAGCGAGTGGAGCAAGTGCGCATCCTGCCGGAAGATCCAGCCTCGGAAGTCCAGATCGGCCACGATGGTCGTGGCGCGCAGCGAGAAGTCGCGCGGTCCGTCCTTGGCCGGCCCGATGGCAAGCTGATGGATCGTGACCGGGCGCAGAAAAGCCGCCTCAATCAGACCGATTTCGGCCGTCAGGCCATGCCGCCGCGCCGTCCACTCGAGCCAGAAGCGAACGCCGCGTGCGACGACAAAGGGCGCGAGGAGCGCGTCAAGCGCTCCGGCAACGAGGAGCACGAGCAGAAAAATGGCAAGACGTTTACGCAAGGACATCGGTTAGGCGGATGGACGCCTAACGATACTTAACCGTGCGGCGTCGGCGCCGGAAAGATTGCACGCACAGGCTGTTCTGGCCGGAATTTTTCCAGCAGCTGCCGGGTGAAGGTCTGCTCGGCCTGGGCCGGGAGGTCGGCGGCGCGAGCTCGGGCCAGGGCCGGCAGCGCAGCCAGTTGCGCCTCGATATCGTCCGGCGAGATCCGATTCCACAGACCGTTCTCGAGGCTCTGCACCTCCACCTTCTCCTGTTCCACGGAAAGGATCTGGGCGTGCGGCAGTTCGATTACGATCTCGGCGGGACTCAGATTGACGGTGAATTTCTTGCGGAGATCAAAACCGGCTTTGACGAGATAGGTCCCGTGGAGGCGGATCCGCTTCGTGCTCCCGGCCCAGGTATGCATCATTTCCTGTTCGACCTGGACGCGCCGCGCGAGCACGGCCAGTTCCGCGACGGTCGCGGTTTGCTCGAGGTAAACGCGGTTGTTGATCGTCACCTTCGGCTGGAGCTGCGCTACCTCGAGGAAAGCGTCTCGCGCCTTGCGGCCCAGTTCCTCCAGCCGCGTGACGCTGCGATCGACCGCACGCCCCGGCCAGGTTTCCAGCCGGTAAAAAACGAACGCGGCGAGCAAGGCAAGGATCAGGAGGACGAGGACGAAAGCGAGCGGCGCTCCCAGCCGGCGGGACGTTTCCCGCCGGGGCTGTTGTGGTGGCAATTCCATTACCCCAAAAAAGTACCGCCCCCCACACCCGAAGGGCATGAAGGGCGGCTGTTCCCCCCAGAACATTCTTTCAAATCTGCGTTGGGAATAAGCGACCTAACTCGCGGGCGCAACAAATTTTTGCCAGTCGGTTGAAAAAAAGTTCGAGAAGGCCCTACCCTCTCGGTGTGAAGCTCGGCATCCGCTATGAAACTGCCTATCGTTATGCGGCGCCGGCTAATTTTTCGCGGCACGAGATCAGGCTTTTTCCACGGAGCGATGTCTTTACGCAGGTGCACCGGCTCAAGTTTGAAACCAACGCCGGCGCACACGTCCGTTTCGGTCGCGACGTGTTCGATAACTGGGTCGCCGCCTGCACCTATCCCGAGCCGGCCGATGAGCTGCGTTTCCAGCTCGAGCTCGATCTCGTTCTGGAAAAAAAGAACCCCTTCGATTTTCTCCTCCAGGATGAAGCGACCCGCCTGCCTTTTGCTTACCCCGACGAATTACGCCGGGTCCTGGCGCCCTATTTACTGGAGACGACCGAGCCGCCGCTGGTCATCCCGCGCTGGGAATTCCCCCTGCCCGACGCGCCCCGGCCAACCGTCTCGGTCCTGGTCGAGCTAAACGAACGCCTGCATGAATGCGTGGGTTACGAACGCCGCGAGGAGGGTCCGGCCCGCCTGCCCCAGGAAACGCTCGGCGTCGCTCGAGGCGCGTGCCGGGACATCGCCCTGCTCCTCGCCGCTCTCCTGCGCCAGCACGGGCTGGCCGCCCGCCTAACGAGTGGCTACCTGCGCGAGGCGGAGTCGGAGACGCGGCGCGCCGAAGGATCGCTCCACGCCTGGACGGAAGTCTATCTTCCGGGCGCCGGCTGGGTCGGGATGGACGGAACCAACGGGATCTTTGCGAACCATAATTTCATCACGGCGGCGGTCGGCATCACGCCGGCCGATGTGACCCCGATCGACGGCAGTTTCTATCCACCCCAGATCGCGACGCCGCACATGACGAGCCGGCTCGAACTCGTTAGTCTGTGATCCGCCGCTCATGTTACGCGATCTGCAATTGCGGAATTTCCGCTGTTTCGAATCGATCGCGGTCGAGTTCGAGAGCGGCTTCAATTTCATCGTCGGCCCGAATGGCCTCGGCAAAACCAGCCTGCTCGAAGCCGCCTGTGTCCTTCTGCGCCTGCAGTCGCAGCGAGCGCCCAACCTGACCCCGACGGTGCGCGCGGAGCAGCCCTCCTTCGTTCTTTCCGGGCACCTCGATGCGCACCACCTGCAGTTCTATTACAGCACCTTCCGGCGGAAGGTGGCCTTCGATGGCGTCGAGCAACGCGATCCGGCGGAATACCTTCGCCTCGGCCGGGTCGTCTCGTTCGCCAATCACGATCTCGAGCTGGTGCGCGGAGCTGCCGAGGCGCGCCGGCGCTATGTCGACTTTATCGGGGCACAGGTCGATGTGCGCTACCGGCCGGCTCTGCGCGCCTATGAGCGGGCGCTCCGATCGCGCAACGCGCTGCTCAAATCGGCCGCGACGCGACCGCGCGAGCTGGCAGCCTACACCGAGCCGCTGGTGCGCTCTGGGCTTTTGCTGCGCGAGATGCGCGAGGCCCTGGTCCGTCGCCTCGCCCCGGTCGCAGAAGCAAGCCAGCACGCGATCAGCCGAAACCAGGAAACCCTTCTGCTCGAATACGCGCCGGGGAGCGAGGAAGATTTCGCCGCGCACCTGCAGCGCACCCGGCCCGAAGAGGAACGTTTGCGCCTAACGACGGTGGGACCCCACCGGGACGATCTGCGCCTGCAGGTGCAGGGCATGCCGGCCGCGCAGTTCGCCTCCGAGGGGCAGCAGCGGACGATCGCGCTGGCCCTGAAGCTGGCCCAGGCGCGCGTTTTCGCGGAGGAGACGGCGGCCGCGCCTTTGCTCCTGATCGACGACATTTTCGGCGAGCTCGACGGCCCGCGCCGCAACGCGCTCCTGCGGCATTTGCCTAACGAATCGCAGAAACTGGTCACCGCGACCGCGCTCGACTGGCGCACCGGGGAGTGGGAAGGGCCCGTGCTGGACCTCGCGGCGTTGCAGCGTTGAAATTGGCTCAAGCCTGCAATGCTTCCCCGCTTGCAGACTCTCCACCGGCGACGTCTATTTTTCCCATGCGACAATCGTCGGGCAAAT
Organism: Spartobacteria bacterium; assembly: GCA_039933235.1. Taxonomy (GTDB): domain Bacteria; phylum Verrucomicrobiota; class Verrucomicrobiia; order Chthoniobacterales; family UBA10450; genus Palsa-1392. Next base: position 18,678 of record JBDTOL010000064.1, on the reverse strand, counting down.
CGCAAAACTTCACCGGCAAGCTGCTGGTGGCCCATCCCAACATGCTGGACCCGAATTTCCGGCGCAGCGTCCTATTTATTTCCTCGCACGACGCCGAGGAGGGCGCGATGGGCGTGATCATCAATCGCCCGCTCGACAAGCACGTTTCCGAGCTGGTGACCGATCCGCCGCCGGAGGCGCTGGCCGATGTCCCGGTTTTTCTCGGCGGCCCGGTCGGCACGAACCAGCTCATGTTTGCCACCTTCGACTGGGAGGGACGCGACTTGCTCAGCCTCAATCCGAACGTCACGCTGGAGGACGCGAATGAACTGGCGGAGCACGATCGAAGCGCGATCCGCGCCTTCGTCGGATACGCGGGCTGGACTGCGGGCCAGTTGGAGAACGAGCTGCGCCAAAACGCGTGGGTCTTGCAAAAACCGAGCCGGGCGGCGCTGAAACCGGAACGGCTGCCGCGGCTTTGGTTCGAGATCATGCGCAACCTTGGCCCGTGGTTCAAGATGCTCTCGGCCGCGCCGGATGATCCCTCTTTGAACTAGCTTCGCGCGCCGTTCGGTGCGAAAAGCAGGGAAATTATGATCATCGGCATCCCGAAAGAGATTAAACAGCAGGAGAATCGTGTCAGCCTCCTGCCTTCTGCAGCTTACCAACTAACCAAACGCGGCCACACCGTCCTGGTGGAGAAGAATGCCGGGGTCGGCACCGGTTATCCGGACTCCGATTACTCCGCGGCGGGAGCGAAGATTATCGGTGACGCGCGCGATCTTTTTCAACAGGCGGACATGATCGTGAAAGTAAAGGAACCGCTGCCGGCAGAGTATGATCTCCTGCGCAAGGGGCAGATCCTCTTCACCTACCTGCACCTGGCGGCGAGCCGGCCGTTGACTGAGGCGCTCTTGAAATCCGGCGTGACCGGAGTGGCTTACGAGACCATCCAAGTGGGCAACCGCCTGCCCTTGCTCGAGCCGATGAGCGAGATCGCCGGGCGCATGTCTGTCGTGATGGGCGCGTATTTTCTCGCGAAACACAATGGCGGCAATGGAGTCCTGCTCGGCGGCGTGCCGGGCGTGCTGCCGGGCCGCGTCGTCGTCCTGGGCGGCGGCACTTCGGGCGTGAACGCGGCCCGCATGGCCACCGGGCTCGGGGCCGACGTGACGATTCTCGAAGTGGACCTGGAACGGATGCGTTTCCTCGACATCACGATGCACTCGGCCCACACGCTCTACTCGAGCGAGGCGCACCTCCAGGAACTTATGCCGACGGTCGACCTGCTCATCGGCGCGGTCCTCGTGCCGGGAGCGAAGGCTCCCAAGCTGATCACGCGCGAAATGCTGCGCGAGATGCGACCGGGCAGCGTCGTGGTCGATATTGCGATCGACCAAGGCGGTTGCGTCGAGACGTCGCGGCCGACCACCCACCTCGATCCGGTCTACGTCGAGGAAGAGGTAATCCATTACTGCGTCGCAAACATGCCCGCGGCCTACGCCCGGACCGCGACCCAGGCGCTGACCAACATCACGTATCGCTACGTCGAACTGCTGGCTGATCTCGGTTTGAAGGAAGCCTGCGAACGTCAGCCCACCCTTCTCGGCGGCATCAATACGATGGATGGACATCTTACGCATCGAGCGGTGGCCGACGCGCACGGGATGGAATTCACCCCGCCGTTTGAGCAGAACGGAACGGCCGCATTTCCTTCCTAGCCGGGCATTTTCGTCGCGCCTACCAAAAAATAAAATCCCTCAGGACCGAAAACTTTGCTTGCTGCGAATCAATAGTTAACCCAACGTGGGCGTTCATCCATAACCTATGAAGAAATATATCTGCATCCTGGCTAGCGCTGCGCTCCTCGTGGCGTGCGAACAAAAAACCGAAACCGTTGTACCGGCCGCGTCTCCTGCTGACACCACCGAAAACAACACGACTGTCGTGAATCCTCCGGATACGACGACCAACAACAACACTACCGTCGTGACCACTCCGGCAGAGTCGACTCCGATGGAGACCATGACACCGGCGACCATGGAGGGCACCACGATGGAGTCTACCACGACGACCGAAGCGTCACCGACTCCGTAATCCAAGCTTAACTTCAAGAAGCAAAATCTTCCTCCGGTTTTCCCGGGGGAAGATTTCTGCTGTACGGATGCCGCGCTCCAGTAGATTTGCCTAAGAGGCAAGATGGCTCGCGAATTGGGATTGGAAGCAGACTCTTAGATCCGCTCGATCGGAAGCGGCGTTTCGGCGGTATCACCCCTTGTCCACACGTTGGGACCCCGCACGAAACGTTCACTCAACGTTCGCTGAAATTCTCCCGACTTCGGTTGCCAAAGGTGATGCTCGATCGTGATTTCAGGCTTTTGAATTCGGATGACGTTGAAGGAGTTCGCCTCGCCGCGGCCGCGGGTGGAAAAGGTCGTCCCGGCCTGCGCGAGGAGAGCGGAATGGCCTTTGATCGGATAACGCTGCGTGGTCAGCCCGACATGCTGGAGATGCAGATGCCCGGACAGGATCAGATCGACCCCGACGGCGGCCAGCCCTTCCATGGCCATGGCCGAACGCCCGACGATCGAATGACTGTTTAGCCCCGGCGGCAGGTCGAAGGGATGATGCGTCACCACCACTTTGATCAATTCCGGATCGACCGCGGCCAGCACCCCCTGGGCGTGCACGACCTGATTTGCGTTGATCCGGCCATACTTCCTCGTGAGGGAACGCGCCGTGTTGATTCCGAGCACGGCTATTTCATCATCGGAATAGAACGGCGCCAAGTCCTCCGTGATGTAGTGCCGGTAGCGGCCGAGCGGACTAACGAAGCGACGGATCACGTCCCAGAGCGGGATGTCGTGATTCCCCGGCACGACGATGCGCGGGCCCGAGAACCGCTCGAGAAAGGTGCGCGCGGCGCGGTATTCGGTTTGTCGGGCTCGCTGCGTAAAGTCGCCCGAGACCACCAGGAGGTCAGCCGCAACGGCCTTTGCCGCCACCACCAGCGGTTCGACTAACGGAAGATCCACCCGTCCGAAGTGCAGGTCTGAAAGGTGGAGCAGCGTCTTCAACTCGAATTGCGATCCCGTGGAGCCAACACCATGAGCTTTTTCGGCTCTGTCCGAAACCGCAGCGGCCCGGTCAGCCGCTCCAATTCCCCGTCCACCGCCGCCCGGAAGCGCCGGTGCCGCAGGGTCTCGATCATCACATCCGACGCGCAGATCACCTCGTAATCGACCCCGACGCGGAGTCGCCGTAGAACCACCCGCAGACCGAGTCGGATGATTGTGAACCGCCCCGCGGGGCGCGCGACATAGAGCGCAAACTCACCCGACTCGAGACATTCAAGGCCAGCGAGGCCAAACGTCTCCATCTGGAAGGCATTGGAGCAGACCATGACCAGCGGGGTCTCGCGCACGACTTCCTTTTCATCAGTGCACAACCGCACCCGCAGGCGCGGCGCGGGCTGGAACGCAGTCATCAGGACGGAGAGATAGGCGTTCAACTGGCTGCGTCCGAAGCGACGATAGAGCTTGCGCCGCCGGAGGAGCACCGCCGGGTGAATGCCAATACTGGCGTTGTTCAAGATGAGGCGACCATCGAGATCCAGGACCGAGGCGCGGACCGGTTGTCCGTCCAAGATAACCTGTGCCGCGCCTTCCAAGTCGAGCGGGATCCCAAGGTTCTTCGCAAAGTAGTTAAAGGTGCCTAGCGGGAGCACACCCAGTAGCTTGCCCGTCTGGAGCGCCGCTTCCGCCACCCCGCAAATCGTGCCGTCACCTCCGCCCGCGACGAGAATCTTGCAGTCGCTCTCTGCCTTTTCCTTCGCGAGGCGGGCGATCTTTTCTCCCGTCGCGACAGAGATGTGAAAGGAGCGGCCGGCCTCCTTGAAGAGTCGGGCGAGGATGTCGCACATCTCCTTCGAGCGTTGCTCGCCGGATCGTGCGTTGAGAATGACTTCAATTGAGTTTGCCATTGTACAAATTGCGGCTCTTGCGTCCTACTTTGACACCAGTCTTAGACGTTCGCGACCCGCAGATCCTGATCCTCCTCCGCGTCGTACTGGTAAGGCGGACCGGTTACGATCGGCGTCTCCTTAAAGTTGTGTTTCGGAGGCGGCGAATCAATCTGCCATTCCAGGCCGGTTGCCCGCAACGGATTGGGCCCGCGGCCCGTCCATGCTTGAGCGACCAGAGCAAATAACAGAAAGGCAGGAGATAGCCGAGGCCGAGGATGGAAGCCCCGGCAGTCGACAGAACATGAAAGACCTGGAACTCCGGCGGGTAGGCATGAGTCTCGCAGGTCGTGAATCCGATTCCATTGCAACGGGACGCCGGTGGCGAGACTCTGGCGGACCGGTTCGAGCAGGGGCGCCTCGGTCCAGAGCTGCGAGTGACAGGTCATTCAGACTTGGGTGCTCGGGATGCCGGCGAAGGACGATTGCTCCACCGAAGTGTGGCAAGAGCGGCAGTCGATCCCGTCGTCGCCGACGTGGTGCCTATAGCTGAAAGGGACCGGCTGTTCCAACGGGATGTCACCGAGGTGGTGTAGGGGGACCAAAAGATCGCGGAGGTGGCCCACCCCGCGCCACAGACCAGGAGGACGAAGCCGACGATGATGACCTTGAAATGGACGTTGGCGCTGCGCGAAAAAATTTGGGCCACGACGCGCGCCTGTTCTCCTAGCTAGCCCGGATCCATTGCTCCGCGTCAGCCAGATCGGACAGCTCAAAATAGCGGACGCGCTCGGGGAGAAAGAACGAACCGATCTTCGCCAGCCACGCCTGCCACCTTTTCTCGCCCACTATCGCGACGCGCTCGACCGACTCCGCGTGGCCGGCGCTGAATTTTAGATCATCCCAGGCAGCCCCGGGTTCCCAACCGTGGAAATCCTCCATGAGAAAGAGCATCCGCATCGAGCCCATCTCCTCGATCAGGCGCTCACAGGCCGGGACGAGCCGGTCGTAATCCGCGTCGGTTAATTTACCGCTCGCCCGGACGGTAATGAGATTGCCTTCATTGCGCGTAATCTGATGCATTGAGTCGGGTGCGACCGCTGCACCTCACTCTTCTTTCGCGTTCGAAAGCGGCGAAGGATGTTGAAAAATCAGCGGCTCTTGCGCTCGTTGACAGCGGCCCCCGGTTCGTCCGAGAGGGCTTCGGCCGTGTTGACCAGCCCGACGTGGGTGAAAGCCTGTGGAAAATTCCCCAGCTGCCGCTTGTTCTTCGGATCGTACTCCTCCGATAGGAGTCCCACGTCATTGCGCAGCGCGAGCAGCCGCTCGAAGAGTTGGCGCGCCTCTTCCTGGCGCCCGACCAGATGCAGACAGTCGGCCAGCCAGAACGAGCAGGCCAAAAACACGCCTTCGCCGCCGGGCAGACCGTCGATCTCGCATTCGGTCGGGCGATAACGCATGACAAACCCCTCCTCCAGCAGCTCACGCTCGACCGCCGCGATGGTGCCCTGAACCCGTTCGTCGTGCGCGGGAAGGAATCCCACCAGCGGAATCATAAGCAGACTAGCATCCATTGCCTTGGAGCCGTAGGTCTGGGTGAAACTCTTTTTTCCGGGGTGATAGCCCTGCTCGCAGACCTCGCGATGGATCCGGTCGCGCAACTTTTTCCAGGTCGCGAGATGATTGCCCCCGTCGCATTTGAAGTTCTCCACCAGCTTGACCGCTCGATCGAACGCCACCCAGGCCATGACTTTCGAGTGGGTGAACTGCTGGGACTCGCCGCGCACTTCCCAGATTCCCTCGTCGGGCTCCTGCCATTTCGTCTCGAGAAAATTCAGCATCGCCACCTGCATCCGCCAGTCGGGCGTGGTTGTCTCGAGCCCGGCGCGCTGCGCGTGATACATGGCGTCGACGACTTCGCCGTAGACGTCGATTTGAAACTGTTTGGCGGCGGCGTTTCCCACCCGGACCGGACGCGAATCCTCATAGCCGCTCAACCAGGGCAGCTCGGTCTCGATCAGGCGCCGCTCCCCCTGCACGCCATACATGATCTGTAGTTGCGAGGCGCTCCCGGCGATCGCGCGGAGAAGCCATTCGCGCCACGCCTTCGCTTCTTCTTTATACCCGGCACCGAGGAGCGAGAAGAGGGTAAAGGTAGCATCGCGCAGCCAGCAGTAGCGGTAGTCCCAGTTGCGCACGCCGCCGATTTCCTCGGGCAACGAAGTCGTTAGGGCAGCCACAATGCCCCCGGTCGGAGCGTAGGTCAGGCCCTTTAAGGTGAGCAATGAACGCATCACCGCGTCGCGCCAGGGACCGCGCCCGGTATAGCGCTTCGACCAGTTGTTCCAATAACGTTCCGTTTGCTTGAGTGCATGCTCGGCGTCGACCTCCTGCGGCGGCGGCTCGTGCGACGGGTACCAGGTCAGGACGAAGGGGATTCGGTCGCCCTGCGCGACCGAGAACTCGGCCACCGTCTTCAGGTCTTCGCCGTGCGTCTCGACCGGCGTGTGTAGGATCAAGGCGTCCGGACCGGCGATCGCCTCGAGTCCGCCGTGACATCTTCGCACCCAGGGGACGACCGATCCGTAATCGAACCGGATAACGAGCTCCATCCGGATCTTCACTCTCCCCTGGAGCCCCTCGACGATGCGAACGATGTCGGGATTAGTTCCACGGGGCGGCATGAAGTCGATGAACCGAATCGCGCCCTCGGCGGTGTAGACCTCGGTCTCGAGGATCAGGGTGTCGCCTCGATAACGGCGTTCGCGGCGCTTAACCTCATCTTTTGGGGTGAAGGTCCAGGAGCCGTTATCTTTTGTGCCTAACAATGCGGCAAAGCACGCCCCGGAATCGAAGCGCGGCAGGCAGAGCCAGTCCACGCAACCGTCGCGCGAGATTAGCGCGCCACTCTGTGTGTCGCTGACGAAGGCGTAATCCTCAATCCGGGACGGCATGCGCTTCCTACGGTCCCCAGACATCGCTGGCCGCCAGCCCGGCGATGCCATCGCGGGTCAGGCGATAGATGGTCCACTCTTCGTTAGGCTTGGCCCCCAGCCTGCGGTAGAATTGGATGGCCGGCTCGTTCCAATCGAGCACCGCCCACTCCATTCGGCCGCAGCCGCGCTCCTCCGCAATCTGGGCCAGGCGCGCAAGCAGGGCGCGGCCGTACCCTTTGCCCCGCACCTCCGGCCGTACGAAAAGATCCTCCAGGTACAGACCGCGCTGGCCCATCCAGGTCGAGAAGTTGTGAAAGAAAAGCGCGAAGCCGACCGGGTCGCCGCCCGCCTCCAGGAGGAGCACCTCCGCGGCCGGATGTTCTCCGAAAAGATTCTCACGCAGCTGGTCCTCCGTCGCCACCACCTCGTTAGGCGCACGCTCATATTCGGCCAGCGCCCGGATCAGGGAGAGGATCGTCGGCACGTCGGCCCGCACAGCCAGGCGGATCTGAAAATCAGTCGCACTATCCATCAGCGAAGACCAATAGGCCAAATCGGGAGCCGCGCCAAATCGACGGAGCCCGGGCCCGGCTCAGCTCTTGGCCAGCCGTTCCTGGAGGAAGGAGAGGACCGCCGCCTCGTCGGAACGGAGGTCATTCAGCGACTCCTCGAGCGTCTTCTCGGTTCGCTTCTTCAACCCTTCGATCAGGCTCCCGTCGAGATAGGTCTCGAACACCGCGGGATGCACATAGCATTTGCGACAGACCGCTGGAGTATTGCCGAGCATCTTTGCGACGGCGCCGATCGCCGCTTTCACGTTCTGCTTGGCCTGCGATCTGTTCTCAAAAGCTTTCTGGGCCTGGAGTGCCATCGCCGCCATCACCGTCCCGGCCCAGGTGCGAAAATCCTTGGCGGTGAACTCCTCGCCCGTGATTTCGCGCAAATACTCATTCACCTCCTCAGAAGTGACCTGGTGCCGCTTGCCCTCGTCGTCGAGATACTGGAAAACTTCCTGGCCCGGCAGTTCCTGCAGTTTCTTCACGATCTTCGCCACGCGCGGATCCTCCGTGTCGATATCGTGCTCCCTGCCGCTCTTGCCGCGAAAACGGAACCGGACGGTGTCGCCTCTGACCGCGACATGGCGGTTCCGCATGGTCGTTAGGCCGAACGACTTGTTCTCCTTTGCGTACTCCTCGTTCCCGACGCGGATGAAGGTCCGCTCGAGCAACTGCACCACGGTCGCGAGCACCTTTTCCCGGGGCAGTCCGCGCTGCTTCAGGTCCTTGTTGATCCGGCGCCGAATCTTCGGCAGGCACTGGGCGAAGATGACCATCTTTTCGTATTTGTTCTCGTCGCGTTCCTCGCGCCAGCGTTCGTGGTAGCGATACTGTTTGCGGCCACGGTCGTCCCGGCCCGTCGCCTGCAGGTGTCCGTTCGGCGAGGGGCAGATCCAGACCTCGGTGTAGGCGGGCGGAATCGCGAGCCGGTTGATGCGCAAGACGCGTGCTTCGTCCCGGATTTCTTTCCCCTCGGTGTCGAAGTAGATGAATTTTTTACCGCGACGCTTGCGCGTGTAGCCCGGCTTCTCATCGCTCACGTAGCGCAAGCCGGCCTCCTCGGCGGCCTCCTCGGGATCGGTCACGATCTCGAGATCGGCGATCTTTTTCTTTTCCTGGCTAAGCTTGCGAGCATTCCTGGCCACGCTAGCAATACGCATGATGGATGCAGATAGGCCGTCTCGACTGGCTCGGGCGGCTCGGGCGGCTCGGGCCGGCGGGATGCCAGGCTGCCTTTTTGCCCGATGAAAATCCTCGAGACGGAACGGTTGCTTCTCCAGAAACTCACCCCGGACGACGCGGACTTCATGTTCGCGTTGATGAATGAACCGGCCTTCATCCGCAATGTAGCCGATCGCGGAATCAGGCAGTGCTCTGACGCCGCGGCCTACATCAGCGAAAAGATTCTTCCGAGCTATGCCAATTACGGGTTCGGGTTCTACCGGGTGGACCTGAAGGAGAGCGCGCTGCCGATCGGCATCTGCGGTTTGGCCAAGCGGGAAACGCTCGACGATGTGGACGTCGGCTTTTCCATCCTGGAACGCTATTGGCGAAAGGGTTATGCGTTTGAAGCGGCCCTCGCGATGATGGAATACGGGCGCAACACCTTGGGACTTAAGCGTATCACCGGCCTCACCTCCTCACAGAACGAAGCCTCAATCCGTCTCCTGGAGAAACTGGGGCTGCGTTTCGATCGCAGAGTTTCGGTGCCGGGGTTTGGGACCGAGAGCCTGCTTTTCAGTTAGCGACCTGGCGGCGGCCGGTTCCATCGCTTTTCGATCGAATATCGCCCGGCTCCGGAAGGGTAAAGCTCGAGCAGGGGATCGGCCAGCGGCTCCGTGATACCGCTTAAAGCGAGCGAGGGGCCAATGGCGCGCACGATCACCTTGGTCGGCTGATCGCCGCCGATAATAAAGCCGCCGATCGCACTGACGGATCCTGTGCTGGACCTCTACGACGCAGCCGGCAGGCTCGTCTCGCAAAACCACAATTGCTCCTCCTTCGCACGGATCAGATCCCGGCCGGTCTCAAACCGCAGGGCGGACCTGAATCCCTCATCGCCGCCACTCTCTCGCAAGGGAGTTACACGGCAGTGCTGCGCGGAGCGAACGGCGCCACCGGCGTCGGCTTGTTTGAGCTTTGCGAACTCGATCCGGTTAGTTCCCGGATCACGAACATTTCAACCCGCGGCGAAGTCGGCCTCGGGAGCGAAGCGATGCAGCGCTAAACACCGGCGTAGCGCTGGTCGAGGTTTACAACCTCGAGACGGAGTAACTGCCGTGTAGAAGCAGGACGAGCGGAAGCTCGTCCCTCCGGCGGGTCATGCTTCTGCATGACCTTTTCAGATATCCTGCCTACGAGCCGTAGGATTTGCTGAATTTCTTTTTCGACTCCGTTTCTGAAGCCGGCGCTGGAGCCGCGTCTGACGGGGCTGGTCGCTCTTCGCTTGCGGGTGGAGTGCTTTCCGCCTCAGCCTCCGGGGCCAAAGGAGTCGATGCGGATGGATGGCCGGCTTGCGACGCCTCAACGAAGGCCATCTGCAAACTCGAAAGCGCGTTTCGTAGCACCGTGCCCTCGTCGGTAGTCAGGTTGCCGCGCGTCTTTTCCTGGATCATGGCCAGCTGGTCGATGAACATTCGAGCCACTTCCAGGTTCACCTCGGCCTGGCCGGTTTGCGGATTGGGAATCTGACCGAGAAAGAGTGCTGCGTTTTGCGCCTGCATCATGACGAACTCGATGAAGCGTTGCGTCATTTCGCCCGATTGAGTGGTGGTTTGGACTTCGGCCATAGGAAAAAAGTGGAGAGTTTAGGGTTGAGCGTCAGGAAATTATTTTGGGCGGTCGGACGGTGGCGAGGACGTAGGGCTGTTGGAAGTACTTCGCGGCGACGCGTTGAATGTCGTCCTGGGTGATCAAATCGATTTCTTCCTCCAGCTTCCTATAATGGTTAAACCCGAGGCCGTAAAGTTCGTCGAGCGCGGCCATGTAGCCAAAAGAATCGTTGCTCTGGTTGGCGATCCGCTGCTGGCCGATCAACTTTTTCTTCGCCCGGGTCAGCTCGTCACTCGTTAGGCCAGTCGCGGCCAGCCGGCCGATTTCGTCCAGCAGCGCGGTCCGCACCTCGTCGAGCTTTGCCGGGTCGGTTCCGAGATAGAATGCGAACAGCCCCGAGACTAGTCCCTGCATCTGGCTGGCTCCCACATAGTAGGCCAGCCCCATCTCCTCCCGGATACGGACGAAAAAGCGGGAGCCGAGGTCGCTGCTCGCCTCGTCGATCAATTCCAGTGCGTAACGATCGGGGCTGAACATGTCCGCCCCGCGATAGCCGACCATGAGGACGGCTTGCGCCTTTTCCTTCAACTCCTCAACCGCGACCGTCTGCGCAAGCTGCGGCGCGAGCGGCGCTCCGGTCAGTCCGAGCTCGCCGGGTTTCAGGCCGACCAGGAGCTGCTCGAAAAGTTCCCGCACCTCCAGGGCGTTGACGTTGCCGAACACGGAAATCACACCGTTCTTTGCCACGACGTAACGATCGCGAAACGCGAGCAGATCCTGTTGCGTCAATCGACTGACAGCCTGCGGCGAGCCCTTCCCGCGGAGCGCGTAAGGATGCTGCCCAAAGAGCGCGCCGCGCAGAATATTTCGGGCCACTGTGGTGAGCTGTTCCTCTTCTTCCCGGATGCCGGCCAACTGCACCTGCTTTTCCCGCGCGACCGCTTTATCCGGCATCGAAGCGTGGAGGAGGATATCGCTCAGCAGCTCCGCACCGAGACGGAAATCGGGCTGGGTAAGCTCAAGCGAAATGCTGAAGCTGTTGTTGCCCGCATCGCTTCCCAGATTGCCGCCGACCGCTTCGATCGTGTCGGCGATCTGCTCCGCGGTCCGCGTCGCGGTACCTTTCACCATCACCTTGGCCATGAGGCGGGTGAGGCCGTTCGTCGCCTCGGTCTCGGCGAGCAGGCCGCCGCGAAAAACGGCTACCATCGAGACCAGCGGCAAGCGTGGATCTTCCCGGACGAGCAAGCGGAGCCCGTTGGAGAGCTCGAACTTCTCCACCTCGCCCGCCGAAACTGCGATCGCCTCGGTCGTCTTCGCGGCGAGTGTGCCGCGCGGGTTCAGGGATACGACGGTCAGGTTGTCTTCCACGAGATAGCGCCGGGCGACGCGCTCCACGTCGGCAAGCGACACCTTCTGCATTGCTTCGAGATAATCGCGGGTGAAATTGAGGTTGCGGGTAACGAACCAGTTCGACCCGAGATCGGAGGCCTGGCCCCGCATCGTGGTGAGCGAGCCTAACGAGTGCCCGAGCGAGATCTTCTTCGCCTTGGCCAGCTCCTCGGCCGTGACGCCGTTCTCCTGCAATTCGGCCACAATTTCCAGGATCAGCCGCTCCGCCTCGACGCGATGCTCCGGCTCGAGGGTCGCGTCGATCCCGAGCAAACCAGGATCGCCCGGCGTGTAGGAGAAGGCCGAGATGCCATAAACCAGACCCTCTTCCTCCCGCACCCGCCGATAAAGCCGCGAGCTTCGCCCATCGCCGAGAACGGTCGAGAGGAGATCGAGCGCGGGCACGTCGGGGTGAGTGATCTCCGGCACGTGCCAGGCCAGCGCGAGACGGGTCAGATCGGTCGGAAATTCCTGGTTTACCTCCCGCCGCCCCTGCTGAATCGGCTCCTGCGCGATGTAGCCGGGCGGAAGCGAGCGGGCGGGGTAGGCGGCGAAATACTTTTCGAGCTGAGAGTAAACTTCGCCCGCATCGACATCGCCCACGATGACGAACGTGAGGTTGTTAGGCACGTATCGGGCCCGGTAATATTCCTGCACGTCCTGCTGCGTCAGTTGGTCGAAGATTTGAAGGTCGCCGATCACCGGCAGGCGGTAGGGGTGCCGCTCGTAGGCGGTCTTGAACATGAGCTGGCCCATCGTGCGATCGGGATCGTCGTAGCACATCGCGAACTCACGCCGAATAACCTCCTGTTCCTTGCGGTATTCCTCCACCGGGAGTGTGGAGTTCATCGTCGCATCCGCCAGGATATCGAGCGCGCAGCCGACCCCTTCGCGCGGCACGTCGATCCAGTAAACGGTGCGATCAAATGAAGTGTAGGCGTTAATATAGCCACCCTCATCCTGCACGCTCTGTGCGATCGCGTTGGGCGAGCGGGTCGTGGTGCCCTTGAAGAGCATGTGCTCGAGGATGTGCGAGAGCCCGGCGCCGAGATGACGCCCCTCGTTGATGCTGCCCGTCCCGCACCAGGCCTGCACGCTCGCGACCGGCGCGCTACGGTCGGTTTGCACGACGATCGTTAGGCCGTTAGGCAGGGTCCACTTCTGCGCCGTGACCGGCGGGAAGGTGATCGCCGCCGAGTTGCCCGGCGGCGTGGTTTGAAGTGGAGCAATGGTCTGCATGGCAAAGGAACGGAAACGACAGGCAGGAGCCGCCTGTCTAGGAAACTTTCGGCGCGGGCAAAGCCGGCGGCAACTTCACCGGACCCCTCCCGGATTCAGGCAGGAACGGCTTCACGAACGCGTCATGAAAATTGTAAACCGACTTGAAGTCGTCGAGCGAGTCCTGCTCTGTCTTGCCGAAAATACCGGCCCCGATCAGATTGAAAACCATCTGGCCGATGTCCTCGCAGCGTTGGATCCCCCAATAGGAGAAGACCGTCAACGCCATCGGACCAAACTCTTTCAAGGCATAGAGCCGCACTCCATCGAGCAGCTCCGGACCAGCCACGTGGCGGACCGCGGCGCCCTTCGATTTCTTCTGCTGCTTGGTCGTGTAATCGAGCGCGTCGCGCAGAAAGACATAAGCGTCACGGTGGTAGCGCTGGTCGGTCGCAACGATGGAATCGAGCGCTTCGGAAAATCCAATTTTCTGCATGGCAAAGGAGCTGCTCCGGAGAGAGCGAGCGCTATGATAATCAGCAACTGCTCTTCGAGCAAATGGTGTAAGATTTAGCATGCGCCTGGTTTTCCTGCTTCTCTTGAGCTTGGCGCTCGGCCCCGCCACACCGGGCGGCGCACGCGTGGCCGGGAAGGGTCCGCAACGCGAACAAACCCGGCACGATAAATTTCTCCAGGACCATCCGGAATCGGCCTCGGCCCATCAGGCCTATGCGGAGTATCTGGCCGAAGAGGGCAACCTGCGCGCCGCGATTGTGCATTGGCGGACGGCGCAACTGCTCGAACCGAGAAACGCCGCGATCGCGAATTCGTTAGGCGGAGGCTTTCTCAGGATGGGAAAAGCGGCGGAGTCGGCGGCGGAATTTCGCCGGGCCATCGCACTCGACGGCGGCAATCCCGCCTACCATTACAATCTGGCCAACGTCGAATTCATGCTCCGGCATGACCTCGCCACGGCCTGGAAAATCGATTTGGCAGAGGTGCTTCGCTTCGCCCTGGCCGAATACCGGGAGGCGAGTCGGCTTGCGCCCGACAACATCGAGTATGCCCGTTCCTATGCCGAAACCTTTTCTGGCGTGCCCGATCCCGACTGGACGGAAGCAGAAGCAGCCTGGAAACATGTGCTCGCCCTCACGCCCCGGTCCGATTTCGTCTATCTGCAGCTGGCGCGGGTGAGCCTGAAGCGAGGCGACGCCGAAGGTACGCGCCGGTTTCTGGGCCAGATCGTCGACACACGGCACGATGGCTTGAAACGCAAGCTGCAGGCAAAAGCCGATCAGCTCGCGGCGCCGCGGCTCTAACGGCCGGAAGGATTCCGGACGGCCCCCGGTGGCTCAGTCCATTTCCATTTCTATCGAGTCGAGATAGACCGAGATCGGATCGCGTCGGCGCGGCAAATCTTCATCGGCCGAGCGCGCGGTCTGCAGGATGTCCGAGAAGGCGTCGCTCATCGTTTTGCCTTGCGTCGCCTCGTACCAGTTGAGGTAGTCGTCAATCTCCCTCCCCTGCCGCTCGACTAGCGCGCGATAGCTCGCGATCCGCTCCAGGCGCGCCGGCACCCCGCGCGCCTTCCCCTGTGCGAGAAGCGTGGCCAGCTCGTACTCTTCCTGCACGATGGAGCGGTAGGAGGGATGAGCGCGTGCGCTCAGGAGGAGCAATTGCCGGCTCACTTGCTGGAGGACCTCGCGGCGGCTCGGGAATTTGCGAAACGTCTCATAGTCGCCTAACGAATAATCCTGCGACGTCCCGTGGGGCGCGCGCATCGAAAAACGCAGGGCGCGATCGAGCCGCGCCGATGTCTCCGGGGCACTCAAAGTCTCAGAGCGGTTCGTGGCGGAGAGCTGGGCCACGCTCAGGGTCCACCATTTGTCGGGCGAACGCCCGATCGTGTCGGGAAAATGCGCGCGCAGATCGGCCAGACCGTCGTTAGGCGCGTCCGGCAAATCGGAGATGAATCGCCCCAGCTTGTTGCGGCCGCCGGGAGCGTCCAGGAGCAACTGGACGAGGGCCCGGGAGTAAGCTTGGTAGAAGCGCCGGGAAGGCGCATCGAGCTGCGCCAGTCGTTGCCGGACGATCTCGCCAAGGCGCGCGATCTTTTGCGAGGCGACGATGCTGCGCAGGAGCTCGGCGTCGTCACCTCGCTCGCGTCCCGGTTGCAGGGCGAGGATTCCCTCGGCCAGCCAATCGGGCGGCGTCGCATACGGTGTGCCCGCGGCGGTATCGCGGCGATCGCGATACATCATCTCGAGCAGGATGGCCCGGAGCAGCTCGCGCTGCACCGCATGCCTCTTCATTTCCCCGGTCATGACCAAATCGAGCTGCAGTTTCAAACCGTAACCGAGCTGGCTAAAACTGAGATGCGCCTCGGCTGCCTCGGGAAAATTGGCCCGGGGATATTCCAGATTCAGAAGCAGCGCCGTCTTCCAGCTGTCGCGCCGGCCGAGGAGCCGCAGGAGATTCGCCTTGGTCTGTTCCGCCAGGTCGCACATCGCGCCGCGGACCCGCACATCGGCGCCATAGACGATGAACTGTCGCGAGGTGCTGGTGCTAGAAGGTTTCCCGGCCGGGTAAGCGACGCCCGCCGCGAGGGAGAGAAATGCGATCGGGAAAACGGATCGGCGCGAAGCTTGCATGGGAGGGCGGATGCGCACGATATGATAATTGTGGGAGGCGAAGCACGGAAAAACGTTCGAGTTGTGCTATCTTCCAAGGTCCGAACGAAGGGAAAAATATGAAACTGACACGACTCTTGACGTTGATTATCGCGGGAGTGGGCCTCTTGGCTTTCACCCTGCCGGCAGAAGCGCAATCGCGCGGGAATCGCGGAGGCGGCAACCCCAATCAAGGAATGCGCGGTGGCGGTAATGGGAACCACGGGGGCTGGTACGGCGGACCTCGCGGCTACTATCGTGGCGGAAGCCGGGTAAACGTTTACTTCGGCGGCTTCGGCTATCCGTATTACGGCTTCGGCTATGGTTACCCCTACTACTACGGCTATCCCTATTCGTATGGATATGGATCCCCCTACGGTTATCCGGTGGGAGGCGCCTACTACTCTTACGATCCGCGCGGCATTTATCAGGGCCGGATAGCGAATCCGCAACAATCGACCAATGATGGCGGCGGAAAGGATCTTTCCATGGCGGCGCGAGTGCAGCGACAGCTGGCCGAAGCAGGCTACTATCGCGGTGCGATTGACGGCATCGTGGGCGATGGCACCCGGCGCGCGATCCGCAACTTTGAGCGGGACAACGGCCTTCCGGTGGACGGCCAGATCGACAACCAGTTGCTCGCGACCATGGGCATCGGCTAGCGATCCCGGCGTCTCGTTAGGCGCAAAACTCAGCGCGCCACCACCAGGGTGACCGTCTGCGGGTGGAACTCGAGCCCGGCCAGCCGGGCGACCGAATTGCGTTCCCGGCTCACGCAATCCCAGACTTTGCCGAGAAGAACGTCGGCATATTTCATGAGCGCGGGATGGATCGGCATCCGGCCGATGTAGCCGGCTGCGTTCTCCGCACTAATTTTACCGCCACCGACCTGCACCCGGTAGGCGCCCCCGCAAAAGATTGAGAGGACGAAAAGGCGGCGCTCGGCGTGGACCCAGCACTGACCTTCCTGGAATTGAGCGAAGACCCTTCGGAGCGGGAAAAAACCCTCCTGCGCGGAACTATCCTTGCGTCGGACGGTCGCGGCGAGGTAGCTGTTGACCTGCTCCTCATTGTAAACCAGCGAGACCGGTTGCTGGCTGGAGAGAGCAGAGACGATATCCATGTTGATCAACGGGGCGAAGCTCGCTCCCTTGGGTGGCGCGGGCAGGTCGGGCGGGAGCAGCATGACGACCACTGCCGCAAAACAGGCCGAGCCCAGCAATAACTGGCCGACGTGAAGCGCGATCCGTTTGCCTCGCCCACGGTTCGGCCGAAATAGCTTTTTGAGATGCTGCCGGGTGTGTTCCTCGGTTGCCCCTTCCTCGGCCTTCTGCTTGACCACAGCGCTCCGATCGAGGCGGGCTCCGCAGTTATGGCAATAGATTCGCTCCGGCTCGTTTTCGTGCTGGCAATCCCCGCAAATCAGCTTGGTCATGAATCGGAACCTTTCGTCTTCTTCGTTTCCGGTTTGGTGGCCGGTGGAGTGGCGGGCGCTGGCTTGGCCTCGGGTTTCCCGCCGCCACTGTCGCCCCCGCTTTTTTCACTGCCGGAGGAGGATTCTTTCTTCGCGCCCTCCTTATAGGAGTTGCTCCGGTAATCGGTGATATAGAAACCGGAACCCTTAAAAATGAGGCCCGCTCCGGTCCCGAGCTGGCGCTTTACCTTTCCCTTGCCCCATCTCGCCTGCCGACAGAGTTCCTTCGGACAAATCTTGAAAGGTTCATCGCGCATCGATTGGTAGGCATCGAAACTTTGGCCGCATTTCAGACACGCATATTCGTAGGTGGGCATGGAACGAGCTTGTTAGTGCAGGATGGGCGGCAGTGTCAGCAAATTTAAGCAGAATTCAAGCCGCACCCTCGGGTACGCCGCCCAGCCGGTTGCCTTGACTTTACGAAGTCACCCGCGTTATTTGCGCTTCCCGTCGTGAAAAACCCTTCCTTCTCCTCTTTTCCGCGCCTTTTTCTGCCCACCGCGGCTCTGGCTTTAGCGGTTTTGACCGGCTGCGGGGAAGACGATCCGCGGCTCGTCTACGGCCAGACGCAATACCTCGGCGGCGTCTACGGCGATGCTCCGGTCTCCGCGACCGCGCCGACGGATAGCGTCTCCTACTGGGACGGCGACGGCGTCTCCGGGAAGCCATCGATAAAAATCAGTCTAGGGGAGCAGCGAGCCTATTTCTCCAAGGGCGGACAACTCGTCGGAGTCTCACAGCTCTCGACCGGCCGGGAAGGACTCGATACTCCAGTCGGGAATTACAAGATCACGCAAAAAGATGTGGACCACTACTCCAGCCGCTACGGCGATTATGTCGATCAGTCTGACAACGTGGTCGTACCCAATATCGACAACGAGAAGGATCCGAAACCTCCCGGGACCAAATACAAAGGGGCGCCGATGCCGTATTTCATGCGCATCGTCGGCGGGGTCGGCATGCATGCCGGCTATCTTCCTGGATATCCGGCGTCCCATGGCTGCATTCGGATGCCGGAATTCATGGCGGAGAATTTCTTCAATAACGTCGAGTCCGGCACGCCGGTGACGATTGCGCCGTAATTTGGGCTCTCGCCCAAGCCATCCGCAGGGTTGCCCACCGTCGCGCAGACGTTAAACTGCTGCTCCTCGCCGCATGATCATTATCACTCAACCGACGGTGACCGAGGCCCAGATCGACCACATCGTGGCGCGGATCGAGGAGTTCGGTCTCCGTTCCCAAGTGATGCGGGGCGATCGCCGCGTCGTGATCGGCGTGCTCGGTCCCGAGGATTTGATTCGTGAGAAACCGCTCGCGGCTATCCCCGGCGTCGAATCGGTCGTGCCGGTGATGAAGCCCTACAAGCTGGTCGCGCAGGAGAACGGCGCGCTGCCGCCACCCATCTCCATCGGCAACGTGAAAATCGGCAGCGGCCAACCGGTCGTGCTCATCTCTGGTCCCTGCTCCGTCGAGAGCCGCGAGCAATTATTTTCCATCGCGACCTCCGTTAAAAAATCGGGCGCGCGCATCCTGCGTGGCGGTGCCTTCAAACCGCGCACCTCACCCTATAGCTTCCAGGGGCTGGGCGAAGACGGGCTTCGGCTTTTGGCCGAGGTGCGCGCGGAGACCGGCCTGCCGGTCACGACTGAGATCATGGACACGCGCGATCTGGCGATGATCGAAAAATACACCGATTGCCTGCAGATCGGTTCGCGCAACA
>JBDTOL010000063.1:0-27731 GCA_039933235.1 Spartobacteria bacterium | reverse complement strand
TGCGCAGCTCCTGCAAGTCTTCTTTGCGACGCGCAAAACTGAGCGCGACGAAATCGACCCGCAGCTCCACGCCGAGCGCGATGTCGTCCAGGTCCTTCTCCGTTACCGCGGGTAAATTTACCTGCACACCGGGGAGATTAATGTGCCGGCGCGAGCCGAGCATGCCGGCGGTGAGGACCGAGCAGCGGACGCGCTTGTCGTCCTTCGAAAGCACGCGCACCTGCATCAATCCGTTGTCGAGGAGAACGACGTCGCCCACGGAAACGTCGTCGATTAATCCATCGTAGTTGACCGTGATGGAATTCTTCTCGGTCGGCGTTGCGCCGCGCACGGTGATCTCCAGGACGTCGCCCACCGCGAGCTGGAGATCCTGCTCCAGGACGCCGGTGCGGATGGCGGGCCCCTGTGTGTCGAGGAGAAGCGCCACGTCGCGCGACAGTTCGCGCGCGATCGCGCGCACGCGCGGCACGATCTCGCGCACCCATTCATGCTTCGCGTGGCTCATATTTAGGCGAAAGACATCGGTGCCCGCGTCGATCATCCGGCGAATGATATCAGACTCCTCGGAGGCGGGCCCGAGGGTGCAGATGATCTTGGTCTTGCGCATCGCGGTTCAGGATTCAAGCGGGCGATACATTTGCAAGGTGATTTGCGGCGGGCCGGCATCCGCCTCCCAGCCGTCACGTCTTGGGACTCGCACGGCGCGTGGGAGAGGTGAAAGCTTTGGCCATCGCCGGAGCGACCCGATCCCGCAAACCGGTGCAAGGCCTTTCATAGAACCGAAAGAGGAGCGCGCTGAGGAGAATCGAGCCGCCGACGGTGAGAATAAAAAGGATGAGCGCGTGCGGGAGCGAACTGCGCCAGTCCTGGTAGCCGTACTGCATCAGGAGTTGAAAGAGCGGGAGATGGATCAGGTAAAGCGCGTACGACCAGAGAGCGATCTTCCGCACCGTGAGGCTGGCGAAGTTTTCCCGTTCGATCTTCCAAAGTGACGCGAAGGGCAGCAAAAGCGCGAAGCCGAGAGAAACGAGGTTGAAGCGAAATGTGCGGGCGAAATAGTCATCCGGACCGAAGACAAACTGGCCGCCTTCCCACCGCCAAAGGCTGGCGTAGAGTCCCAGGAGGAGGAGGCACCCGATGATCGCGAGGTGCCGGGGGCGGGAGCGCCAGAGGTCGGGCCAGCGGAGTGAGATCCAGGCAGCGAACACGCCAACCATGAGTCCGTCGAAGCGGTAAATCACGATGACCCGCTGCCACTGCGCCCACGTCACCTCCGCGCCATTCGCTGAAAGCATCCGACCCACCGTCGAGAAAAGAAAAAAGCCGGCTGCGACGGTGAGAAACACGCGCACGAAACTTTTCTCGACGCGCAACCCGAGCCAGACCGCGGCCGGGAAGAGAAGATAGAACCATTCCTCGATCGCGAGGCTCCACGATTCCGGGAAGAAAATCGGATGATAAGCAGTCAGCGTGCGCAGGAAAAAACCGTGCTCCAGCACTTCGCCTAACGAGAGGCGGTGACCCTTGATCTGAATCTCGAGCAGCACGTTGAGGAAAAGGAAAAGCCAGAAGAGCGGCAGGGTGCGAAACCATCGACGGATGTAGAAGACAGACACCGTGCTGGCATTTGCAAGATCGGAACCCTGGCGAATCAGGATGCGCCCGATGAGAAAGCCGCTCAGGACGAAAAACAGCTCGACCCCGTAGAAACCGCCGTGCCCGAAGAGTCCAAACCAGGCCGGCATTTGCGGATAAAGCAGTCCGAACCCGTGGGCGAATAGGACGCCCGCGATCGCAAGAGCCCTCAGGAAATCCAAGCCGAAGACGCGGCTTGAGCGACCGGGCGGGATCATCTCGGCAGATCGATCGGGCATTGCATGTCGGGCACAGGATGCAGTATCAACCGGCCTTGGAGAAGCGGAACTCACGACCGGCGGATGATGTGTCGGCTCCGGCCCGGGCAGAGCTTTCCGATGCGGAATCTGCCGCATCTTCGCGCAGCGGATTTCGCTACGAGCGTTTTTCGTGGCCGGCTCTCATCGTTAGTCTCGCGCTCGCCTACGCTTGCGCGACGGGGCCGTTTCGCGCGCCGGACGAGCCGCATCATTTTTTTCGCGCCTACGAAGTATCCGAGGGGCACCTCGTGGCGGCCAAACCGGGCGGGGGATTTGTCGGCGACTGGCTTCCCCACAGTCTTGATAGGACGGTGCTAATGCTGGGCGGTTATCCGTTTGTTCCGCCAGTGCGCGTTGATCGAGCGGCGATGGCGAAGGCTTGGACGGTGAAACTCAAGAGCCACCGCAATTTTGTGCCTTTTCCGGGCGCGGCTCTCCACTCTCCGCTGGCCTATCTTCCTGCCGCGCTCGGGATCACGTTTGGAAAAATGGGGCACGCGCGTCCGCTCATCCTTTTCTACCTGGCCCGCTGCGCCAACGCGATCGTCGGGGGAGGTTTGATCGGTCTGGCTCTGGCCAGGATCTGGCGTCGCGCACCGTACATCGCCACGATCGCACTCTTCCCGATGTGCCTGTTTCAGGTCGGCAGTCTCACCTCCGATGCGGTTACGTTTGCGATTAGTTTTTTTTGGGTCTCGGAAGTTCTCCGGGCACGGACGGAAGCGGGTTTCCGTCTGTCGCGTGTGCGCTGGATTTTGATCGCGGCCGCACTTTCTCAACTGCGTTTTCCGTTTCCTTTCCTGGGTTTGCTTGTTTTTGCGGTCCCGTCCCATTCCATTGATCAGCACCGGGCTGCTCGCTGGCGCTTTTTCCCCATCTTCTTCGCGGCTCTCGTCCTGCCTTGTCTGCTCTGGATTTATTTCGTGCAGGGGCTTCGGGTGCAGTTGCGGCCAGACGGGGTCGTTGATCCTGGGCAGCAGCTTCAGTTCATCGTTAGTCACCCGCTGCAATTCTTCCACATCTTCGGCGCGAGCCTGCACCAGTTCGGCTACGATTTTTGGCGGCAAATGATCGGCGTCTTTGGATGGCTCAATCTTCCGCTTCCGACTTGGCTGCTGGGTGCTGTCACGCTGGCGCTCGTTGTGACCATCTGTAGCGCCGAGACCAGGGTGCTGCGCCTCACGCTGCCGATTCGTAGTGCCTTTTTCTCGCTTGGGACATGTATTCTGATGCTCACCGCAACGATTATTTATATGGCTTGGAATAGCGTAGGGGCTCCCAGGATCGAGGGGTGGCAGGGGCGCTATGCCATTCCGGTTTTGCCGCTGCTCGCGACTGCGCTGGCCAACGAACGGCTGCGGCGTGCGCGCTGGCTCTGGCAGGGGGCGATTGCTTTCTCGGTTCTCGCGAATGTCTTCGCGATCATCTTCCTCGCGCGGGCGACGTGGTCGTAGCACAGCCGGTGACGGAACGCTGTAGCGTCCGCTGTCCTGAGCGGATCGAGCGGGATGATTTACAGGGGGAGTGATGCGCTGAGACAGCGGACGCTACAAAGCCGTATCTCGATCGTCCCGCGGCGGAATAGCCAGAACGAATCCCGGCAAATCGAGCGACAGATTCGGATTGTAAGAAGGATCGTGGAGCAGTTCGTGCCCCCACCGATTGCGCAAAAAGGTCGCTTCGGCGGAAGAATCGGATCCCGGCTGCGTCCCGGTGCCGCTGAGAATCAGATTGGCGTAAGGAGTCCAGACTACCTGCAGGTTTCGCTCCCGCAGCCGGAGACAAAAGTCGATCTCATAAAAATGGTAAGGAAGATTCTCCGTGTCGAAGCCGCCGAGTTCCTCAAAGAGATCCCGCCGGACCGCGAGGCAGGCAGCGGACACAGCGGAAAAATTCTGCTGCAACCAGGCGCGATTGAAATAGCCGGGATGTTCCCGCGGCAGTCCCCGAAAAGGGGGCGCGGCGATCCCGCCCAAACCGAGCACGAGCGCGCCATCTTCCAATTTGCCAGCGCCTGACCAAAGGCGGCCGCCGGCGGCACCGACTTCCGGCCTAACGACGTGACTGACAAGTTCGCTGAGCCAGCCCGGTTCGGTCGTCTCGACCTCGCGGTGAAGGAAGACGAGCACCTCGCCTCGCGCGCGGCCGGCCGCCACGTTCGCTTCCGCGGCTCCCGCCGCTGCGTTGATTATTTCCCAGGATGGATAATCGGTCTTGGCGAACGCTTCGCCCCTGGCCTCGCTGACAATGCTAACCTGAGGCAGCGGACTCGCCTGCTCGTAAACCACTCGGTGCGACTCCGGGTTGTGCGGACACGCCACCGCTTCCGCCTTGATCCCGCAATCGGCGAGATAACTGTTCAACGCCCGCCGAGCCGCATGGCGCGCATAGGGTTTGGCATCGGGTTGCTCGGCCAGGCTGCCTTCCGCCATCCGCCAGTGGTAGAGCAGGCGCGGGATATGCCGGATTTGTTCCGACCGCGAGCGAGCGACGCAGCGCAGCGCGAGATCGTAATCCTGCGAGCCTTCGAAGCCCTCGCGAAACCCGCCGATCTCGCGCAACAGGGAGGTGCGATAAACCCCGAGGTGATTTAGATAATTCTGCGCCAGGAAAAGCTCCGGGTTCCAATCTGGTTTGAAGAAGGGATTCGTCCGCGCGCCGCTCGCGTCGAGGAAGTCCTCATCGGAATAGATAATGGATGCGTCCGGGTACCGGGAAATTTCGCAGACCACCTCGGCCAGCGCGTTCTCGGCCAGCGCATCGTCCTGGTCGAGCAACGCGCACCATTCTCCACGCGCGAGCGCCAGGGCCGAGTTCGAACAGGCGGAGATGTGCCCATTCGATTCGCGCAAGAGGAGCTGGATGCGAGGATCGCCCCCGGCCAGATCCTCGAGGAAAGGCTTCATGCGCGGATCGGTCGAGGCATCGTCAACCAGGCAGATCTCCCAATGCTGGTAGATCTGCTTGCGCACGGAGGTGACGGCTTCGTCCAGAAATCGCAGGCTGCCGTTGTAAACCGGGAGGATGATGGAGATAAGCGGCCGTATTGGCAGCGCATCGATTTCCCGCCGCAGATCGGCCCGCGCCGTCTTGGTCAGGCGGGAAAAGCGGTCGACCCAATCGAGATACGTCACCGGGTTTTCTCCTTTTTAACGCGCTCGAACAGCGCCACGAAATGCCGGCCCAGCTGATTGAGGGAGAAGTTATCCCGGAACGTTTTCCGCGCCTGCTGGCCTAACGAATGCACCAGATTCTCTTTCTCTATGCAGCGGCGAAGAGCAGCCACGAGAGCCGGGCTGTCTTCCGGCGGGACGAGCAGCGCGTTTACCCCGTCCTGCAGCCATTGGGTCACGCCTCCGACGCTGGCGGTGATTATGGCTTTTCCGAGACTCATCGCCTCAAGGATGGCCACGGGCATCGTCTCGTCGCGGGACGAACAGACCAGCACGTCGCTCGCAGCGTTCGCAGCGAGCGCCTCCTCATGGGAAAGCGCCTCGAGCAGGTGCACATTGGGATATTTCGCAGCCTCCCGGGCAAGGTTCGCGTGAAAAGCACGATCTAGAATGCGGCCGCCCATGCGGAATACTGCCCTGTCTCTGACGCCGGCGTCGAGCTCGCCGATCGCCCGGAGAAAAAGATCCTGCCCCTTGCGCGGTTCGTAAGTGCCGAGGAGAAGAAAGTTTCTTTTCTTCGAGGAGGTGTTCGTTAGGGCAGGCTGAACCTCGGGAATTCCGTAGGGCACGACCTCAATGGGCCGATCGGTCCAACCGGCGTAGAGCCGCGCTGTCCGGTGCGTCGGCATGACGATCAGATCGGCCAGGCCCAGCGCCGGATGGATTTCAGGGATCTGCGCGATCAGCTGTTCCGCCACCAGACTCTCATGGATGTACCAGATGACGGGCACGGCTGCCTCGTATGCCGCCCGCACCGGCGCCCACATCACGAGAGTATTCGCGACCACCAGATCGAAGCGTGCACAGAGCTCGCTCAGGCCGGCCAAATCGGGTCGGGCCGACAGATCGATTACCGAGAAGATTTCTACTCCGATCCGTTGGAGTTCGTCGGAGATCGGGCCCGACTCCGCAGTCTCCGGTTTCGGGACCGCGACTGCCACTTCGTAGCCCTCACTTTGGAGCCAGCGGACCAGGTGGAAGAGCTGAATCGGTGCGCCGCTCCAGGTCGTTTCATGAGCGAAGCACAAGATGCGAGATGGACTCGTCATGTTCTGGTCACCGGATTTTGTAGACTGCAAAGCGAGCCGGCGTCGTTCGCGCAAAAGCCCACGGCACGGGCCCGCGCACGCTGCTATAAAACCCCGCGGCTGTCCCCGGCGCAAATGTCGCGACGAGCGGAACGAGGGAGCGGGTAATTTCGCGTCGCAGGACGGCCGGATGGGGGAGCGGCAAAACATCCGCGTTATTTGAGGGCACGATTAGCAGATCGCCCGGGCGGATCGGAGCGTTCTGGATCATTGGCTTCGCTTTCCAGCGCTGCATGTAGAATTGAAACCCCCAGTGACTTTGAAACCAGACGCACGCGTTCCCGGAGCTGTAACGCTTTTCGAAATAGCGCGCACCGACCCGCGAAGCATCGGCTTCGTAATAATCCGCGGTGGCGACCAGCATCGTGATCACCATGGCTCCCGCAACCCAAACCATTTTCCCGGCGGACCCCGGTTTTCCTTCGCGCCCGCGCTCCCACTGCCGAACGAGCAAGATCCCGACTGCCGGAGCCATCGGGAGGATGGTTCGTGCCGTGATCGACCAGTTGAAAAAGGTCGCGAAGACAAACGTGCCTAACGTCCAAAGGAGGAGCAGAAGGGAGTCCGCGTCACGTCGGCGGCGGAAATCCCAGAGCGCCAATCCAAGGATCGCGAGCCCGCCGGTCGCGAACAGGCAGCCCTGCAGGCGCACAGCGAGCGCGTTGCCACCGAGGCCCGCGGGCAGCGGGACGTAGCTCCAGAAAATGAAGCCGACGACGAGCAGCAGGGCAGCGCCGATGAGAAGCCCCTTCGCGCCACGAAGACAGGCCAGGCCGAGCGCGCCGATCATGCAGCCGCCAGTGAAGGAGCATCCGGTGAGAAACTTGGTCGTGAGCGGGATGCGCACTTCGACCGCAACGCTCCGCAGGTAAAGCATTGCGCTGCTGAAAAGAGGCTGCCCGTAGAGCCTCGTCGTGAGCAACTCGAAGGCAACAACGAGGAGCAGCGGAATCGTCAGGTAAAGAAGACCGAGATTAAGCTTCCGGCGATGGACGACCGTCCAAGCGAAAAGCAGAGGCACCAAACTGAGACCGAAATATTTGGTCAAAGTCGCGGCACTCACGAGCAGCGCTGAGAGCAAAAGGAGAGGCCATCGTTTCGAATCCAGTCCTTCCATCCAGAAATGAATCGCCCAGAGCCAGAAGGCGACGAGCAGCACGTCGCACATGACGTGGGTAGCGGAAATGAAGAAGACGGGTGTGAAAAGCGTGAGCAGAGTCGCAGGGACGGGGCTCTCGCAAAAGCGCCTCGCCATCACAAAGGTCCCGAGCACCGCCGCGATCGCGGGAAGCAGGAAGGCGACGTGCATAACCACCTCGTCGAATCCCAACAGAGATCCAAATGCTGCCATGTAATAGGAAGAGAGCGGGGGATTTTGCATCGCCACCCACATCGGCTGCGCGACGGATGCCCAGTGGACGAGGCTGCCGTAGGGATCGAGGGGATGTCGCACAATCTGCTGCGCCATCCAGAGGAAGAGCGGATCGTCGATGTCGTAAGCCTTGTTCAGGAAAGGGGCTAGCGCCGCGACGGTCAGAGCGGCGAGAAGAAGCTTGCAGTGCCGGTCGTTCATGGCGCCGAGGTTTTCCTCGCTGTTTTCGCGCAGAGCCATATCAGGACTACGAGCGCGACCGACCAAAGCGGGAGGATCGGAAAGAGAAACCGATCCTGGGTCGCATCGAAAGCGGTGGCATCCAGCCAGACGAGGAGTGCCCAGCGCAGGAGGACCACGCTAAGCAGGAGCGCGATCGCACAGATGACACCAGCCTGCTCCCTTACGCGCCTGTGAAAAAAGAGCAGCAAAACGCAGGCGACGGCCGCGAGGGAGTGTAACACCACCATCACGAACCAGTGGAAACGTCCGACGAATCGCTCCGTTGCCACCGCGATGCCATGGCGGGGCGGCACACCTTCCGAGCGGCGCAACGTCATCCGGTCGTAAAGGGAGGCTTCTTCTTTCGTTAGGATGTTGTCGTCGGGGAGCGGCTCGATCGTCCATTGCGCAAAAACGCGCGCCGTCACGCGGGCGATCGACGCGGGCAAACGGCTGCCGGCGTCGCTCTGCGCAAAAGGATCGAGAAAACCGCCAATTACAAAACGGGTAGGCAGACGACCGTTGTCGCAGGCCCTGCTGATTTCCTGCGCAGCTTTGGTGAAGAAGCGGCGGGCCGTCCGGGGCGAGGAAAAGAAGCCCTGGGCGGCCGCGGCCTGACGCGTCGCCCAGACGATCCAACCGACGCCAATTTCGTTAGGCGTGCCGGTTCTCCGAAACGTCTCGACGCGCCACGCCTCGCCCAGGGGTCCTTCGAGGGGCACGCGCAATTTGGCGAAGGTCGGGCTCACCGCGGAGGCTCGTTGCAGGGTGTCGGTTGTGATTGGTGCATACGGCTTCGGTTCCGCCGGCTGGATCCGGAGCAGGCTGTGGTAAAGCGACTGGAAAGCGGGCGCGGTCATTTCCGAGCGCGCGAACGAACGGTAAACAGCGTGGTTTGCCGTGTAGGCGGAAACGGTGAGCAGGATCGCCGTGATCCACAAAAGAGCGATGGGTCGAATCGATCCGTAAAAAGTAACCGGTCGCTGGCTGATTCCGGGGACGAAAAACGATACGGTTCCGACCAAGATAAGCGCGACAAGGAGGATCCCTTCCTCGCGCGCATTCCAGAGGATTGCGACAGCGACGCCTGTGCCGAAGGCGCTCCAGAGATTGCGGCGCGCCAGGGTGAGCAGCATCCCGCCGAGAACGAACCAGAGCATGCCGGCATAGAAAGTGTCCGACATGGTGTAGTCATTCTGCTGGTATCCGATGGGATGAAAACAGATGAGGATGAAGCTGACGACCGCAGCCCATCGGCTTACGCCAAGCGCCCGCAGGCCGACCACCAGCGCAAGCGCACCGCCAATCTGTAATAGCTCGATCGCAAACCGCAACGGGAGATGCAGCAGTCGCATGATCGCGATGAAAAGCGGATAAGTTGGTGGCCGGATGAACGCGATCCAGTCGTAAGGCGTGCCCCAATACCAATGCGAGGCGGAGCGCACATACCAGAGGGCGTCGTATTGCGTCGCGCTGCCGACGATCTCCTCGCCGTGCACGAGCCAGAGTTTGAGTCCGGCAATCAGGGCCAGCGCCAGGAAGAAAACCTTTCGGGAAGAAGGGCGATGACTCACTCAGCTGGTGTGCGCGATGTCATGCTGTGACTCTCGGCTGAGTAAGGTGGCGAAGCGGCGCAGCGAGGCCCGAAGAAAGCCAGACTTATCCACTCGCCACACGATCGTGTGACCATTTCCGACTTTGTCATCCGTTTCGGCGGCGGCGACTTCCTCGAGGCGCGCCTGGAAATGGGAGCGATTGAACCAGCGTCCGATCTCTCGCAGTAGCTCGAGGGAAAAGACGGTATGATGTCCGCGGCTGCTGCCCGGTGGCTTCGCATCCTTCGGCGTTCGGCGGGATTGTTCGTAATGCGCGACTAACGAACTTAGCGAGCTGACAGGTCGTCCGCGATCCGAGTCCGCCGCATCGTGTTTCGGCACGATGACGAAGATATAGCCGCCGGGTCTGGTTACCCGCACCCATTCTTCGAGCGCCCGCAAAGGGTCGAGCAGATGCTCCCAGACGTGGGAATGGAGGACGAAATCGGTGCTGTCGTTCGGGAGCGGAATGTCCGCGGCGTCGGCCGCAATATGAATCGGTGCGACTTGGCCGCAGTTCTCCAGCTGCGATTGCCGGAAGAAATCGTGATCGATCGGATCGTGCTCTGGCGAAAGGCCCACGTTGCGGGTGCGGAGACCAAACGGGTTATGCGCCGCTGGTCCGATCTCGAGCCCTTCCAGCTTATCGAGGAGCTGGTGCGCGAGCTGGGATTCCCGAAAGATGACCGGCGTTTTTCCAGTGGGCATGAGTGGCTTCCGGGAGGTTGGTCGAGGATTCTCCACCCCTCGCGGCAACTCAAGTGGAAAAACTCCCGTGCGCCATGGCGGGCGTCCTGCCATTCTGGGCTTGCGCATCGGAAGGCCGGCTTGAAGTTGGTCCTTCATGACATTCGGTGCGTCTCGTCGTTCGCTGGCTTTCTCCGCTTCCACGGAGCCGCGGCTCTGGTGGCATCGCCTGCCCCGGAGCAACTATGTCCCGCCGATCTTCGCCAGTCTGAGCGATGAGGAGTGGCAGATCATGCAGGAATGGTTCGATGAAACGACACGGCAGAATCTGATTGGCGAATGTGTCGTTCCGATCATGTCGTTCCTGCACGGGATGATCATGGGCAGCGGGATTCAGCGCATCGTGCAGCTCGGAACCCATGCGGGTTACTCCTCGTTACTGCTCGGGTTTTACCTGCGCCAGATGCAGGCCGAGCACGGTCTCTTCACTTTCGAAATTGACGAGCCGCTTTGCCAGTTCGCGCGGGAGTGGCTCGACCGCGCAGGGCTCGGCTCCATCGTGCGGGTGGAGCTGCGCAGCTCGCTCGATCCGGCTTCGCCTGCGCTCGCGCGGGAGTACCTGGGTGGCCCGCCTGAGCTGGTCTTCCTCGATAGCTCACACGAATACCGGCAGACTCTCGACGAGGTCGAGGCTTGGTATCCCGAGTTGGCTTCCGGCGGGATGATCGTGTTGCATGACACGAGCGAATTCGCGGCAAGCTTCGACGTCACACGGCAAGGTGGGGTGCACCGCGCGCTCCGGGAATGGCGCGAGGCGCACCCGGAGATCGAGGTGATCTCGCTCAACCGCACGGTGCCGGCGATGGAAACGCCGGGCATGGTCTACCAGGATTTCTGCGGGCTCGGGCTGATCCAGAAACCGGTCTAACGAACCTAGCAGCCAAGGATGCACCTGAGTTCTTACGATCGGATGGCGGAATTCTGCCGAGAATACCTGACCGGTCGTGAGAATGAAAAGCTGACCATCATCGATCTTGGTAGTTGCGATTATAATGGCTCCTACCGACCGATCTTCGACCGGAAACCGTGGCGCTATGTAGGCGTCGACCTCACGCCGGGGAAGAATGTCGATTTGGTTCTGCGCGAAGCTTATCATTGGCGCGAACTCGAATCCGAAAGCGTGGACGTTCTTGTGTCCGGACAGACCTTCGAGCACACGGAATTCCTCTGGGAAACCATCCTTGAGATTACTCGGGTGCTAAAACCCGCCGGCCTTTGCTGTATTATCGCGCCGGCGACAGGGGCCGAGCATCGTTTCCCGGTCGATTGCTGGCGCATCTATTCAGACGGCTTCCGAGCGCTCGCGCGATATGCCGGGCTGGAGGTGCTCTTCGCGCACACGCACTGGGAGGAGCTGGCGAAGTACGATGACGATAGTAACAAATGGCACGAGTCCGTCCTGGTTGCGCGCAAGCGAGAGGAGCCGTTAGGCCAAAAGATCCGGCGGCGTCTCTTTGATGTGACGCGGAGATGGCTCCATCCGATCCCGCAGAAGTTGGAAGCCGTCATCCAGGTCTACTACGCGACCGACGGTGCACATAGTGAGGAGGCTTCGGTGACGGCGGGAGTGAACGACAACTCCTGGCAGAACGTTCTTATCCCGCTTCCACCGGGCGCCGGTGCGCGACCGTTGCGGATCGACTTCATGCATACGCGCGAATTCGTCGAAATCGAAAAGATTACGGTAGGGACGCAAAAGAAAAGTTACTTCTCCGCGGCGACGAGCGCTGATTTTGACCAGGTCACTGTGGCAGGCGACGCTGCGCGGATCGAGCACCCGGAAGTTCTCCGACTGCGCATCACGGGCGTCGATCCGCAAATATACCTGCCGATCCTCCAAATCGATCCTGAGGAAGAGCGGCTTGAGGTGGAGCTGCGGCTACGGGTCTTGGATTGATGACAAAGTGAGTGAGAAGACGGCGGTCCCAGGCGGTGAATTTGAGTGCTGGGTCAAGGTCGCGAGTGAGGCAAGCGGCGGCAAGGAGCAGTTAGTCGTCGAGGGCTGGGTCTTCTCGCGCGAGGATGATCCTATTCAAGCCGTCCGTGCGATCGCCTACGACCAGAGGTGGCCGGGGAAATACGGCTTTGCGAGGCCTGATGTCTGCCTGGCCTTTCCCGCCTTGCAGCAAGCGCAACGATGCGGATTCCGAATCAGCCTGCCTAGCCTCGTGCCCGACGCGGCGCTGCAGGTAGAGGCGACGACTCGAGGAGATTGGCAAACCTTTTTCACGAGTGGAAGCGCGTTGGGTAGGCGACTGAACTGGTGGGCCTACGCTGTGGAGCGCGCCAGAGCCAGGATTAACGATTCACGCCAAGTCCCGCCGGATAGGTATGAGGGGCTTGAGCAGGGTTATATTTGCTG
The DNA here is from genome assembly GCA_039933235.1 of Spartobacteria bacterium. Classification (GTDB taxonomy): domain Bacteria; phylum Verrucomicrobiota; class Verrucomicrobiia; order Chthoniobacterales; family UBA10450; genus Palsa-1392. Next base: position 15,277 of record JBDTOL010000063.1, on the reverse strand, counting down.
GATCGATCAGCCGGCTAATTGGGGGAGAGTCGATACCCGCTTTCAGATACTCGGCTGGTGTTTTAGCCAGGACGGACAGCCAATCGACGGAATCCGCGCTGTGATTGGTTCGCAGAATTTCGGTGGTCGATATGGTTCTGAGCGTCCTGACGTGGCCAAGTTCTTCGGAGAACGGCCCGGGACTCTCAAAACGGGGTTTGAAGTGGAAGTGGAGGCTCAGCCTGGTGTTACTTCCTACTTGCGGCTGGAGGCACGGCAGAGTGATGGTGAGTGGAGGGAAGTCTTCCGCAAGTCACTGCGCGTCGGGCGGGCGGACGGAAGAAGCTATCAAAGCTGGATCCGGCGTTACGATTCTCCTGGCAGGCGCGAGAGGCTGATGATGCGAAGGCAGATTGCACAGATGAAGAAGCTCCCGCGTTTCGCCATAGTCATCGCGAAGGGTAACTCTGATTCGAAGCAGCTGGCTCGCTCGGTTCGATCCGTGCGCGCACAAGTCTATCCTCACTGGAAGCTGCGTCTTAATCCCGAGAGTCGGGTTGACCAGCACATCAAGACATCCGAACACGGCCGGATCGAGGACGCTGATTTCCTTGTGTTCCTCCGGGCGGGCGAGTTACTGGCCCCCACCTCGCTTTACCTGGTCGCGCGGGAGGTTTGCGCTCATCCGGATGTGCAGGTCATCTACGGCGACGAAGACGAGTTAGGAGACGATGGCCGCCGGGTCGGTCCTCACTTCAAGCCGGACTGGAATTGGGCCCTCTTGCTGGAAAACGACTACGTCTCTGATTCGTGCATATTTCGGACTGAGCTAGTGAAGGAACTGGGCTACCAAGCGGACTTGGATAGCCTCGATCAGTACGAGTTGCTTTTACGCTGTGCGGAGAAGGTCCGTCCGCAGCAGATCCGTCATATCCCTCACGTTCTTTACCACCGGCGACCTGATGCCGATCAGCGTCCCAGCGGCGATGCGACGAGTGCGGTGAGAGACCACCTCAAGCGGCTCGGACGAGACGCGGAGGTGGTGCCGCGCGAGGGCGGGCTCCGTCGAGTTCGCTACGTCTGCCCAAAAGATCCACCGACGGTGTCCATCATCATTCCCACCCGGGATATGGTGCATCTGCTTCGGCCTTGCCTGGAAAGCATGCTCGACAAGACGAGTTACCCGCGGTTTGAGATCGTGGTGGTCGATAACGGGAGCCGGGAACCGGGTGCCCTGCAGTATTTGGGTGAAGTGGCGCGTGATCCGCGGGTCCGCGTTTTATGGCGAGACGAAGAGTTCAACTACAGCCGCCTGACTAACTGCGGCGTGCAAAACTGCGACGGCGAGTTTGTCGCCCTCGTGAATAACGATGTGATCGCCATTCACCCGGATTGGCTGGAGGAACTGGTAGCCCAGGCGCTGCAGCCAAAGGTTGGGGCGGTCGGTCCGCGTCTTTTATACCCCGACGGCCGCATTCAACAGGCGGGAGTGATCCTGGGAGCGGGAGTCCACGGAGTAGCGGAGGTCACGCATCGTGGCCTGGCCAGGGGCGAACGGGGTTATGCTTCCCGAGCCGACGTGGCGCAGGAGTTATCGGCCGTCGGCGCGGCTTGCCTTGTCGTTAGGCGAAGTATCTACCTGGAGGCGGGCGGTTTTGATGAAACCAATCTCAAGGTCGGTTTCAACGACATCGATTTTTGCCTGGAATTACGAACGCGCGGTTACCGCATCGTCTACACGCCTTACGCGGAACTCTTTCACCTCGAACATGCCAGCCGCGGCTGGGAGAATACCCCGAGCAAGAACGAGCGCTTCAGGCAGGAGATTGAGTATATGAAAGCGAAGTGGAAGGAGCAGCTCCGCTACGATCCCTTCTACAACCGTAACTTGTCGCTCGACCGCGAGCTGTTCACGCTCGCGTTTCCGCCGCGGCCCGATCTCTCGTCGCTGTAGCGCGCGCTGTCGTCAGGCGCAGGGGAATCCGCTGGCACAGCGGACGCTACACCGATTACTCGTCCGGCGATGGGCTGGGCGGCGTCGAAGCCTCCCGTAGCGGACGCGACAAATCGCCTTTCACGCGGTCAAGGATGCCGTTAACGAAACGCCCGGAATCTGGTCCGCCGAATTCCTTGGCTAACTCAATTGCTTCGTTGATCGAAACCACCGGCGGAATGTCGTCCCGGTAAAACATCTCGAAAATTCCGAGTCGCAGAACGTTGCGATCGACCGCGGAGATACGCCGGAATTCGTAATTTTCGCAGTAGCGCGTGATCCGTTCGTCGATCTCGGGGAGATGCGCGAGCATCCCTTCAATCAGCGGTTGGGCAAACTGCTGGACGCCGGACTTGGCCGGACAGAGTTCCCAGAATTGCGCAATATTTTCCGGGCCGTCGCCGCCGTGGAGATCGCGCCAGAAATGGTATTGGAGCGCGGCTCGGCGCGCGGCGTGGCGTCGGCCCATCTTACTTGCGTATCTCCGCGAGGAGATTCGCCATTTGGAAAGCGGCGCGGGCCGCTTCAGTGCCGCGATTGATTTCATCTTCCGAACAGCGCTTCCGTGCCTGTTCTTCGTTATTGAGGGTGAGGACGGCATTTATCACCGGCACGCCGTGCTCGAGCGCGATCTCTTGCAGGGCATGGGTGACGGACTGGCCGAGATGCTGCGCGTGCGGCGTTTCGCCCTGCAGGATCACGCCTAACGCCACGATCGCGTCGGCGTTTTTCTGTCGCGCCAGCTCCTGCACCACGACCGGGATTTCAAAGGCGCCGGGCACGAGATGCAAAGCGACCTTAGAGCCCGACGAAAGGACGCGCAGTTCGTCGGTGCAATGGGTCACGAGGCCCTGCACATATTTCGCGTTGAACTGGCTCGCGACGAGGACGAAGCCCCGCTTCACGCTGATGACCCGCGGCCGCGGCGGAACGAATTGTGACATCTGCGGCGTGGCCCTGCTAGAGCAGGTGGCCCATCTTAACTCGTTTGGTTTCGAGGTATTTCGCGTTGTGCGGATTGGGCGCACTGCGAATCGGCACTTGCTCGACCATCTGGATGCCGTAACCCTCGAGCCCGACCACCTTCTTCGGATTATTGGTGAGGAATCGAAATTTGCGCACGCCGAGATCGTAGAGGATCTGAGCACCGATGCCGTAATCGCGCAGGTCGCCGGCAAACCCGAGCCGGGCGTTGGCTTCGACCGTGTCGAGACCTTCCTCTTGCAGTTTGTAGGCGTGGATCTTGGCTGCGAGTCCGATGCCGCGGCCTTCCTGGCGCATGTAGACGAGCACGCCCCCAACCTCGCTGATCTGCTTGAGCGCGGCGTGCAGTTGATTGCCGCAGTCGCAACGGCGTGAACCGAAGACGTCGCCCGTGAGACACTCGCTATGCACCCGGACCAGGGTCGGCTTGGTCTTGGAGATCTTCCCTTTCACAAGGGCAAGATGATGCGCGTTATCGATCGTGGAGCGATACATGTGGAGCTCGAAATCCCCGTAATCGGTCGGCAATTTCACCACCTGCTCACGCTCGATCAGCTTCTCGCGCAACCTGCGATACGCGATCAGGCTCTGAATCGTGCAGATGCGCAGTTTGTGCTTTTTCTTGAACTGCATCAGTTCCGGCAGCCGCGCCATGGTGCCGTCGTCGTGCAGGATCTCGCAGAGCACGCCGGCCGGTTGCAGGCCAGCCATGCGCGCCAGGTCGACTGCGGCTTCGGTGTGACCGGCGCGTCGAAGGACGCCGCCTTCCTTCGCGCGGAGGGGAAAAATATGACCGGGCTGGACGAGATCTTCCGGGACCGATTTGGGACGGGCAATCGTGCGGATCGTCGCAGCGCGGTCGTGGGCGCTGATCCCGGTCGTGACGCCTTTCGCGGCGTCGACGGAGACGGTGAAATCGGTCCGATACATTTCGCGGTTTTGCGCCACCATTCGCTGGAGCCCGAGCTGGTCGGCTCGCTCGCTCGAGATCGGCACGCAGATGAGACCGCGCCCGTGCATGGTCATGAAGTTGATCGTCGACGGAGTGGCTTTTTCCGCCGCCATGATGAGGTCGCCCTCGTTCTCGCGATCAGCGTCGTCGGTCACGATCACGATCTTGCCGGCGGCGAGATCGCGCAGCACGTCGTCAATCGTATCGAATTGAAAGGCTTCCGGCGCCCGAATGATCACCCGCTACCATTGCCGCCGCGCTCGCTCTCGGCAACGGGAATTCACTCGGCGCTGGTGGCGACGATTGCCTCCGGCCGGTAGAGATCGCGATTGCTGCCCTGGAATTCGGCCTTCAATTTCGCCTGGAAATGCGCCAGGTCGACCAAGTCCCAGCGGGTAAATTTCCAGCGGCCATTCTGCCGAGGCTCGTGCTCGAAGCCGGCGACGAGGTGGACGGCGTCATCCAGCACCTTGTTGGTCGATTTCTTCGGCTCGAAATAGAACGTGCGGAAACTGCTCTCCCGGCTGCCAGCGGCATAGAGCTTGGGATCGAGGTAATAGACGCGGCTGGTTTTCTCGTCGATCACGCGCAGATCGGGATAACCGGAACGCTGCACTCGGCCGTCGGCGGTGCGCGGAAAATCGCAGCGCAGGCCTGGCGCCGCGTTGAGAAGTTTTCGCAGCAGGTCCTCGAAATGACTGCTCACCTCATTGATGCGCGGGATCTCGTGGATCGCGCTGCCTTCGGCGTTCAATTGCCTAACGACTTCATCCAGCGCCGAGCCGAGCTGCTTCAGCACCCGTTGATCGGTCTCGCTCCTCGGATCGATCGACAGCACCTTGTGGCCGGTCGCGTCGAAAATAATTTCGCTGAACGGCACGCCGCGCAATGACGCATCCTCCTGCAGGAGCCAGGGAATGAGCGCATCGACCGGCGCGGATGAAGCGGCCTTTGGCGGTGCCTGGGCCAGGATTGCGCCGGCGCAGAAAGTGGCGGCGGAGATCGCAAACAACGGCCTCATCTGAGCGATTGAATTTGCCCGGATGCTCCAGCGCAAGGCCAAACATCATTCAGGATCTGGTAGGGCGAGACTCCGTCGAGCCTGGAAGAAAACTTGCGCGGCAAACAAAGCGCGCTCCCGGCTCGACGGAGTCTCGCACCACCGGGAGACGTCGCTGTGGGATCAGGCGCGAGCAGCGTTTTCGCTGTGCCTGGCAAACGCGAAGGGTGCGTAGAGAATCGCGAAGAAAATCAGCGCGAGACCTTCCAAACCGAGGAGATAAAGCCAGCGCTCGTCGGAGAGGTAATCGAGGAGGGAGGCGGCCGTTGGCTTGTGCGCGAGGAAGCCGTAGTTGGCGCCGGTCAGGTAATTGACCAGCAGGGTTGCGACGAGATAAAGCTGTGACCACGCCAGAGTGCGCCAGACCGAACCGAGGGTGGGGCGAAAACGCCGCGCGATGAGGAGATAGATTACGCCCGCTACGATCCCGCCGTGTCCGATGAAGAAACTGATCATGCGGATGTCGGGAAAATTGACCTGGAGATTCGGCGTGAGGATGGCTTGGAATGTCCCGCCGATCCCCCAGAAATAAGAGACCTCGGTCCAGCTATGACGGCGGGTCAAGAGGGCGACAATGATTGTGACCATCGCCCAGTCGCAGAGTTGGAATGGCAGCGCCAGTTTCCAGAACAGAAGCTGATATTCCCGAAGGTAAGCGGCGTAGCCGATGTAGTTCGTCGCGAGCATGAGCGCGAGACCGAGAGCGACCGCGCGGTCGAGGCGCGACGAGCCGCTCCGGCGGACGGCAAGCCCGAGCCCCACCGGGATCGCGATGGTGAGAAGGACGGCGACGACGTGGGCTAAGCCGAAAACTCGGAAGGCGGGTTCGGGATTCATGCGGCGGAGCGCGAACCAGAACCTGCGCCGGGCGGCGCCGCCGCGTCAAGCTGGCGCCTCAGCGCGGCGTGATCTTGCCCGCGCCCGTCACCTTCTTTGTCACGGCCTTCGGATTGCCGGAGTAAGTGACCTTGCCGGCGCCCGTGATCGCAGCCTTGAGCGAATCGGAGGCGAAAATTTCGGCTCGGCCGGCGCCGGTCACGGAGATTTCGACCTCTTGGGTGAGGAGCCCTCCCGCATCGAGCCGGCTCGCGCCGGTCAGGTTTGCCAGGAGCCGGTCGACGCGGCCGGCTAGAGTGACCTTGCTGGCGCCGCTCGTCTCGAGCGCAAAAACGTCGCCGCTCAGTTGAGTTGCCTCCAATCGCAGCGCACCGCTCAGATCGGCTCCGCCTAACGAAGGACTGGTCGCAACAATTTTGATGCCGTGGCTGGGCGAGATCTGCCCGTGTGTATCAATCTTGAGCGCGCTTCCGCTCATCTTCGTTTCGATGTTGGAGAGCAGATTTTCGTCGGTCGTGATGCTTAGGGAGGGTGCTCCCGGCTGCCATTGGATGTCGTAGAATCCGCCGGCCTCGATCCGATCAAATGCTGTGACCGGGCGTTGCTCCGTTTTGATCGTGCCGTTGCCGCGCACGCCGCGCCAGTCACAACCGGCGGAGGCGAGGACGAGACAAAAGAAGACGACGATGAAATGATGCTTTTTCATGAGTGGATCTTCTTTGAGATGCAGGAGCGCGGGGATTTGGATTCAACAATATGACGTGGCTAACACGATGTCGGCGCGCGCTGGGCGAGGGCGACGCCGTGCGGGATCGCTCCGGCGACAAAGCTGAGGCACTCGATCGCGCCGCTCGGCTTGCCCGGGAGCGCGATGACGAGAGACTGCTCCACCACGGCAGCGAGGTTGCGCGACAGGATGGCGTTTGGGGTGATCTTCATCGATTCCGCCCGCATCACTTCGCCGAAGCCGGGCAGCTCTACGCGCATGAGGCCGCGGATCGCTTCCGGCGTGATATCGCGCGCGGCGAGACCGGTGCCGCCGGTGGTGAGGATGAGTCCGCAACTCTGTGCCGCAAAAGAGCGGATCGTGGCCTGGAGCTGCTCGATCTCGTCCGGGACGATGGCTTCGGCAAGGACGCTCCAGTTGTTTTTCGCGGCAACCTCCTTCAAGGCGGGACCGCCGAGGTCGTCATATTCGCCGCGGCTGGCGCGGTCGGAGACGGTGATGATGCCGACGGTGATTTGCATTTTTTAGACAGGCTTAACAGGATTTACAGGATGGAAGACAGGGCAGCACATCGCCTCACTTTCTTTCAATCCTGCTAATCGTGTCCTGCTTCAATCTTCGTTTTGCGCACGAGGTGCACATCGCCTATCCGCATCGTTTTATCGACCGCTTTGCACATATCGTAGATCGTGAGGAGCGTGACGGAGACGCCGGTGAGCGCCTCCATCTCGACGCCGGTCTGCGCGGTTGTGCGAGCAGTGCAGGTCGCTGCGACGCCCATTTCGTCACTCGTTAGGCTGATTTCGACGTGGCTCAGCCCGAGCGTGTGGCAGAGCGGGATGAGCTGCGCGGTCTGCTTGGCGGCCTGGATCCCCGCAATCCGCGCGGTGGCAAAGACGTTGCCTTTCGCGATGCGATCGGAGGAAATGAGCTCGAGTGTCTCGGGTTGCAGCTCAATCCTCCCGCTCGCAACCGCCTCGCGCTGGCTGAGCGGCTTGGCCGAGACGTCGACCATTTTCGCGTTGCCGTCGCTCGCGATATGCGTCAGTCGCGCCATTTTTTAACCGCCGATCGCGACCATCTTGCGCCCGGGCTGGTAGGTGGTGCGGAAATCATGCTGCTCTGGCTTGCGCTCGACCACGTCGAGGTAGAACCGGCGCAGCTCCTCGTCGCTCGCCCCGGCGCGGAGCGGCTGCATGATATCAAACTCGAGGTAACTGCCGAGGCACGGCCGCAGTTTCCCGTCGCAGGTCAGCCGCAGTTTGTTGCAGCTCTCGCAGAAATGCAGGTTGGTCATCGCGCCGATGAAGCCGATGCGCTGGGTGCGCCCCGGCAGCTGGTAGTAGGTGGCCGGGCCGTTGGTGCGGAACTCCGGCTGCGCAATGAGGGCGCCAAACTTCGCTTCGATGGCACGCCGGGCCTCTGCCACGGGGAGAAAGTTTGTTTCGGTCAAAACTTCGGTCGTGCTCACTGGCATGAGCTCGATGAAACGGAGCAGCAGATTGCGCTCGGCCGCGAAATCGATCAGCGCGTTTAGGCCATCACAGTCGCGCCCGCGCACCAGGACGCAGTTGAGCTTGATCTGTGGGAAGCCGGCCGCGATCGCGGCGTCGATCCCGGCGAGGGCCTCCGGCAACAGGTCGCGCCCGGTGATCCGCGCGTAATCCGCCGGGTCGAGTGTGTCGAGCGAGACGTTGACGGAGTTGAATCCGCAGGCGCGGACCGCCTCTGCCATGGTCAGGCCCGGCTCCACCTCGCGGGCCAAAAGAGTGCCGTTGGTGGAAAGTCCGATATCGCGCAGATTCGTTAGGCGAGGGAGCTGCCGGAAGAGTTGAATGACATCGCGCCGGGTCAGCGGTTCGCCGCCGGTGAGGCGGATCTTGGTGACTCCGAGTTCCGTTGCGATGCGAATGAGGCGAAGCGTTTCCTCAAAGGTAAGGATGTCGTGCCGGGGGAGCCATTCCTGCAACTCCTGCGGCATGCAGTAGGTGCAGCGCTCGTTGCAGCGGTCGGTGATGGAGACGCGGAGGTAGGAGATGCGATGTCCGAAGCGATCCTCCATGGCCGAGGCTAACGCGGGCTCATTTTGGAAGCAAGGCGGCGGGAGTTCACATTCCTTGCCCAACGACTGTTTGACGCCCGGGTGGCCGAGTCTAGGTTTAAGTATGAAGCGTCAAATGTTTTCTTGGGCGCTGTTGGCGTGCATCGCAACGGGCGCGTTATTTCTCTCGGGCTGCAGCACGATCGGTTCCCGGATCGACTCCGACCGGGCAACGTTCGATCAGCTTCCTCCGCAGGAAAAGGCACTCGTTAGCCAGGGGAGAATCAGCGGCGGGATGTCGCAGCAGGCCGTTTTTATCGCCTGGGGGCAGCCTCAGCAAAAGGCCGTCGGGATGGTGCGCGGGGTGCCGACGGAGACTTGGGTTTACACCGTTTCGACCGCGGCTTACGGACCTTACGGCGGCTTTGGCTACGGATATGGCGGTTGGGGCTACGCTGGCCGCATCGGGTTTTATGGACGTCATGGACGCGCTCGTTTTTACGGAGCCTTTGCCGATCCCTATTGGGACCCGTTCTACTACCCGTTCCCGGCGACTGTGAGTTATCCACAGAAGACGGTCTCTTTTCAACGAGGACGGGTGGTGGCGTTTCAATATCTCACGCCGAGCGCTTTCTAGCGCTTACTACCGCGCGCTCAGGTCAGTCGACGAAACGTTACGCGCTTTGCACGAGGCGCCTGACGAGGTCTTCGAGCGTCACGATGCCGGTGAGTTTTTTTTGATCGTCGAGGACGGCAGCGAGGGTGGAGTGCGCGGCACGAAGGCGGCGGATGATTCGGTAGGCCGACTCCGTTTCGGTCGCAGAGACGATCGACTCGGTGTAGTCGGCGAGTTCGCGCGGCGGAGTGCGATCAAGCAGGACGTCAAAAACATTCACCAGCCCGAGCGCGTGGTCGTTCTCCCCCATCACTGGCACCCGATCGACCGCGTTTTTCTCGCTTAGCTGCAGGAGTTGCGGAATCGTCGTTTCCGGGCTTGCGGCCACCACCTTGCCTCGCGGCACCATCACGTCGGCCACCTTCACCGTTCGGAAATCGACCACGTTATGGATCATGGCGCGCTCGGCGGAAGTGAGCGCGCCCTGCCGTTCGCTCTCGACCGTGAGCTGTTTGAGATCCTCGCGCGCGGCGAAGAGGCGCGGGGGCGCCTCGGTCCGGCGGAAGAGAAGCAGACCAAGCCGGGCGCCGAGTTCCAGCACCGGCCAAAGCGCGCGTGAGGTGAAAACGAGCAGACCGGCCGAGGCCGCCAGCGCGCGGTAGGGAAAGCGGCGAAAGAGCGACTTCGGCAACACGCCGAGGAGGAAGAGATAAATCGGCGCGGCCACGAGCAGCGCGATGGGGTAACCGGTCGTGCCTAACAATCCGACGAGCCGCTTGGTGAGAAGAAGCAGCCCGGCGATGTCGGCCAGATTGGTCACGAGCAGGACAGTGGCGAGCAGGCGTTCCGGCTGTTTGAGCAATTGATCAAGCCGGATTGCCGCGCGATTGCGCAGCTTCACCTGGTGACGCAGCCGCACCCGGTCGAGCGAGAGCAGTCCCGCCTCGATCCCGGCGAAGAGAAACGACGCGGTCCAGCAGAGGATGATGAAGAACCAGGAGATCATGCTTCGGAATCCAGGGCCGCTTCCGTCTCGTTTTCGGCGCCGGCGGCAGTTCGCTCGAGCAGCACCTCCTCGATTCGCTTCCGGCTCAGTCGCCGAATGGTGAGGGCGAGTCGAGGAATTTCCAGCCGGGTTCCAATGTTAGGCAGATAGCCCAGTCGATTGAAAATATATCCACCGATTGTGTCGATCCCGTCCGCGCTCAGCTCGAAACCGAGGTGCTCGGTCAGGTCGTCGAGCCGGGCGTTCCCGCTGACCAGGAAACGGCCTTCCTCGAGCGGTTCGATGTAGAGATCGGCATCGCCCAGGGGGGCGGCATCGCTCAGGATTTCCTCGATGATATCGCCCAGGGTTATGATCCCCTCGGTCCCGCCAAACTCGTCGACCACGATCGCGAGACCCTGCGGATGGGAGAGAAAGCGGCGGAGCAATTCCAACGCGGGCATCGTCTCGGCCACGAAGGAGGGCGGGATGAGCGTCTCGGTGTAATGGCACGAGGGATCGAGCAGGAATTGCCGCACGTCCACTATCCCGGCGATCTGGTCAGGCGTTTCGGCATAGACCGGCACGCGCCGATGCCGGCGCTGCCTGAAGAGAGCGATCGCTTCTTCGTTAGGCAAATCATCCGGCACGGCAAAGGTATCGACCCGCGGAGTCATGCAATCCTTCGCCGTCTTGTCGCCCAGCTTGATGATCTCCTGGATCATTTCGCCCTCCGCCTCCTGCAGGGTGCCCTCCGCTTCGCCCATCTCGACCAGCGTCTCGATTTCCTCGTCGCTGATCTGGGGGCGGATCCGCAACTGCGCCGGCGTCAGCCGATCGATTACGAGGGTGCTGGCGTTTTCCAAAAAATCGCCTACCCGATCGAGCAACGGCATCATGACCTTGAGGGTGAAGACGCCCACAGCCGAGATGCGATAGGCGGTCCCGAGCGCGAGCAGTTTGGGGATCAGATCGCAAAGCACGACGATGACGGCAAAAATGACGAGCGCGGCGAGCCACGACGGGAGGTGAGTGATGAGCGGCCCTTCCCAAATGAAGACGAGACAGAGAATAGTCAGCGGCACATTGACCATGGTGTCGCCGAGGAGGAGGACATTGAGGACCCGGCGCGGGTTATCGCGGAACGTGCGGAGGAATTGCGCGAGCGACGGGTGCTGATCCTGCAGGCGCTGGATTTCGTGGCCCTTGAGGGTGAAAAGCGCCGTCTCCAGCCCGGAAAAAAGAGCCGAGCAGGAAATCAAAACGACAATCGCCAGGAGGAGAAGCGCGAGCCCGACTGCCGTCATCCTTTACCCGCGGCCGTAGGCAGAACAGCCCTCCGAAAGAATTTGTGTTCGGTTGCCGGTCATCACTGCCGCCACGAAGGTAAGCTTTCCGTGGACAAAGGCCAAAGAATTTCCCAGTTCATCGAGCAGCTAGGCGACGGTGCGCCGGCGTCGGCGAGCGATGAGGTTTCGCAGCATCCCTGTTATCTCGGGTTCTTTCGCTGCTGGAATGAGCAGCGCTACTACGAAGCGCACGATGTGCTCGAGCATCTCTGGCTCCGGACCCGCTCGGACGACGCGAACTTTTTCAAGGGGTTGATCCAGGCCGCCGGCGGGTTTGTCCACCTGCAAAAGCAGCATGCGCGGCCGACTCATCCGAAGGATGGACGGAGGATGTATCCGGCAGTGCGGTTGTTTCGGCTGGCGGAAAAAAATCTCATGCCCTTCGGGCCGGCGCGGCATCGGTTAGACGTGGAGGGATTTTTGCGCCTCATCCGCGGGCAGGTGGACGCGATCCTCGTCTCCGACCATCGGCGCAATCCTTGGACGCCGGAAGGCGCGCCGCGGATCGAATTATTGTAGGGCAGGCGTTCCGCCTGCCCTCGCTCCTTTCGTTCGCTAACGGGTGAGGATCAGTTTCGTCCCCGCAATAACCAGCACAATGGCCAGGAGCAGGGAAATGGTGCGGGCCGGGAATCGCCGGCTGCCGAAATAGGAACCGGCAGCGCCACCGATGATCGCGGCGCCTGCCAGGAACAGCCCGAGCGAAGGGAGCGAGCGGTGCGCAACGAAATAACCGGTAAGGCCTGCGATCGAGTTCACGAGGATGAAGAGCGCCGAGACCGCGGCCGCCTCGCGAATGCGCGCCCAGCGGAGAAAGAGCAGCGCCGGCGTTAGAAAAATGCCGCCGCCGGTTCCGGTAAGACCGGAGAGCAAACCGATCGCACCTCCCAGGCCGATCGCGGTGCCGGGCGGCGGAGACGACACCTCCGGCGGGTCGCCCCGACGCGAGAGCAAACGCGCGGCGGAAAAGAGCAGGACCAGTCCGATCAGCGTTCTCAATACTGCGACCGGCAATTGCATGTATCCGCCGAGATACGCCGCGGGGACGGAAAGCAACGCGAAAGGCCAAAACAAGTTCCAGCGGAAATAACCGGCCCGCGCAAATTGCAGCGATCCGATGATCGCGACCAGAATATTGAGAAGGAGCGCGGTGGGGCGAACCGTCGTTGGCGCAAGGCCGAGCAACGTCATGACGGCGATATAACCCGAGGCGCCGGCGTGCCCGACCGATGAATAGAGGAAGGCGACGATCCCGATGGCAAGGGAGAGAATCGTTAGATGCGCAGCGTCCACCGGAGCCATTGAAGCATATCCTGCAACCGCGCGCTGGAGCGGTTTGGTGTAGCGGCGGGCGTGTCGCCCGCAGATGCGCTCGGCGGCTGACACAGCCGCCGCTACACTTGGGAGCACGAGTAGGAGCAGGAGTAGGATTAGGATTTGGAGCAGGAGGCCAGCGTTTTGATCGCGGGGCTTTGCCTGTAAGGTGATGGCGTGACACCGACTCCGTCAGCCGCCGCCGATAGACCGCCCGCGCACGTCGAGCATACCAACCGGCTCATCCACGAGAAGTCGCCTTACCTTCTCCAGCACGCGCACAACCCGGTCGATTGGTTCCCTTGGGGCGAGGAAGCCTTCGCCAAGGCGCGCAAGGAGAGAAAGCCGATCTTTCTCTCGATCGGCTATTCCACCTGTCACTGGTGCCACGTGATGGAACGCGAGTCGTTCGAGAACGAAGAGGTCGCGGCTTTCATGAATTCGCGCTTCGTGAATATCAAGGTCGACCGGGAAGAGCGGCCGGATGTCGATCGCGTCTACATGACTTTCGTCCAGGCCACGACCGGCGGTGGCGGGTGGCCGCTGAACGTTTGGTTGACCCCGGGGCTTAAACCGTTCGTCGGTGGCACCTATTTCCCGCCGGAGGATCGGCACGGGCAACCGAGCTTTCTGAAAGTGCTGCACCGGATCGCGGATGCTTGGGCGAACGATCACGCCAAGATCAGCGCGAGCGGCAGCCAGATCATGGCTGCGCTGGCCCGCTCCGCCGCGGCGCCCGCCGGAGCGGGCGAGGGAAAAATCGATCCGAAGCTGATCGACGCGGCCTATCAGCAGATCGTCCTCAGTTACGATTTGCGGGAGGGCGGATTCGGCAGCGCGCCGAAGTTCCCGCGGCCGGTTACGCTCGACTTTCTCTTCCAGGTCTACCACCGGTCCGGCGAAAAATCGGAAGCGGGCGAAGCGGCGCTCGAGATGGCGCTATTCACACTTCGCAAGATGGCGGCGGGAGGAATGCACGACCAACTCGGGGGCGGTTTTCATCGCTATTCAGTCGATGCGCTCTGGCGCGTGCCGCATTTCGAAAAGATGCTCTACGACCAGGCGCAACTGGCCGCGGCCTATCTCGACGCGTATCAGATTACGGGGGACCGGCGCTACGAATCGATCGCGCGCGACGTTCTCGACTACGTCCACCGCGACCTGACCGATGCCAGCGGGGGATTCTATTCCGCCGAGGACGCCGACAGCCTAACGAAACCCGGCGGAAAAGAGAAAGCCGAGGGCGCCTTCTACGTCTGGACGAAGAAAGAGATCGACAAGGCCTTGGGCGAAAACGCCGAGATCTTTGATTACCAATACGGGGTCGAGGAAGAGGGGAACGCGCCTGAGGGGAGCGATCCGCAGGGGGAATTCCAGGGTAAAAACATTCTGTATGAACCGCAAACCTTCGCCGAGACGGCGAAACACTTTGGCAGGAGCAAGCTCGATGTGGACGAATCGATGCGCTACCGCCGGGCGACACTGCTCGAGCTGCGGGCGAAGCGCCCCCGGCCGCACCTCGACGACAAGATCATCACGGCTTGGAACGGCCTGATGATTTCCGCGTTTGCCCGCGGTGCACAGGTGCTGGGCGACCAGAATTATCTCGCGGCCGCGACCCGGGCCGCCGAATTCGTGCGGGACAAACTCTACGACAGCAAGACCCGCACGCTGCAGCGGAGCTATCGAGGCGGGGCGTCGGAGATCGGCGGGTTTGCGGAGGATTACGCGTTTTACATCCAGGGCTTGCTCGATCTCTACGAGGCCTCGTTCGACGTGCAGTGGCTTCGCCTGGCCGAGCAATTGCAGGCGACCCAGGACCGGCTCTTCTGGGACGAGAAGAACGGCGGCTATTTCACCAGCACGGGCGAGGACCCGAGCATTTTGCTCCGGCTGAAAGAGGACAACGACAATGCCGAGCCGGCGCCGAGCTCGATTGCCGCGCTGAACTTGCTCCGGCTCGGGCAGATCCGCGACTCGAAGGAGTGGCGCGCGCGGGGCAAAGAGACGATCGCGGCCTTTTCCGCCGCGCTGAACCATTACCCGAGCGCGATGCCGCAGATGCTGGTCGCGCTCGACTTCAGCCTGGCGAAACCGAAGCAGATCGTGATCGCCGGGAAACCGGATGCCGCGGACACGCGGGCTTTGCTCGAGGAGACGCGCCGGCATTACCTCCCCGACACGATCGTCCTGCTGGCCGATGGCGGCGGCGGGCAGAAATATCTCGCTGGGAAACTGGAGGAGCTCAAAGGGATGCAGCCGGTCGATGGGAAGGCCGCGGTGTATGTCTGCGAGGATTTCACCTGCAAAGCGCCCGTGACCTCCGTGAAAGAGCTGCGCAAGCTGCTGAGTCGTTAGGCGATAGGGGCGCTACCGTGTGCTAGCCGCCGTTCCGGGAAACGTCGGCCGCGGTCGGGTCGGTCGGGAGCGTCTTGCGCCG